>NZ_JAMBPS010000070.1:0-31404 GCF_024206515.1 Paraburkholderia sp. CNPSo 3281 | reverse complement strand
GAGCGTGGCCGCCCCGCCAGCGCGAGCGACGCGGCCACGCTCGCACCGCCGCCCAAGCCCGCAACGGGCGGCATCGACGAGTAAGGAGTCACTATGCCTTTCCTCCAGTTCGACAAGATCGACAAGCGCGCCGTGCTCGACACGCTGCGCAAGATGTTCCTCGGCTTCGACCGCCCGCTCGCGCTCACTGTGTTCCTGCTGCTGTGCGTGGGCATCGTCACGCTGTACAGCGCGAGCCTCGACGTGCCGGGCCGCGTGGAAGACCAGCTGCGCAACATCATGCTCACCTTCGTGCTGATGTGGGCGCTCGCCAATGTCCCGCCCAACACGCTCATGCGCTTCGCAGTGCCGATGTATACCTTCGGCATCGCGCTGCTCGTTGCCGTGGCGCTATTCGGCCTCACGCGCAAGGGCGCAAAGCGCTGGATCAACGTGGGCGTCGTGATTCAGCCCTCGGAAATCCTCAAGATCGCCACGCCGCTCATGCTCGCCTGGTACTACCAGCGCCGCGAAGGCGTGATGCGCTGGTACGACTTCGTCGTCGGCTTCGTGATCCTGCTCGTGCCCGTGGGGCTCATTGCCAAGCAGCCGGACCTCGGCACCGCAGTGCTCGTGTTCGCGTCGGGCCTCTTCGTCATCTATTTCGCGGGGCTCTCGTTCAAGCTGATCGTGCCGGTGCTGATCGCGGGCGTGATCGCCGTGGCCTCGATCGCGGCGTTCCAGGACAAGATCTGCCAGCCGCAGGTGAACTGGCCGCTCATGCACGACTACCAGAAGCACCGCATCTGCACGCTGCTCGACCCGACCTCCGATCCGCTCGGCAAGGGCTTCCACACCATCCAGGCCGTGATCGCGATCGGCTCGGGCGGCCCGCTCGGCAAGGGCTGGTTGAAGGGCACGCAGTCGCACCTGGAGTTCATCCCCGAAAAGCACACCGATTTCATCTTCGCGGTGTTTTCCGAAGAGTTCGGCCTGGCGGGCGGCCTCGTGCTGCTCACGCTCTACATGTGTCTGATTGCGCGCGGGCTCTATATCGCCGCGAACGGCGCGACGCTGTTCGGGCGATTACTGGCCGG
Organism: Paraburkholderia sp. CNPSo 3281; assembly: GCF_024206515.1. Taxonomy (NCBI): domain Bacteria; kingdom Pseudomonadati; phylum Pseudomonadota; class Betaproteobacteria; order Burkholderiales; family Burkholderiaceae; genus Paraburkholderia; species Paraburkholderia sp. CNPSo 3281. The sequence goes on along the minus strand of NZ_JAMBPS010000070.1, from coordinate 30,328 downwards.
TTCGCTCACGATGGCGTTCTTTACCTATGCGTTCGTCAACATCGGCATGGTGAGCGGCATCCTGCCCGTGGTGGGCGTGCCGCTGCCATTCATGAGTTATGGCGGCACGGCGCTCACCACGCTCGGCGTGGCGATCGGACTCATCATGAGCGTGGGACGCCAGAAGCGTTTGATGCAGAGTTGAGGGTACGGCGGGCGGCTATGCCCGCTCGATCGCAGTACTTCAAAAAAACGCGCCGGCATTGTCCGGCGCGTTTTCGTTTCGGCGGTCGCTTTCTGGCGCTTACTGCGTGGGCACCGACTTCATCAGCTGCGCGCTCAACTGCTGATACTTCAGGCGCGCCACGGGATCGCCCTGGGCCGCCGCCGCGGCATAGTACGCGCGTGCGACGTTGAGGTTCTTCGGTACACCGTCGCCGCCGCGCTCGTAGAACGAGCCGGTTACGTATTGCGCGGTCATGTCGCCGCCCTCGGCGGCCTTCTTGTACCAGTAGAACGCCTGCTTGTTGTCGCGCGTGGTGCCGCGACCGTCCAGGTACTGGTTCGCGAGCGCAAGCTCCGCCTGCACATGGCCCTGCTTGGCCGCCTTGAGGAACCACTGGTGCGCCTGCACGGGATCGCGCTCGACGAAGTCGCCGTCGTCGTACATCTTGCCGTACACGTACTGCGCGTGCGACATGTTCGCGTCCGCCGCCTTGCGCAGCCACTTGCGGCCCTCGCCCACGTCGGCGGCCCCGCCTTCGCCGTTCACGAGCATCATCGCGTAGTTGAACTCCGCCAGCCGGTTGCCGCGCTCGGCCGCCGCCTGGAACTCGGCGCGCGCCGCGCTGAGACTGCCCGCGTTGTAGTCGGCAACGGCGTTGGCCGTTTGCGGATCGGCTTCCGCGCCCTCGGTGGCGCTAGCGGCGTCGGCGGCTGCCGCCACGCCGCTCACGCCGAGCGCCGCGGCCGCGAAACAGCCGATGGCGAGCGCGCGCGCGATCCGTTCAAAATGCCGCTCGAAATGCCGCCCCAAAAGCGCTTTCGGACGCTTCATGATCTCGCCTCCTGGAGCGCCTGGCGTGTCGCGCGCACGAGCCACATCACGTCGGCGGCCAAGGCGATGAAGCTGAAGCCCATCTCGCGATACTGCCTGGCGCCGGCCGCATCCATTGCGAAGATGCCCGCTGCGACGCCCGCCTCGCGCGCGGCCGCAACGATGCGCTGCACGGCGGCAACCACGTCCGGATGCTTCGAGTCGCCGAGATGGCCGAGGCTCGCTGCCAGATCGGCGGGACCCACGAACAGGCAGTCGACGCCCGGCACCTGCGCGATCTGCTCGACTTCGGCCAGCGCCGCCGCCGACTCGATCTGCACGATCGTCGCGATCTGCGCGTTCGCGCCCTGAAGATAATCGCGGCGCATGCCGTAGGCCGCCGCGCGTACCGCGCCCGCCACGCCGCGCTGGCCGCCGGGCGTGCGCGCATCGGGGTACTGCGTGAGGCTCACGGCGCGCGCCGCTTCTTCAGCCGAGGCCACGTTGGGGAACATCACCGTGCGCGCGCCCGCGTCGAGCACATGCTTCACGAGCCACGGCTCGCTGTCGGGCAGACGCACCACGGGCTCGGTGGGCAGATGCGCGGCGGCGATGGCGCGCAGTTGCGCGATGGTGTCGGCGCTGTCGTTGGGGGTGTGCTCCATGTCGATCAGCAGCCAGTCGAAGCCGGCGTGCGCGAGCGCCTCGGCGGCGGTCTCGCTGCCCATCGACAGCCATAGGCCGAATAGCGGGTCCGCCTCCTTGAGGCGTTCCTTGAGGGGATTGGTGAAGGTGCTCATCGCCGTGCTCCCGGCGAGACTGCCGGGCGCACGCGCCAGGCGCGGGCGGTGTCGCCCGGCAGCGCGGCAGCCGGCAGGTCTCGCTCCGTTATGTGTTTGTCGGGCCGCGCGCGGGGATGCGCAGGCCTTGCGGCAATGATCATACCGCGACAAAAACCTGGCGGTCGGCACGGAAAACCCGCCTTGCGCGGGCCGCCGGAGCGAGGGTGAGGCGGGGCCCTGCGCGCGTCAGTCGCGCGTGACTTCGGCCCAGCAGTTCGGCGTCTCGTACAGGCGCAGCTTGTGCAGGCGCAGATTCACGCCATAGTGCGCGTCGTACACGTTCGCGAGAATGTCGAACGCGATGGCGGCGAGGTTTTCCACGGTCGGAATGCGGTCGATCACGACCGTCTTGTGGCCCGGCAGCGTTTCGAGAAAGCCGCGCACCTGCGTGTCGCCCGCGAAGACGAGGAACGCGTGATCCCACAGATCGACGAGATGCTGGTTCGCGAGCGACTTCACATCGGCGAAGTCCATCACCATGCCGCGGTCGGGCGCGCCCTCGGTTTCGACGAGGTCGCCTTCCAGCGTGATTTCGAGCACGTAGCGATGGCCGTGCAGATTGCGGCACTGGCTGCGGTGGTCGGGGATGCGGTGGCCCGCGTCGAATTCGAGTTTTCGGGTGATCGTCAGCACGGCGCTTCTTTAGGTAAATTCGCGTGAATCAGGGAATGTTCAGGTATTTGTGGGTCTGCATCGACAGGCGCCATTGCGGATGGCGCTTGCACCAGTCGATGGCGAGCTTCGTGTTCAGGTCGCGCGATGGGCCGTCCATGGGCTGCACGAGAAAATACTCGAAATCGAGCTTCGCGTAGTCGGCGAGACGCTGGTTTTCCTGTGGCACGACAACCTTCAACTCGTTGCCCTTCGTGACGACGAGCGGCGCGTCGGCCTTGGGGCTCACGCAGATCCAGTCGATCGTTTCCAGCACCGGCAGCGAGCCGTTCGTTTCGATCGCGATCTCGAAACCGGCGGCGTGCAGCGCGTCGACGAACGGCGCGTCGATCTGCAGCATCGGCTCGCCGCCCGTGCACACCACAAAGCGGTTGCCCTCGCCTTCTGGCCACAGCGAGGCGATCTTCGCGACGAGCGCTTCCGGCGTGCGGAATTTGCCGCCGTTCTCGCCATCGGTGCCGACGAAGTCGGTGTCGCAGAAGCGGCAAACGGCTTGCTCGCGATCTTCCTCGCGGCCCGACCAGAGATTGCAGCCGGCGAACCGGCAGAACACGGCCGGACGCCCGGCGTTCGCGCCCTCGCCCTGCAACGTGTAGAAAATTTCCTTTACCGCGTAAGTCATCGTGCAGCCTGGTTCTGGCTCATGCGCGCAAGGCGCGTGCAAAGCCGGTTGATCTCGGGCGCGAAATCATCGTGTCGGCGGGGGGCGCGCCGCCCGTGCGCGGCCCTGGCCATATTCTTCACCGCAAAAGTCACGCGTGCGGCCCGAGGCTCACGCTCAGACCGGGGCTTCCGTCACGTTCTCGCCGGCGAGATACGCTTCATACCCGCGCTTGCGCAACTTGCACGCCGGGCACTCGCCGCAGCCGAAGCCCCACGCGTGAAGCTCGGCGCGCTCGCCCACGTAGCAGGTGTGCGTTTCCACGCGGACCATGTCCACCAGCGCTTCGCCGCCCAGCTGTTCGGCGAGCCGCCATGTATCGGCCTTGTCGAGCCACATGAGCGGCGTTTCCAGCAGGAAGCGCGTGTCCATGCCGAGATTGAGCACCACTTGCAGCGCCTTCATCGTGTCGTCGCGGCAGTCGGGGTAGCCCGAGAAGTCCGTTTCGCACATCCCGCCCACGAGCACCTTGAGCCCGCGACGATAAGCGATCGCCGCAGCGATCTGCATGAACATCAGGTTGCGGCCCGGCACAAAGGTGTTCGGCAAGCCGCTCGCGGCGGTTTCGATCTCGATTTCGCGCGTCATGGCCGTGTCGCTGATCGAGCCTAGCACCGACAGATCGATCATGTGATCGTCGCCGAGACGCTCGCCCCATTCGGGGAACGTGCTGGCGATCGCCGCGCGAAAGCCCTCGCGGCATTCCAGTTCGACGCGATGACGCTGGCCGTAATCGAAGCCGAGCGTTTCGACGCTCTCGTAGCGGTCGAGCGCCCATGCAAGGCACGTGGCCGAATCCTGGCCGCCGGAAAACAGTACGAGCGCGCCCTTGGCTTCTGTTCGAGTCACCGTGAAACTCCGTGTATGAGGTTTCCGCGCGAATGCCTTCGTTGCTGGCTTGTGTTGCTCGATGCGCCCGGGCGGACCGGCAGGGACAACCCCCGCGCCGGCTCATGCAGTATAGGTCGGGGCCTCTACACGGGCATCGGCGCACCCTTATACCCTGGATACCGCCGATGTCTGGAATGCGAACCGCAAGACAATGAGCACAACGAAAAAGCCCCAGGAATCGAACGATCTCCTGGGGCTACATTCTGGTGGCCTGGGACGGAATCGAACCATCGACACGCGGATTTTCAATCCGCTGCTCTACCAACTGAGCTACCGGGCCAACGAAGAAAAAAGATTATAGCGATGAATGTGGCGTTTGCCAAGTGGCTTTCACAAAATTGATGCGTCTGGCCACGCCGCTCACTTTCACACGTTCATTCGCCCTTGCTCTTGCCGAGGTCCACGCCGAGCTGCTTGAGCTTGCGATACAGGTGCGTACGCTCAAGCCCCGTTTTTTCGGCCACGCGCGTCATGCTGCCGTTCTCGCGCGCGAGGTGGTACTCGAAGTAGGCGCGCTCGAACGCATCGCGCGCATCACGCAGCGGGATGTCGAACGAGATCGATGCGGTTTGCGTGGCCGCGCCCGCCTGCATGCCATGCACGCCGTCGGCGCCCAGCACCGGCAGCGCCGCTGCCGATGCCACGACCGCCGGTCCGCCCGCAGCCGTCTTCCCAGCCGCCGCCGATGTGGCCGGCGCGACCGGCGCGGCCGTGCCGCGCGCGAGCCCCTGCTCGACCGCCTTCAACAGCTTTTGCAGCGCGATCGGCTTTTCGAGGAAGTTGAGCGCGCCTATCTTCGTCGCCTCGACGGCGGTGTCGATGGTCGCGTGCCCCGACATCATGATGACCGGCATCGTGAGATGCCCCTGCGCGGCCCATTCCTTGAGCAGCGTCACGCCATCGGTGTCCGGCATCCAGATATCGAGCAGCACGAGGTCCGGCACGTGGCGCTGCCGGAAGTCGCGCGCCTGTTGCGCATCTTCCGCGAGCTCCACGACGTGTCCTTCGTCGCTGAGGATCTCCGAGAGCAATTCCCGGATGCCCATTTCATCATCTACCACCAGGATGGTTGCCATTTACGCTGCCCTTGTCTGCACTGTTGCTTTTGACCCCTGCTCCGCTTCGGCACGCGCCTGCCCCTCCCCGGATCGGCCGGGTCCGGGCGTGGCGGCATCGTCTGCCAACTGGAGAAAGAGAATCGAGATCTGCGCGCCTTCGATCGCGTCGCCCGCTCTCATTCGATTGCGGATGTCGATGCGCGCGCCGTGCTCGTCGACGATCTTCTTGACCATCGCAAGCCCGAGTCCTGTTCCTTTGGCCTTGGTCGTCACATAGGGTTCGAACGCGCGCGTGAGGATGCGCGCCGGGAAACCCGGGCCGTTGTCCGATACCGTGAGACGCACCGCCACGTGCGTGCGGCCTTGCGCGTCGGGGTCTCCGTATTCTACGGCGCGGGTCTCGAGCGTCACGCGAGGATTCTGCGTATCGGCCACTGCGTCCTGCGCGTTTTGCAGCAGGTTGTGGATCACCTGGCGCAATTGCGTCGCGTCGCCGCGTATCACCGGCAAGTCGGAGAGCTCGACCTTGATCGCGCTCTTGCCTTCTTCCGCGCCGTAGAGCGTGAGCACTTCGCTCACGAGATCGTTGAGCTGCAGATGCGCGAGCACGGCCGGCGGCGTACGCGCGTAATCGCGGAAGTCGTCGACCATCTGCTTCATCGCCGCGACCTGATTGACGATGGTGGTCGCGCCGCGCCTGAGCACTTCGGCGTCGGTTGGCGCGAGCTTGTCGGTGAGCTTCATCTGCAGGCGTTCGGCCGAGAGCTGGATCGGCGTGAGCGGATTCTTGATCTCGTGCGCAAGACGCCGTGCGACTTCGCCCCACGCGACCGAGCGCTGCGCCGAGATCACGTCAGAGATGTCGTCGAACACCACCACGTAGCCCGAGGTCTGCATGTCGCCCGCGTCGCGGCCCGTGTCGGATACGAGGCGCGCGCCGCGCACGAGCAGCGTGAGCGGATCGGTCTCGCCCGGAATCGGCACGGAGAACTGCTGCTGCCAGTGGCCGCGCTCCCGATCGCCATCGCCGCGCGAAGCTTCCTGATCGGCGAAGGCCTTGCGCACCATCGCGCCGAACTCCGTGAGCGCGCCGATATGATCGAGCGCGACGCCGAGCTCCGTCTGGAACGGCTGACGGAAGATGCGCTCGGCACCGGGGTTCGCCGTCGTGAGGCGGAACTGCCGGTCGAACACGAACACGCCCGCCGTGAGGTTCGCGAGAATGCTTTCGAGGTACGCCTTCGAATGCTCGAGCGCGACGCGGTTCTTCTCCACGGCCTGGCGCGCTTCGGAAAGCTGGCGCGTCATCGCGTTGAACGACTGCGTAAGGAAGCCCAGTTCGTCGCGCGACTTGATTTCGCGCTTGGGCGTGTAGTCGCCCTCCGTCACTTCCTTCGTGCCCTGCGCGAGCAGGAAGAGCGGCCTCGCAAGCTGGTTGCCGAGCGCGAGCGCGAGCATCATCGCGACGAAGGTGGCGAGGAAGAGCGCGAGCGTGAGCGTGCCGATATACATCTTGCGCAGGCCCGTGCGGCCCAGCGCCTTCTCCTGATACTCGCGATACGCGCGCTGCACGGCGTCGGCATTGCGCGCGAGCGCGGACGGCACCGGCTGCTCGAGTTGCAGGAAACGCTCGACCGGCTGCAGATCCGTTGTGTTCGCATCGGGAATGCGCGTGACCACGCGCAATCGAAGCGCGCCCTTCGAGCCAAGCTGATGCGGGTCGCCGTCCACTTCGCCTTCGATCGCCGCATAGCCGCGCCCGCGCGCCTGATCGAGCATGAGCGACGTAGGCATGTCGGCGGGCATGAGCGACGAGAAGTTGCTCGACGCCTGCGCCACCACGTGCATGTCGGGCGCCGCGCCCGACATGCTGCGCACCGGCTCGACGATCATCGCGTCCTGCACGCCGAACTGGTCGCGCGCACGCAGGAGCGTGAGCGTCGTGCCCGCGGCGTCGCCGCTCGCGATCTGCTCGGCCATCAGACGGCCCTTGGTTTGCAGGTCGGAGAGCGAGGCGTCGAGCATGCCGCGGCCGAGATTCAAGCCTGCGGTAAGCGCGGTTTCCACGTTCACGTCGAACCACGACTCGATCGAGCGCGAGACGAACTGATACGAAACGATATAGATGATGCCGCCCGGCACCACGCCCACAAGCGCGAAGAAGAACGCGAGCTTGGCGAGCAGCCGCGTGCCGAACTTGCCGCGCCTCAAGCGCACGACGATCACGATCATGAGCGCCGTGACCACCGACAGGAAGATCAGCGCGACGATGATATTGGCCGCGTAGAGCCAGCCGTAGTAGCGGTCGAAGAACTCGGTGTTCGCGCTCGCCGCGGCGAGCAGGACGAGCAGCAGCGTCGCGGTGAACGCGACGGTGGAGACGAGCAGCTTGACGACGACGCTGCTGAAGCTGGTGGCGCGGCGTACTTTATCTAGCACGTTCGGTCACCGTGAAGTTGAAGCGCTTCCAGTCGGAAGCGAGGTTCCAGTCGCGGTTGTTCACGGCGTCGATCTGGAACGGCTTGGGCATCAGCGCGACGTCGAGCTGCATGCGCACCGAGGCCGTGTACGTTTCGCCGGCATGCACGTCGTTGCGGTCGATCACGTGCCACGAGGTGACGTGCTTGATGACCGCGAGCGCGTCCGCGAGCGTCGAGAAGCCGAGCTGCAGACCGCCGCTCGACACGCGGTACTCGCGCGTGAGCGGCTGGAACGACAGGCGAATGCTTTGCGAAATGCTCACCGGCTGTTCGTCGAACCAGTACCAGCGCGCGCGCGTGAGCTCGAAGTCGGTGGTGAAGTAAAGCGGAATGCCCTTGTTGACCGCGTCTTCCAGGCTGCTGTTGAGGTCGAAGTCGAAACGGGCGTCGAGGCTCCAGCCGTTGCTGTCGGCCTGGAGCGACGCGCGCTGCACCGAGATCGAGTCGGCGCGAGCCGGCGCGGCGGCCACCAGGCCGACGACGGCAAGCATCAGCCAGATCAGGGCCGCGAACCGCAGCGGGAAGAAGCGTTTGATGGTCACCGTTTCTGAAAGCGCGCGTAGAAGAATCCGTCGTGATCTGCGGTGCGATCGGGAACGGGAAAGCCAGTTGTCGTCACTTCGGCCGTTGCAGCGGCCTCGTGCCGCGCCTCGCCGGCTGCGCCGTCTTCTGGCCCACGGGCCGGCGCGCCGAACGCCTCGGGCAGCAGTTGCCCCGGGGCGTCCAATCGTACCGCATCCGCATGGGTGCTTTCAAACCGGCGCGCCTGCGCCTCGCCTTCCTCGGGGAAGATCGAGCAGGTCACGTAGAGCAGTTCGCCGCCCGGCTTCACGAGCGGCCACAGCGCATCGACGATGCGGCGCTGCTCGGCGGCAAGCGCCGCGATGTCGCTCTCGCGGCGCAGCCAGCGAATGTCCGGATGGCGGCGCACGATGCCCGAGGCCGAGCACGGCACGTCGGCGAGGATGCGATCGAAGCCTTCGCCGTCGTGCCACGCGGCAGGATTGCCCGCGTCGCCGACCACGATCTTTGCGCGCCGCATGGGGTGCGCGGGATCGTCTTGCGTAAAACCGAGGCGCGCGAAGTTTTCGCCGATGCGCGCGGCGCGCGTGGCGTCGCTTTCGAGCGCAACCAGGTCGATGTCGGCAAGCTCGAGCAGATGGCCGCTCTTGCCGCCGGGTGCCGCGCACGCGTCGAGCACGCGCATGCCGTCACGCACGTCGAGGATTTGCGCGGCCACTTGCGCGCCGGCGTCCTGCACGGACACGTCGCCCGCGAGAAATCCGGGGATGCGATCCACCGGCAACGCAGCGGCGAGACGCACGGCGTGTTCGCCGATCTGCGTGGCGGCGATGTTTTCAGCGGCGAGCCGCCGGACGTATTCGGCAGCGCTCGCACGGCGCGCGTTCACGCGCAGCGTAAGCGGGCCTTGCGTGTTGCCCGCGGTGAGAATCGCCTGCCACTGGGTGGGCCACGCGGCGCGCACCGCGTCGATCCACCAGCGCGGATAGTTCCAGTAGGCGGTTTCATCGGCCCCTGCTGCGGCAAGCGCGGTGTCGCGCTCGCGCAAAAAGCCGCGCAGCACCGCATTGACGAGCCCCTTCGCGAACGCGACCTCGCGGCGCGCAGCCACGGCGCGCACGGCCTGATCGACGACCGTAAACGGCGTGTAGGCCGCGCTCTCCTCGTCTTCGGCGAGCAACGCCAGCGCGCAGGCCAGCAGGTTCGCGACGAGCGGCGGCGGCGCCTTGCTCACGCGCTGCCGGATTAGCCAGTCGACCGTGCCGAGCCGCCGCATCGTGCGGTACGCGATGTCCTGCACGGCACCGCGAGCCTGCGGCGCGAAGTCGGCGGGCAAGGCGGCGAAGGCGCTCGCGAGCGCGGCGGGCAGCGCCGCACCGGTGCGCACCGCGCCGATCGCATGCGCGGCCTGGTCGAGCGCAAAGCCCAGCGATTCGGGGGCCAGGTGCACGGCGTGGCTGCGCGCCGGCGCTGCGCCCGGCTGGCGCGAGGGCGATGCGGAACTCTTTTTGCCGTGAGACGGCTTGCTGGGTCGCCGGGATGGGCTCGATGTCATGAAGAAACCGGATGCGGGCCGCGGTGAAGTGCGGCGTCAATGATGCACAAGCGAGCCATTGTAGCGTGGCGAGCGCGCAACACTGCCAGCCGGCGCGATTCCCGTTGACGGCACCGCGCCCGCAGGCAAACGGCGGTGAAAAGCGCAGAGATACATATTGGCGGATACCGACTAACGGCTCGCCGCATGATGGCGACAGAAAACGCCCCTCCCCCTGCGTCGTAGCGGCCATCATGAAACTACTCGGGAAGAAACAAGACTTCGCGTTCCTCGCCTTCGTTGCGCTCTTTTCCGTGTACCAGCAGGGACGCGGAAAGCTGTTCTCGCCCTTCTGGGACTACAAGGTGTACGCGTACGCGCTGGATCAGTTCAAGCGCGGCGCGAACCCGTATATCCCGCACGGATTCCCCTTCGTCTATCCGCCCCTCTTCCTGAATCTCTTTTCGCGCGTGCCGTTTCACTGGCTCTATCTGGCATTCGTTGTCGCGTCGCTGATCTATCTCGCCTACAGCATCCGGCATGCGGATTTCGTCGTCGCGGGTGCGTTGGGGTTTCTGACCGGCGGCGCAGGCGTGGGCGGCATGCTCACGGGGAATTTCGCGATCTTCGGCCACTTGCTGATCATTGCGCTTTTTTATGCGGCTTCGCGGAACGCTTCACCGCATTCTTCGCAGCAAAGCGGCAACGCGACGGCAAAGTATTGCGCGCTGGCTTTTTTCATCGCCCTGTTTGCCTCCATCAAGATCTATTTCCTGACCTACGCCGTCGTGTTCTTTTTTATCCCCAAAGGCACGCGTTACTTCTTCGCCGTGCCCTTGTGTGTTGCGCTCGCAACCATCGCGCAGCTCGCGCTGGAACCGCGTCTGTGGACCGACTTCGAAACCGTGCTGCGCTGGCAGATGCTCGCCCAGAACGATTCCGGGCTCGTGCTGTTCGGGATACTCGAACAACACGTGCGCGCGTTATCGACCCTGGAGGACGTCCTGTTCTACGAACTGGTGGTCGTGGCGCTGTTCGCGTACGCGGTCAATCCATTGCGCGGGCGACGGCTGATGGTTGCCGAAAACGAAAGCGTGCCGGGCAGGCTGTTCTACGTGCTCGCGTTCTGTCTTGCGCTGAATCCGAGAATGAAGGAATACGACATCGCGCCGTTTTTTGCGTGCTGCTACGTTTCGCTCTTCCAGAGCAGCAACGACGCTAACCGGATGGATCGCGTGTTTTTCTACGCCGTACCACTGACGTTCATCGCCGCGTGGATCGTCGTCAAGTTCGGGCACGTGTACTACGCGCTCGACGTGTCCTGGTTCATCGGCGTTTATTTCGTGTTCTTCGTGGTTTCGCTGCGTCAACGGGCATTGCGGGTTTCGGCCCGAGCGGTCGCTCGACACGTGGACGGCGACGCCGCGGCGACAGGCTGAATAAAAAACGCCTCCGAAGAGGCGTTTTTTTGTTACCCGTCACCGGTCGTCGCTTTAGCGTCCGCCGCCAGCAGCCATCTCCATCAAGCGGCGGATGCGCTCTTCCGTGGCCGGGTGCGTGCTAAAGAGGTTCTGCAAGCCGCCGCCGGAAAGCGGATTCATGATCATCATCTGCGCCGTGGCCGGATGCTGTTCGGCCGCCGGGAACGGAATGCCCTGCGCGTAGCGGTGGATCTTGTCGAGCGCCGAGGCGAGCGCCTGCGGATCGCCGGAAATCTCGGCGCCGCCGCGGTCCGCCTCGAATTCGCGCGCACGCGAAATCGCCATCTGGATCAGCGCGCCCGCGATCGGCGCGAGCAGCGCCACGGCAATGCTCGCGATGGGGTTCGCCGGGCGGCCGTTTTCGTCGCGGCCGCCGAAGATCATCGCGAAATTGGCGAGCGCCGAGATCGCGCCGGCCATGGTGGCCGAGATGGTCGAGATGAGAATGTCCCGATGCTTCACGTGCGCCAGCTCGTGCGCCATGACGCCGCGCATCTCGCGCTCGGACAGCACGCGCAGAATGCCGGTGGTCGCCGCGACCGCGGCGTGCTCGGGGTTGCGGCCCGTGGCGAAGGCGTTGGGCGCGTCCTCGTTGATGAGGTAGACACGCGGCATCGGCAAGCCCGCCCGCGTGGCCAGATCGCGGACCATGCGATAGAACTGCGGCGCCGTGGTCTCGTCGACTTCCTGTGCGTTGTACATGCGCAGGACCATCTTGTCCGAATACCAGTAGGAGAAGAAGTTCATGGCGAGCGCGAAGAACAGCGCCAGCACCATCCCGCGATGCCCGCCGATCAGCCCGCCAATCACGATGAAAAGGGCCGTAATCGCGGCCATCAACATCGCGGTTTTGACCCAGTTGAACATGTGCTGTGCTCCTTCACCCGCGAGGGGATCAAATCGATCGTTGAACGCCCGCCGCCAGCCGGTCAGCTAGCGCCAGGCGAGCGCATTGTAAGCGATTTGTTAGATATGGGCGGATGCGAAAAATTCAATCTCAGTGCGTGGCGGTCGCGAGCTTCAGGCCCAGCCCGACGAACGCCGAACCGACCGTGCGGTCGAGCCACTTCTTCACGCCCGGCTTGCCCGAGAAGCGCTGCGTGACGCTGCCCGCCACCCACGCGACGAAGCTGTTCCAGACCGTGCTCATCAGCAAGAACACGGCGCCGAGCGTGAGGAAAGCGAGGGCCTTGTGCTCCGTCCCCGTGGTCACGAACTGCGGGAAAAACGAGACGAAGAACAGCACCACCTTCGGGTTGAGCACGTTGGTGCAGAAACCCGCAACGAACAGCTGGCGCAGCGGGCGCGGCGCGGCCGCAGGCGGCGTGGCTGGCGCGGCGCCTTCGGCGGCGGGCTTGGCCTCGTGCTTCGTGAGCACGAGGCGCACGCCGAGATACACAAGATAGATCGCGCCGACGATCTTGATGACCGTGAACGCCGTGGCCGACGCCGCGAGCAGCGCGGTCAAACCGAACGCGCAGGCGAGCGTGTGCACACAGCAGCCCGCCGAAATACCCAGTGCGGAAACGAGGCCCGCGCCGCGGCCCTGCGCGACGCTGCGGCCGACGATATAGGCCGTGTCGGGCCCCGGCGTCACGTTCAGGAGAAATACGGCGACGACGAAGAAACCGAAATGGGTAATGCCGAGCATGACAACCTCAAAATCGAAAAACGCGCTTCAAACGTCATTGATTCTAGCGCGCCGGGAACCGCGCGGCACTTGACCTCACGGTCGTTTTCAGCCGTTGGCGTCCAGGCCATGGCGCGAGCCCTGGCTCAGGCCGCTGGGGTCTCGGGCAACTGGAACCTTTGCCCCGCCGCCAGCTGCATGCCAGCCAGGAATTCACGCGCGGGCAGCCGCTTGCCGCCCGGCTTTTGCAGCTGCGTGAGGCGCAGCGCGCCCTCGCCGCAGGCCACCACCACACCCGCCGGGCTCACTTCGAGAATCTCGCCCGGCTCGCCGGCGGTGCCCGCCGGACGCGCTACCGGCTCGGCGGCCCACAGCTTGAGCTGCGCGCCGTCCAGCGTGGCCGCGCCGCCTGGGAACGGGTCGAACGCGCGAATCTGCCGCGCGAGCGCCACCGCTGGCCGGCGCCAGTCGAGCGCGGCTTCCTGCTTGCCGATCTTTTCGGCGTAAGTCGCGCCTTCTGCCGGCTGCGGCGTGGCGGGCAGCGCACCGTCGCGCTCGAGCGCGACGAGCCCGTCCACGATCAGCTTTGCGCCGAGTTGCGCGAGGCGGTCGTGCAGCGTCGCCGTGGTGTCGCCCGGCGCGATCGGCGTGTGCACCTCGGAGATCATCGGGCCGGTGTCGAGCCCCGCGTCCATCTGCATGAGCGTGATGCCGGTTTCGGCGTCGCCGGCTTCGATCGCGCGATGAATCGGCGCCGCGCCGCGCCAGCGCGGCAGGATAGATCCATGAATGTTGATGCAGCCGCGCGGCGGGATATCCAGCACTTCCTGCGGCAGCAACAGCCCGTAAGCCGCGACCACCATCACGTCGTGCGGCGTGGCGCGCAGCATATCCAGCGCCGCGGCGGCTTCCTGCGGGTACTTGCCCGTGCGGCGCAGCGACGGCGGCTGGGCGACGGCGATGCCGTGCTCCTGCGCATAGCGCTTGACCGGGCTTGCCTGGAGCTTCATGCCGCGGCCTGCCGGGCGGTCGGGCTGGGTCAGGACGAGCGGCACGGCGAAGCCCGCTTCGTGAATCGCCGCGAGCGCCGCGGCGGCGAATTCCGGCGTGCCGGCGAAGATGACGCGAAGGGTGTGGCTCATGGGCGCTCGGTGCTCAGTTCGCTGAAGGCGGGTTGATGAAGAAAGAGACGGCGCGGATCGCGCTTACATCGCGCGTTCGAGCTTCTTCATCTTGCTGCGGATGCGCGTCTGCTTGAGCGACGAGAGGTATTCGACGAACACCTTGCCCATCAGGTGATCCATTTCGTGCTGGATGCACACGGCGAGCAGCCCTTCGCAGTCGATCTCGTAGGTCTCGCCCTTTTCGTTCATCGCGCGCACGCGCACCTTTTCCGCGCGCTCGACTTCATCGTAGATGCCCGGCACGGAAAGACAGCCTTCCTCATGCACTTCGCGCTCGTCGCTCGACCAGATGATTTCCGGGTTGATGAACACGCGCAGTTCGTCGTGCGCGTCGGAAACGTCGATCACCACGACGCGCTCATGCACGTCGACCTGGGTGGCCGCGAGACCGACGCCCGGCGCGGCGTACATGGTTTCGGCCATGTCGGCGACCAGTTTGCGGATGCGGTCATTGACCACCTCGACCGGCTTCGCGACCTTGTGCAGACGCTTGTCCGGGTAATGAAGAATGTGCAGTAGAGCCATGATTTGACGGGTTTCTCGTTGGGCGCCTGAAAGAGCCAGGAACAGGGAACGATGCGCGGCCTGGCCATTCGGCCAGCTTGCGGGTCCCAGGCCGGATACGGAGGATATCTCCTCATATTCGGACGAAAGGGCCGCAATTCAACGTTGAACGCGCTTATCGCCCGTGCGGACGCGCTGCGCGCGAAGGCGTGCGCGCAATGCCACGGGTAAAGACGCCACGGTGTATTTCGGATGGTGAAAATTTTATCACGAGGTGCGGCAAACCGTCCGCGCCCGGGGAACGCAATGCCGACGACCTTGCCGATATCTGCCGAGGAACTGGCCGCCTGGCTGCGCCTCGCCCTCGCGCGCGGCCTGAGGCCCGCTGCGCTGCGTGCGCTGCTCGGCGCGTTCGGTCTGCCTCAAAACGTGCTGGCCCAGCCGTTCGCCGCACTCGCCGCGGTGGCGGGCACGCAAGCCGCCCACACCGCCCTCGCCGAGCCCCGGCCGGACTTCGCGGCACAACTCGAAGCCCTGCAGGCCTGGCGAGCGGGTCCCGGCAACGCGCTCATCACGCTTGCCGACCCGGCCTATCCGGCCCGCCTGCTCGACATGCCCGATCCACCGCCGCTGCTCTATGCAAAGGGCCGGCTCGAACTGCTCCACGCACGCGCGGTAGCCGTCGTGGGCAGCCGCAACGCCACGCCACAGGCCGTCGACGACGCAGCGCGCTTCGCGCGCATACTCGCCGCGTCCGGTCTTACCGTCGTCTCGGGGCTGGCGCTCGGCGTGGACGGCGCCGCGCATCGCGGCGCACTCCACGAGCAGGGCGGTACCGTCGCCGTGATCGGCACCGGCGCGGATCTCGTCTATCCCCCAGCCCATCACCCACTCGCCATGGAGATCGCCGTACACGGCGCACTCGTCTCCGAATGGCCGCTCGGCACCCCGGCGCGCTCGGCGAACTTTCCGCAGCGCAACCGCGTGATTGCCGCGCTCGTCGAAGGCGTGGTGGTGGTCGAAGCCGCGCAACGTTCCGGCTCGCTCATCACGGCAAGGCTCGCCAACGAAATGGGACGCGACGTATTCGCGCTGCCCGGCTCGATTCACGCGCCGCTCACGCGCGGCTGCCACGGGCTCATCAAGCAGGGCGCGCAGCTGGTCGAATCGCCCGAAGAAGTGCTCGATGCGCTCAATGTTGGGCAACCCCCGGGTGCCGGGCGCGCACTCGCGTCGCCGCCGGAACAACGCCGGCAGAAGGTCCCGGTTCCCTTCGATCGCATCCAGCGCGACGACACAAGCGAGACGCCACAGTTGGCGCTCGAATTTCCCCGTCCCGAGCCACCGCCTGCGCATCGCGCTGAAGCACGAAAATCGCTTGCCAGCCTTGGCGCCGAAGCCCGGTGCCTGCTAAAAGCGCTCGGTCACGCGCCGGCCACGGTTGAAATCCTCGCTCAGCGCACCGACATGGCCGAAGCGGTGCTGCAAGGCACGCTGCTGCAACTCGAACTCGCGGGACACGTCGACGCCTTGCCCGGCGGCTGGTTCGTGCGGGCATCGCGCGGCTGATGCCGCGGATTGGGGGAGCATCACCGCCCGCGCGCCGCCGTGATACATTCGCGCCAAATACCCCGCTCTATATATAAGAGAACGCAAGGAACGACCATGCCCGCGCTAGACCTCGACACCGACGCCGACCAGATCGCCGAGCGCGTCAGCAATCAGGACACGCTGTTCGTCGCGTGCCTGTGCGCGCAGTGGTGCGGGACGTGCCGCGACTACCGTGCCACGTTCGACCGCATCGCTGAGGCGCATCCCGACGTCTGCTTCGCGTATATCGACATCGAAACCCATGCCGATCGCTTCGACGATCTCGATGTCGAGAACTTCCCGACCATCCTGATCGAGGACGGTCACGCCACGCGCTTTTTCGGCACGGTCCTGCCACACGCCGCCGTGGTCGAGCGCATGCTCTCGGACCTCAGCGCGCTGCCGGGCGTGTCCGACGCGCCCAAGCTGCGACCCGCGCTGGCTGTAGTTTGAGCGCAATCCACATCTGACCCCGCTCAGGCACACCGCTTGCCGCGCGGCGTGGCGCGCCCTTATGATTGGGCGCCCTGGCGGGTGCGCGGGTGTCGTCATGAGATGACGCAAAAATCGACGCCGACGCGCCATGTGCTATAAAGCGGTCGAGAACGGCCCCCCGAGCGGGGCAGCAACGCCGGGCATCGCGCCCAAGCGCCCATTCAGGTGGCATCGGCCCCGGGGCGCCAACCGGATACACCCACAAGCAACCAGTCATGTCCAAAGCTCTGATCATCGCCGAGAAGCCATCCGTCGCGAACGACATCGCGCGCGCGCTGGGCGGTTTTACCAAGCATGACGAGTACTACGAGAGCGACGACTACGTACTCTCGTCGGCAGTCGGCCATCTGCTGGAAATCGCAGCGCCGGAAGAATACGAGGTCAAGCGCGGCAAGTGGAGCTTCGCTCACCTGCCCGTGATCCCGCCGCACTTCGACCTGAACCCGATCGCCAAGAGCGAATCGCGACTCAAGGTGCTCAACAAGCTGATGAAGCGCAAGGACGTCACGCAACTCATCAACGCCTGCGACGCGGGGCGCGAGGGCGAGCTGATCTTCCGCCTCATCGCGCAGCACGCAAAGGCGAAGCAGCCGGTCCAGCGCCTGTGGCTCCAGTCGATGACGCCGCAGGCGATCCGCGACGGCTTCGCGAACCTGCGCAGCGATCACGACATGCAGCCGCTCGCCGACGCCGCCCGCTGCCGCTCGGAAGCCGACTGGCTCGTCGGCATCAACGGCACGCGCGCGATGACCGCCTTCAACAGCAAGGGCGGTGGCTTCTTCCTCACGACCGTCGGCCGTGTTCAGACGCCAACCTTGTCGATCGTCGTCGAGCGTGAAGAGAAAATCCGCCGTTTCATCCCGCGTGACTATTGGGAAGTGCGCGCGGAGTTCGTCTGCGCGGGTGGCTTCTACGAAGGCCGCTGGTACGACCCGAAATTCAAGAGGGACGAATTCGATCCGGAAAAGCGCGACTCGCGCCTCTGGAGCGTGCCAGCCGCCGAGAGCATCGTCGCCGCCTGCCACGGCCGCGAAGGCACGGTCAGCGAGGAATCGAAGCCGTCCACCCAGCTCTCGCCCGCGCTCTTCGACCTGACGAGCCTGCAGCGTGAAGCCAACGGCCGCTTCGGCTTTTCGGCCAAGAACACGCTCGGCCTCGCCCAGGCGTTGTACGAAAAGCACAAGGTGCTCACCTATCCGCGTACCGATGCGCGCGCGCTGCCCGAGGACTATCTCGAAACGGTCAAGCACACGCTCGAGATGCTCAAGGAGAGCAACAACTACCTGCCGCACGCCAAGCAGGTGCTCGACAAGGGCTGGGTGAAGCCGAACAAGCGCATTTTCGACAACTCGAAGATCAGCGACCACTTCGCCATCATCCCCACGCTGCAGGCGCCGAAGTCGCTCTCGGAGCCCGAACAGAAGCTGTACGACCTCGTCGTGAAGCGCTTCCTCGCCGTGTTCTTCCCGGCGGCGGAATATCGCGTCACCACGCGTATCACCGAAGTCGCAGGGCATCACTTCAAGACCGAAGGCAAGGTGCTGGTCGAGCCGGGCTGGCTGCAGGTCTATGGCCGCGACGCGGGCGGCGACGACGCCAACCTCGTACCGGTGAAGAAGGACGAGAAAGTCAAGACCGACAAGATCGCGGCGCACCAGCTCGTGACCAAGCCGCCTGCGCGCTACAACGAA
Source organism: Paraburkholderia sp. CNPSo 3281 (assembly GCF_024206515.1). Classification (NCBI taxonomy): domain Bacteria; kingdom Pseudomonadati; phylum Pseudomonadota; class Betaproteobacteria; order Burkholderiales; family Burkholderiaceae; genus Paraburkholderia; species Paraburkholderia sp. CNPSo 3281. The sequence goes on along the minus strand of NZ_JAMBPS010000070.1, from coordinate 12,078 downwards.
GCGACGCTGCTCTCGGCCATGGAAGGCGCGGGCAAGCTCGTGGACGACGAAGAGCTGCGCGAGGCCATGGCCGCCAAGGGCCTCGGCACGCCGGCCACGCGCGCGGCGATCATCGAGGGTCTGCTCGGCGAAAAGTATCTCGTGCGCGAAGGCCGCGAACTGATCCCCACGGCCAAGGCGTTCCAGCTCATGACGCTGCTGCGGGGTCTCGACGTGAAAGAACTCACCGCGCCGGAACTCACTGGCGAATGGGAGTACAAGCTTTCGCAGATGGAGCGCGGCAAGCTCCCGCGTGACGCGTTCATGCAGGAAATCGCCCGCATGACGCAAACCATCGTGAAGCGCGCGAAGGAATACGACTCGGACACGATTCCCGGCGACTACGCGACGCTTCAAACGCCGTGTCCGAATTGCGGCGGTCAGGTGAAGGAAAACTACCGCCGCTTCGCATGCACGAAGTGCGAGTTCTCGATTTCGAAGATTCCGGGCGGCCGTCAGTTCGAAATCCCCGAAGTGGAAGAACTGCTCCAGAACAAGACGATTGGCCCGCTCTCGGGCTTCCGCAGCAAGATGGGCCGGCCGTTCTCGGCCATCCTCAAGCTCTCGTTCGACGACGAAATCAAGAACTACAAGCTCGAGTTCGATTTCGGCCAGGACTCCGGCGCGGAGGATGGCGAAGCGCCCGACTTCTCGCAGCAGGAGCCGGTGGGCGCGTGCCCGAAATGCAAGGGGCGCGTGTACGAGCACGGCATGAGCTACGTGTGCGAGCACTCGGTTGCGAATCCGAAGAGCTGCGATTTCCGCTCGGGCAAGGTGATCCTGCAGCAGGAGATCGCGCGCGACCAGATGGCCAAGCTGCTGGCCGAAGGCCGCACCGACTTGCTGACTAATTTCAAGTCGTCGCGGACGGGCCGCAACTTCAAGGCTTTCCTCGTCAAGCAGCCGGACGGCAAGATCGGCTTCGAGTTCGAGAAGAAGGAACCGAGCGCGAAGACGGCGGCCAAGACAGCCGCGAAGAAGTCGGCCGCATCGGCTGAGGCCACGGACGATGCCGCGAACGACGCGGCGGATTCGGCAGAAGAAGGCAAGGCGAAGCCCGCGCGCAAGACGGCGGCCGCCAAAGCCGCACCGGCGCGCAAGACCGCCGCACGCAAGACACCGGCACGCAAGACGGGGTCGTAAAGCCGTCCTTTCGCGGGCCGTCACCGGCCCGCGCGCAAGCAGGCAAAAAGGCGCAGCTTCTCACGAAGCTGCGCCTTTTTTATCGACCCACGAACGCGGATAACGGGCTTATAGCGGCGAAATCGCCGAAGTCCGGGTGCGCGCCGCCGAAGCGCGCGCGGCCTTCGGTGCACGCTCGCCGTCCATGCCGTTGTGCTCGCCGTCGTGCAGGCTCCCGCCCGGCGCGGGCTGCACACCATCGTAGTCGTCGCTCGCAACGCCATTGCGAGCCGCGACGGCGGGGCGCGCGAGGCCGTCCTTGACCCACTGCTCACCGAGCTGGCTGTTCGGCGTCTGGCTGAAGTGCTCGACGAGGTGGTCGATAAACGTGCGCACCTTGGCCGGCAGATGACGGCGGCTCGGATACGCGACGTTGATCTCCACCTGCGGCAGACGATAGTCGCCAAGCAGCCGCACGAGGCGCCCGCGCGTCATGTCGCGGCCGATCAGATAGCTCGGCAGGATCGCGATGCCCATGCCGAGCAGCGCGAACTGGCGCAGCATCTCGGTGTTGTTCGCCACGATCACGTTGGTCGGGCGCACGCGGATTTCGCCGTCCGGACCCGTGAACACGCGCTCGTCACCCCAGTACTCGGAGGGCAGCGAGAGGCTCGGGTGCTCCATGAGGTGCTCGGGGCGCGTGGGCGTGCCGTGCTTTTCGAGGTACGCGGGCGTCGCGCACACGGTCATGCAACCCGTGGTGAGGCGGCGCGTGACGATACTGGCGCTGCGCATCTGGCGCGCGGTCACGACGCCCAGATCGAAGCCCTCTTCGACGAGATCGACCTGACGGTCCACCAGCGTGACGTCGGGAATGACCTGCGGATAGCGCTGCGTGTACGTCTGCAGCACCGGAGCGAGATTGTGGAGCCCGAACACGACCGGCGCGACGATACGCAGCGTGCCGACGGGTTCGTGATTGCGCGCGACAACCATCTGTTCGACATCCTCGAGCTCATCGAGAATCTGGCGGGCGCGCTCGAGATAGACCTGACCCGATTCGGTCAGGGAGAGACTGCGGGTCGTGCGATTGAGCAGACGCGTGCCGAGTCGACCTTCGAGGTCGGCAACATGCCGCGTCGCAACCGCGTTGGAGATATCCATCGCAGAAGCAGCCCGGGCGAAACTGCCGAGGTCGGCCACTTTGACGAATACTCGCATCGACTGCAAATGATCCATGAGACAACTCCTGCCTGTTACTACCCCGCTGCTAATCAGCGGAGGAAACCGCGAATTCTCCTACGACAGCAGAAATCCTGCAGAAGTTGCCTCCGAAGCCCTTATTTTCTTTACGAATTCTTCGACTGCACCCCAAAATGCATTAACAGCGGTCCGATTGTTACCTCGAACGAAACAATTTTGCGCGTTGCAGCGAAATAACCGCTCAGGCGCCGAACAGACAGGCCTCTGCACTGCACCAATGCATTCGACCCCGGAAATAAAAATGGCCGCCCGAAGGCGGCCATTCAGTTAGCGAGCGCTCACATCACGTGCCTACAGACGCGTTTCCAGCGTCTTGCGAGCGTCCTTCAGCACTTGCGGCAAGCCATGAGCAAGCTTGTCGAACAGTTCGGCGTGCAGCGCGAGTTCGGCGCGCCAGGCGTCGGCGTCCACCGAAATCACCTGCTCGAACTGCTCCTGCGTAAAGTTCAGGCCGCTCCACTCGAGATCGCCGTAGCGCGGCGACACGCCGAAAGCGTGCTCGTCGCCCGCGGCCTTGCCCTCGATACGGCGCACCATCCACTGGAGCACGCGCATGTTCTCGCCGAAGCCCGGCCACACGAACTTGCCGTCCGGCCCCTTGCGGAACCAGTTCACGCAGAAGATGCGCGGCACCGTTGCGCCGGCGCTGGCGAGGCGTTCGCCCACGTCGAGCCAATGGCCGAAGTAGTTGGCCATGTTGTAGCCGCAGAACGGCAGCATCGCGAACGGATCGCGGCGCACCACGCCCTGCTGCCCCGCGGCCGCGGCCGTGGTCTCCGAGCCCATGGTCGCGGCCATGTAGACGCCCTCGGTCCAGTCGCGCGCCTCGGTCACGAGCGGCACCGTGGTCGAACGGCGGCCGCCGAAGATGAACGCATCGATGGCCACGCCCTTGGGGTTCTCCCACTCGGGATCGATCGACGGGCACTGCGACGCGGGCGCCGTGAAGCGCGCGTTCGGATGCGCGGCCTTGCGGCCGGTTTCCTTGCCGATGGCGGGCGTCCAGTCATTGCCCAGCCAGTCGATCGCGTGCGCGGGCGGCTCGTCGGTCATGCCTTCCCACCACACGTCGCCGTCGTCGGTGAGCGCGACGTTCGTGAAGATCACGTTCTCCTTGAGCGTCGCCATGGCGTTGAAATTGGTCTTCTCACCGGTGCCCGGCGCCACGCCGAAGTAGCCGGCCTCCGGGTTGATCGCGTAGAGACGACCATCAGGGCCGGGCTTGATCCAGGCAATATCGTCGCCGATCGTGGTGATTTCCCAGCCATTCATGGCGGGCGGCGGAATCAGCATGGCGAAGTTGGTCTTGCCGCACGCCGACGGGAACGCCGCCGCGACATGGTACTTGCGGCCTTCCGGCGAACGCACGCCGAGAATCAGCATGTGCTCGGCGAGCCAGCCTTCGTCGCGGCCCATGGTCGAAGCGATGCGCAGCGCGAAGCACTTCTTGCCGAGCAGCGCATTGCCGCCGTAACCCGAGCCGTAGCTCCAGATCTCGCGCGTTTCCGGGAAGTGGACGATGTACTTCGTCTTGTTGCACGGCCACGGCACGTCCTGCTCGCCTACGGCGAGCGGCGCGCCCACGCTGTGCACGCACGGCACGAACGGACCATTTTCGCCGAGCACGTCGTACACGGCGCGGCCCATGCGCGTCATGATGCGCATGTTCACGGCCACGTAGGGGCTATCGGAAAGCTCCACGCCGATATGCGCGATGGGCGAGCCGAGCGGGCCCATCGAGAACGGCACGACGTACATCGTGCGGCCGCGCATCGAGCCTGCGAACAGGTCGTCGAGCGTCGCGCGCATTTCGGCAGGCGCGACCCAGTTGTTGGTGGGGCCGACGTCCTCTTTGGTGGGCGAGCAGATAAACGTGCGGTCTTCCACGCGCGCGACGTCCGAAGGGTCGGAGCACGCGAGATACGAATTCGGGCGCTTCTGCGGATTGAGGCGGCGCATCGTGCCGGCCTCGACCATCTGCGCACACAGGCGGTCGTATTCTTCCTGGGAGCCGTCGCACCACACGATGCGATCCGGCTGCGTATGCGCTGCGATTTTCTGCACCCAGTCGATCAATTTCCGGTGCCGGACCCAGGCGGGCACCTGGGCGGCGGCCTGGGCTTGGTAGTCGGGATGGTTCATCGAGCTGTCTCCATTTTTAGAGCTGTAAAAAAGGAATCGGCCCTCTTAGACGCTGCACGCGAGAGGCGCAACTCATGCGAACCGAATGTCGATGGCAGATCAACATGCGAATCGGTTCGCGCAGTTGGGCAGGTCGTCAAGGTCCTTTAGCCTGGGGTTCGAAACCGTCTGTAAAGCGGCTTGCATCGGAGCCCGACAAGCTGTTAAAAGTTGCAAATTCGCGGCTGATTACCGCGTCAAAAAACCTGCGTGCGTAGCCTCGGGCTTGCGCAATTGCAATGCCTGCTGCTGCACGCGGCGAGCGACGCGAAGGCTCCCTATATTCATACCAGCCTTCCCGGCGCTGCATAGTGGGATAACCACCAGATGAACACCGAAGTCGCGCTACGAAAGGCGCGATGCATAACACGCAAAACAACCCGCTGCCATGAAAATTGCCATCCTTGACGACTACCAGGACGCCGTCCGCAAGCTCGACTGCTTTCAACTGCTCGCCGACCACGAGGTCAAGGTTTTCAACAACACGGTGCGCGGCCTCGGCCAGCTCGCCAGCCGCCTCGCCGAAGTCGACGCGCTCGTCCTGATTCGCGAACGCACCCGCATCACCTCGCAACTGCTCGACAAGCTCCCGCATCTGCGCATGATCAGCCAGACGGGCAAGGCCGGTCCGCACATCGACATGGAGGCCTGCACCGAGCGCGGCATCGCCGTACTCGAAGGCACCGGTTCGCCCGTCGCGCCCGCCGAACTCACGTGGGCGCTCATCATGGCCGCGCAGCGCCGCATTCCGCAGTACGTCGCCAACCTCAAGCAGGGCGCGTGGCAGCAGTCGGGCCTCAAGACCTCGGCGATGCCGCCCAACTTTGGCCTCGGCCAGGTGATGCGCGGCCAGACGCTCGGCATCTGGGGCTACGGCAAGATCGGCCGGCTCGTGGCCGGCTACGGCAAGGCCTTCGGCATGCGCGTGCTGGTGTGGGGCCGCGAGCATTCGCTCGAAGCGGCGCGCGCCGACGGCTACGAAGCCGCCGCAAGCCGCGAGGCGCTGTTCGAAGAGAGCGACGTGCTGTCGCTACATCTACGCCTGCACGATGACACTCGCGGGATCGTCAAGCAGGAAGATCTGCTGCGCATGAAGCCTACGTCGCTGCTCGTCAACACGAGCCGCGCGGAGCTGATGGAAGAAAACGCGCTGCTCGGCGCGCTCTCGCACAACCGGCCGGGCATGGTCGCGATCGATGTGTTCGAGAGCGAGCCGATCCTGCAGGGCTACAGCCTGCTGCGCATGGAAAACGTGATCTGCACGCCGCACATCGGCTATGTGGAGCGCGAGAGCTACGAACTGTACTTCGGCGGGGCGTTCCGCAATATCCTCGCGTTCGACGCGGGCGATCACGTGAGCGTCGCGAACCCCGAAGCGCTGCAGGGCGGCCGCCGCAAGTAAGCGCGGCTGCACGGGGCGGCGCGCGCCGCCCTTCGTGCGACTTTCCGGTAGCTTTTGATCCGGCCGCGTGCGCTCAGGCGTTCGCGGCCGCTTCCATGACCTCGGGCAAACGCGCGAGGAAACGCTCGCCGTCCACGCGGCCGAGGTTGTAGGCATGCTGCATCTGCTGTGGGCTCGTGTAGTCCCAGCTCGAGATCGGCACCCTGGCCGACGGCTGCACGTAAAGGCGTTGCTGCACGCCCTGCGCCGCCTGATGCCGCACGACGAACATCTGTGGACGCGGATAGAGCCGCGTCACCATCACCAGCACACGGCCGGGCGTGTCGTCGAGCGCGCCGACCGGCACGTTGTCGACCATGCCGCCATCGAGCACCGGGCGACCGTCGCGCCGCAGCACCGGCGTGAACGGCGGCGTGCATGACGACTGGAGGATGAGATCGGCGAGATCCTCGACGCTCGCGCATTCCTGCGCCGTCACGAATTCCGGATGAAACCCGAGCCTGCGCCCGAGCGTCGGGTGCAGCGTCTTGCGGATGTGCTTTTCGATGTTGTACGCGATGAGACCCGCCGCCACGGCGCTGCGCGCGCCGAGCCAACGCGGCACATGCGAGACGCCGATGCGGATCTCAGGCGCGTCCTGGAGCTGCGTGAACGGCTCGCCGTAGATGTCGAGCAGCGCCTGGCGATAGATGCGGTAATGCGGAAACACCGACTCGCCGCGCAGCAGATTGCCCCAGTAGGCGTTGCGCTTGTTGTGGCGCAGCGCATCCTCGTAATAGCGCATGACCCAGTCGGCGTCGCGCGTGTAGAGCATGCACGCGGTGGCGGCGCCCGCCGAAATGCCCGTAATGACGCGCGGGCGAATGCGCAGTTCGGGCTGGACGATGTCCCAGAACCCAGCCTGCCACCAGCAGCGATTGCCGCCGCCGGCGAAAACCACCTGATCGAACATGCCTTCTGCGTCCTTCGAAGCGACCGAAACCGATCGGAAGCGCCAAGCTTAATCGACTAGCGCGTAGGTCGAGGTCGCGTGAACCGCCATCCGGCCGTCTTCGTCGTAGAGTTCTATTTCACCGAACACCAGATTACGGCCCATGCGCAGCACGCGCGCCGTCACGAGCACGTCGCCTTTGCGCACCGCGCGCATGAAATTCGTGTTCAACGCGACGGTCGTCATGGGCTTGAAGCCGCCGAGCGCGGCCGTGATCGCGACGATCATGGCCGTATCCGCCGCCGCCATGAACACCTGGCCGCAGATCACGCCGCCCGAATGGCGCAGCTCGCCGGAAAACGGCAGGCGCAGGGTGGCGCTGTCTTCCGAGACCTCGACGGGCTTCATCCCGAGCGCGCGCACCCACGGGGCCAGCACGCGCTCCAGCAGCGCGTCGATTGCGTTGTCGTCCATCGTTTGCCTTTGTGGATTGCCGTGCGACGATTCCAGCTGATTGCCACCGACCTCGGCCGCTTCGGCTTCGGCAAACAGGCGGTGCACAGCGACTGGCTTGAAACCTGGCTGATGCCAGGAGTGGCGACATCATACCGGGACAGCACGGCCCCCGTGGTAATGGCGCAAACGCCTGCGCAGACGGAGCCTGCGCCGCATCGACAAACTATTTTTGGATAATTTACAGCGAGGGCTTGCCAAGTCCCTAAAAGTCCTGCATAATCTTTCTTCTGTTGGGGGCGTTAGCTCAGTTGGTAGAGCAGCGGACTCTTAATCCGTAGGTCGAGTGTTCGAGTCACTCACGCCCCACCAGCGAATTCAGCCAAAAAGCCCGATCCTTGCGATCGGGCTTTTTGCATTTCTCCCCGACCACAGGCCTGAATTACTTCGCGCGCCTCACGTGACGCGACGCCTGCTTCGGACGCGGCAGCCAGCGGCCAAGCGCCTCGAAGCCGTCGAGCTGGCGCAGCAGCGTGTCGACGGTCGAAAGCTGAACGTGTGTCAGATGGTTTTGCTTCAGAAGCGCATGCAGGCGCTTGCGCCAGTACGCGACACCCATCACCGGCATTTCGAAATCGCCAGCCAGCGACGGCGGCATCACGCGCGCGATGTGCGCGATTTCCTGTTCGACGAATGTCATGGCTATCCCCGTTGGTCCTGCCGTGGTTTCTTATCGTATGAAGTACTGTAGGACGCTCCGGGGCGCTCGCCAGCCTACCCGTATGGATAGGTAACAAATAGTCCGACTAAATTGGAATCGACGCCGCCGAAACCGGCGCCTCGCTGCCCCGCTCGCGCTTCGTCGTTCACCGGCAGGCCAGTCATTCACTTTCCATGCTTGCCAGGTCCATCACCGCCATAGGCGGCGAGAAATTTCGGAATCCAGATTATTCCATTCCGAACGAGCTGCCTCGCTTTTCGGGCTCTTCCTATCGGGTCTGGCTGACTAGCTGTTGATCATAGTCAGGTTAACCGACCCGACGATGCTGGACGAGGATCTGAACCAGCTACTGGTCGGCCGCACGCTTGGCGTGATTGGCGGCTTCTTCTTCGGCGTCACGCTCGCGACCCAGATCCTCTAGCCGCCAGCGCTCAGAGGAACGGCTTGCCGTCCACCTGTTCATAGACGACTTTGCCGTCGTCGTCCTCCAACTGCTCCAGGTAGTTGCGGGCGCCGCACAGCGGACACCGGAACAAGGGCCCCTGCCCTTCGTTCTTGATCACGACCTCGCTTTGTTCCCACGGGGTGCCACACGACTGGTTGCGGCAAACGAATGTACTCGACATGCAGACTCTCCTGACTGTTACGGGTGCAAAGCCTACCGCAAGTGCGGCCCGCGCGCCGCAAATCTCCGACTCCCGCCGCGATTACGCTGCCAGGCTGTTCACTTCTTGAGCAGTTGGCCGCCCTTTTGTTCCGGCCTGACGCAATCGCGCGATGGCTCGAGTGGTCCGCGCACCGCGCATTTCCATGACGCGCGCGTGCCGTGCCGCTACCGCACGGCACAACGCCGCGGCGCCGCCGCGCTGGCATGGTTCTCGCGTTAGCGTGCCGCGGTAGCGCGGCCTCGCCGCGTCCATCCATATCGAGATCGAGAACACAGAGGAGCACGCAGATGAATCACGCGGACATGCAATTCCTGACCACCGAATTCCCGTACAAGAAACAGTATGGCAACTTCATCGGCGGCGAGTGGGTCGCGCCGCTCGGCGGCGAGTATTTCGACGATATTTCGCCCATCACCGGCCACGCGTTCACGTCCATCCCGCGCTCGCGCGAAGCCGACATCGAACTCGCACTCGACGCCGCACACAAAGCCAAGGCCGCCTGGGGTAAGACCTCGCCCACCGGGCGCGCCAATATTCTCAACCGCATTGCCGATCGCATCGAGCAGAACCTCCACAAGCTCGCCGTGGCCGAGACCATCGACAACGGCAAGCCGCTGCGCGAAACGCTCGCCGCCGACATCCCGCTCGCCGCCGACCACTTCCGCTATTTCGCGGGCTGCGTGCGCGCGCAGGAAGGCGGCATCTCCGAGATCGATCACGATACGGTCGCGTATCACTTCCATGAGCCGCTGGGCGTGGTCGGCCAGATCATTCCGTGGAACTTCCCGATTCTCATGGCCGCGTGGAAGCTCGCGCCGGCGCTCGCGGCCGGCAACTGCGTGGTGCTCAAGCCCGCCGAGCAGACGCCCGCGTCGTTCCTCGTGCTCGCCGAACTGGTCCAGGACCTGCTGCCGCCCGGCGTGCTCAACGTGGTGAACGGCTTCGGCCTCGAAGCGGGCAAGCCGCTCGCCTCGAACAAGCGCATCGCGAAGATCGCCTTCACGGGCGAAACCACCACGGGCCGCCTCATCATGCAGTACGCGAGCCAGAACATCATTCCCGTAACGCTGGAACTGGGCGGCAAGAGCCCGAACATCTTCTTCGCCGACGTGCTCGACCACGACGACAGCTATTTCGACAAGGCGCTCGAAGGCTTCGCGATGTTCGCGCTCAACCAGGGCGAAGTGTGCACGTGCCCGTCGCGTGTGCTCATCGACGAGAAGATCTATGACCGCTTCATGGAGCGTGCGCTCAAGCGCGTAGCGGCGATCCAGCAGGGCCACCCGCTCGACACGAAAACGATGATCGGCGCGCAGGCCTCGCAGGAGCAGCTCGAGAAGATCCTCTCGTATATCGACCTCGGCAAGCAGGAAGGCGCGCAATGCCTGATTGGCGGCGAGCGCAACAGCCTCACGGGCGAACTCGGCGAGGGCTATTACGTGAAGCCCACTGTCTTCCGCGGCCACAACAAGATGCGCATCTTCCAGGAAGAAATTTTCGGACCCGTGGTGTCCGTCACGACCTTCAAGACGGAGGAGGAAGCACTGGAAATCGCCAACGACACGCTCTACGGCCTCGGTGCAGGCGTGTGGACGCGCGACGGCACGCGTGCCTACCGCTTCGGCCGCGCGATCCAGGCGGGGCGCGTGTGGACCAACTGCTACCACGCTTACCCGGCGCACGCGGCGTTTGGCGGCTACAAGCAGTCGGGCATCGGGCGCGAGAACCACAAGATGATGCTCGACCACTACCAGCAAACGAAGAACCTGCTCGTGAGCTATAGCGAGCAGCCGCTCGGGTTCTTCTGATCGCGCTGTGTGCCCTGTGCGTCGCGCACGGCGCTTGGCTTCCAGATTACCCCAAGCGCGCAAACCATCTGAAAACCGGCGCGATTTTAATGTTTCTCACGAGGAGCGTCGCAACATGGTCGAACGCGTTACCGCCACGCCGGCCGCGCTCGCGCTGATCGAGCAGTTGGCGCGCGAGCACGGGTCCCTGCTCTTTCACCAGTCGGGCGGCTGCTGCGACGGCAGCGCGCCCATGTGCTTTCCCGTCGGCGAGTTCATGGTCGGCAATGCCGACGTGCAGTTGGGAGAAATCGGCGGGATGTCGTTCTATATGACGGAGGCGCAGTTTGAGTACTGGCAGCACACCCAGCTCATCATCGACGCCGTGCCAGGCAACGGCGGCATGTTTTCGCTCGAACGACCCACGGGCCTGCGCTTTCTCACGCGCTCGCGGCTCTACGACGACGAAGAGAACGCGTGGCTCGAGGCGCACCCGGTGACGCGCGTGAGCTTGTGAGGCTCGGGCGCGCGGCACGCCAGGGGCGTCGCACGGAGCGTGGTGCTATCTTGGTTCGCAGGCGCTGCGCATTCGCGCGGCCATCGCACCAGGAGACGCCATCATGCAAAACCACGACGTGAAACTCCTCACCCTCGAGCCGATGGACCTGCTCGCCGTCAGCCACGTGGGTCCGTACATGAAGATCGGCGACGCGTTCTACACGCTCGCGCAATGGCTCGGCGAGCGCAATGTGCGCACGTCGGGCTCGAAGATGGTCGGCATCTATTACGACGATCCCAATACGGTCGAAGAATCGAAGCTGCGCTCAAAGGCGGCGCTGCATCTGGGGCAGGAAACCGATGTGGAGGTCATGGCGCCAGTCGAGAAGTTCCAGCTGCGCGGCGGCGAGCACGCGATGATGCTGCACAAGGGGCCGTATCAAGGGCTCGGCCAGGCTTGGATGTGGTTTTACAACGAAGGATTGCAGAAGCTCGGACGCACGCCGGACTTTTCGGCGCCATCGTTCGAGGTATATCTGAATACGCCCGATGAGGCGACGCCGGATGACCTGAAGACGGAGCTTTATATCCCGCTCGCGTGAGGCGCGCGATTCGCACGGTTTGAACGATGCCGCCGGGACGTTTTCCAGCGGCATCTTCGTTTCCGATGCGAGGGTTCTAAGGTTTTAATAACGTATGTATACGTAAACGTAGTAATAGTTAACAAGCCCCTGGGTATTCTGTGGATAACCCCGGAAAACCATTGAGTAAACAAGGCTGTGGAAAAAACATAACCTTGCGGGCGTTAACGGGACAACGCCAGGCAGCTGCTGGCAACTTTTCCACACTTTGCGCGCAGCCGAAGTTATCCCCGATTCATGCACAGTGATTTCCAGGGGTTTTCCGGGAGTTATCCGCTGGGGGCTGTGGATAGTGCAGGACGCGAATTCCCGCTGACTTCCAGACAAAAAATAGCGCCTCCAAAGGCGCTTTTTCGCTGTTGAAAATCGCGA
>NZ_JAMBPS010000069.1:0-32690 GCF_024206515.1 Paraburkholderia sp. CNPSo 3281 | reverse complement strand
GACTGGCCAGATGCTCGCCGCGCTGGCGAACCTCCCGCAGGCTACGTTTGCTTCGAAGGTCGTGGTTGCAGACGGCAAGGCTACGGTGTCGCGCGAAGTGGATGGCGGCGCGGAAACGCTGTCGCTCACGCTGCCCGCGGTCGTCACGACGGATCTGCGCCTGAACGAGCCGCGCTACGTCACGCTGCCGAACATCATGAAGGCGAAGAAGAAGCCTTTGGAGACGCTTAAGCCTGAAGACCTGGGCGTCGACGTCACGCCGCGTCTGAAGACGCTGAAGGTTGCCGAGCCGCCAAAGCGTTCGGCAGGCGTGAAGGTGCCGGACGTGAAGACGCTGGTCGAGAAGCTGAAGACGGAAGCCAAGGTGCTGTAAGGGGAGCAGACGAAAATGACGAATCTGGTTATTGCCGAACACGACAATAAGTCGATCAAGGCCGCAACGCTGAATACGGTTGCCGCAGCACAGAAGATTGGCGGCGACGTGCACGTGCTGGTCGCGGGCCACAATGCGCAGGCGGCTGCGGATGCAGCTGCGAAGATTGCAGGCGTGGCGAAGGTGCTGCTGGCCGATGCGCCGCAACTTGAGCAGGGCCTTGCTGAGAACGTCGAAGCAACGGTGCTGAGCATTGCGAAGAACTACACGCACATCCTGGCTCCGGCAACGGCAGCGGGCAAGAACGTCACGCCGCGCATTGCCGCGAAGCTCGACGTCGCGCAGATCAGCGATATCACGGCAGTCGACAGCGCCGACACGTTCGAGCGTCCGATCTACGCCGGCAACGCAATCGCAATCGTCCAGTCGAGCGACCCGATCAAGGTGATCACGGTCCGCACGACCGGTTTTGATCCCGTCGCAGCCGAAGGCGGCAGCGCAGCGGTCGAGAAGATCGAAGCGGCAGCCGACAGCGGTCTCACGCAATTCGTCGGCCGTGAAGTGACGAAGCTCGACCGCCCGGAACTCACGAGCGCGAAGGTCATCGTCTCGGGTGGCCGGGGTCTGGGCAGCGGCGAGAACTACACGAAGGTTCTGGAACCGCTCGCGGACAAGCTCAACGCCGCACTCGGCGCCTCGCGCGCAGCCGTCGACGCTGGCTACGTGCCGAACGACTATCAGGTCGGTCAAACCGGCAAGATCGTCGCGCCGCAACTGTACGTGGCGGTCGGCATCTCGGGCGCGATCCAGCACCTGGCTGGCATGAAGGACTCGAAGGTCATCGTCGCGATCAACAAGGACGAGGAAGCGCCGATCTTCAGCGTAGCCGACTACGGTCTGGTGGGCGACCTGTTCACGGTCGTGCCGGAACTCGTGAAGGAACTCGGCTGAATCCGGCCGGTGTATCCAGCGACGAGCGCCGCGAATCATGATTGAGCGCGCGGCGTGAGACGAAGCAACAAAGGGGCGCCGCGGCGCCCCTTTGTCATTTGAGGAACCGCATACCGACAGGAGGAGACTGAAATGTACCAGGCGCCCACGAGCGACATGCTGTTCGTCATGAAGGAACTGGCCGGCCTCGAAGAAATCGCGAAGTTGCCGGGCGGCGAAGACGCCACGCCCGAAACGGTCGAAGCGGTGCTGCACGAAGCCGCGAAGCTATGCGGCGAAGTGCTCGAGCCGCTGAACGCCGAAGGCGACCGCAATCCGAGCCGCTGGGAAAACGGCAACGTGCACGCCACGCCCGGTTTCAAGGCGGCATTCCGGCAATACGTGGAAGGCGGCTGGCAAGGCGTGCAGCATCCTCAGGAATACGAAGGACAAGGCTTGCCGAAGCTCGTCGGCACGCCGTGCGTGGAAATGCTCAACGCGGCGAATCTCTCGTTCGCGCTGTGTCCGTTGCTCACCGACGGCACCATCGAAGCGCTCCTCACCGCCGGCAGCGAAGCGCAAAAGCAGCGTTTCGTGCCGAAGCTCATTTCCGGCGACTGGACCGGCACGATGAACCTCACCGAGCCGCAGGCGGGCTCCGATCTCGCGGCCGTGCGCACGCGCGCCGAGCCGCAAGGCGACGGCACGTACAGGGTGTTCGGCACGAAGATCTTCATCACGTGGGGCGAGCACGACATGGCGGAGAACATCCTCCATCTCGTGCTCGCGCGCACGCCCACGGCGCCCGAAGGCGTGAAGGGCATCTCGCTCTTCATCGTGCCGAAGTTCCTCATCAACGACGACGGCTCGCTCGGCGCGCGCAATGACGTGCATTGCGTATCGATCGAACACAAGCTCGGCATCAAGGCGAGCCCGACCGCCGTGCTGCAGTTCGGCGACCATGGCGGCGCGATTGGCCAGTTGATCGGCGACGAGAATCGCGGCCTCGAATACATGTTCATCATGATGAACGCGGCGCGTTTCGCGGTGGGCATGCAGGGCGTGGCCATCTCCGATCGCGCGTACCAGAAGGCGCTCGCCTATGCGAAGGAGCGCGTGCAGAGCCGCCCGGTGGACGGTTCCGCGAAAGCGGCGGTGAGCATCATCCATCACCCCGACGTGCGCCGCATGCTCGCCACGATGCGTGCGCTCACCGAAGCCGCGCGTGCGCTCGCTTACGTGGCGGCGGGTGAGAGCGATCGCGAGCATGGCGACCCCGACGAGGCGGCCCGTGCGCGGCATCAGGCGCGCTACGAGTATCTCGTGCCGATCGTGAAGGGCTGGAGCACCGAACTGGCGCCCGAAGTGACGAGCCTCGGCGTGCAGGTGCATGGCGGCATGGGCTTCATCGAGGAAACGGGCGCGGCGCAGTTCTATCGCGACGCGCGCATTCTGCCGATCTACGAGGGCACGACTGCGATCCAGGCGAACGATCTCATCGGGCGCAAGACGCTGCGCGACGGCGGCGCGGCGGCAAAGTCGCTGCTTGCGGATATCGCGCAGACCGTCGACGCGCTAGCCGGACAACAAGGCGCTGCGTTCGAGTCGATGCGCAAGCATCTCGCGCTCGGCAAGGAGGCGCTGGCGTCGGCCGTGGACTTCGTGCTCACGAAGGCGAAAACCGATCCGAACGCGGTGTTCGCGGGCAGCGTGCCGTATCTGAAGCTGGCGGGTATCGTGCTAGGCGGATGGCAGATGGCGCGCGCCATGCTCGCCTCGCAGCGTCTCATGCAGGAGGACCCGAAGTTTCATGGCGCGAAGATCGCCACGGCGCAGTTCTTCGCGCAACACGTCTTGCCGCAGGCGGTGGCGCTCGAAGCGGCGATCGTCAGCGCAAACGGCAGCGAGGGCGTGCTGGCGCTGGCGGAGGATCAGTTCTGACGCCGCCGCGCGCTAATCAAAGCGAGAAATGAAACACGGCGCCCTGGAGGCGCCGTGTTCGTTCACGCAGCGTGACTGGCTTCAGGCATAAGCCGGGCGATGCGAGCCCTGGGTGTCGCCGAGATAGCGGTGCACCGAAAGATCGTCGGCGCGGATGGCAGGTTGCTTGCCCGAGATCAGGTCGGCGAGCAACTGGCCCGAGCCGCACGACATCGTCCAGCCGAGCGTGCCGTGACCCGTGTTCAGGAACAGGTTCGAGATCGGCGTGCGGCCGACGACCGGCGTGCCGTCCGGCGTCATCGGGCGCAGGCCGGTCCAGAAGGTGGCCTTCGTCGTGTCGCCGCCGCCCGGGAACAGGTCGTTGACGCACATTTCGAGCGTTTCGCGGCGCGCTTGCTTGAGCGTCTTGTCGAAGCCGACGATCTCGGCCATGCCACCCACGCGGATGCGGTCGTCAAAACGCGTGATCGCGATCTTGTAGGTTTCGTCGAGCACGGTCGAAACCGGCGCGGCACTCGCATTCACGATCGGCGCGGTGATCGAATAGCCCTTGAGCGGATAGACGGGGATCTTCATGAGGCCCGCGAGCATTTGCGTCGAGAATGAGCCGAGCGCGACCACGAACGAATCAGCACGCACCAGCTCGCTGCCGCATTGCACGCCCGCGATACGCTCGCCCTGCATGGCGAGGCCGTCGATCGGCGTGTTGTAGTGGAATTTCACGCCCAGCTGTTCGGCCATCGCGGCAAGACGCGTGGTGAACATCTGGCAGTCGCCGGTTTCGTCGCCCGGCAGACGCAGGCCGCCCGTGAGTTTGCCCGACACCGCGGCGAGCGCGGGTTCGGCGCGGCCGAGTTCGGGGGCGGTCAGCAGTTCGTACGGAACGTTCGCGTCTTCGAGCACGGCGATGTCCTTCGCCGCGCCTTCGAACTGCTGCTGCGTACGGAACACCTGGAGCGTGCCGCCCGTGCGGCCTTCATACTGAATGCCCGTGTCGGCGCGCAGCGCCTGCAGACAGTCGCGGCTGTATTCGGCGAGGCGCACCATGCGGCCCTTGTTGAGCGCGTAGCGTTCGGGCGTGCAGTTTTGCAGCATCTGCCACATCCACTGCAGCTGGAATTTGGTGCCGTCCAGACGAATGGCGAGCGGGGCGTGCTTCTCGAACATCCACTTGATCGCCTTGAGCGGCACCCCAGGCGCTGCCCACGGCGCGGCGTAGCCCGGCGAGATCTGGCCGGCGTTCGCAAAACTGGTTTCGAGCGCGGGACCCGCCTCGCGGTCGATCACGGTCACTTCGTGGCCCGCGCGGGCGAGATACCAGGCGCTGGCCACACCGACCACACCACTGCCCAACACGACGACTCGCATAGCTGCTCCATATAGATTCGTTGAGCTACGCCGCGTTGCCGGGACCCACGAAGCGGTGTTTTGGCGCCGATAGGGGAGAAGGCATGAAAATTCGGGTGTAGCCAGTATTTGTAGCTATGCTATTGTTGTATGGCCAGGTTTTGTTATCGTATTTTTCAGATTTTCGGGAATAAACCATGAGAACGCAGCGCCAACCGGTCCGCGCACTCGACCGGCTCGATCACCGCATCCTGAAACTGCTCCAGGAAGACGGCCGCATGGCCATGAAGGACCTCGCGGAGCAGGTCGGGCTCTCGGTTACGCCGTGCATCGAGCGGGTGAAGCGCATGGAGCGCGACGGCGTGATCACGGGCTACTTCGCGCGCGTGAATCCCCTGGTGCTGGGAGCGGCGCTGCTCGTGTTCGTGGAGATCACGCTCGACCACAAGAGCGGCAACATGTTCGACCAGTTCCGCCGCGAGGTGCAGAAGATTCCCGAAGTGCTCGAATGCCATCTCGTTTCGGGCGACTTCGACTATCTCATCAAGGCGCGCATTGGCGAGATGGCCGACTACCGCAAGCTGCTCGGCGACATCCTGCTGCAACTGCCAGGCGCTGTGCAGTCGAAGAGCTACGTGGTAATGGAAGAGATCAAGGAGACGCTGACCATCGCCGTGGGTGAATGACCAGGTCACTGCAGCGGCTGAAAGCGCCCCGTTTTTAGGACTCGACAACGCGGATCGATACTGTATATTTATACAGTATCGATCCGCGTTTTTCCTGTCCGCGTTTACAAGTCCATTTCGCTCCAGCCGTGACCGACTCCCATCACCCCGATCCCGACGCCTGGTATCCCGTTGCGCCGCCCACGGCGCGCAAGGGGCGCGGTGCGGTCACGAACCTGCAGGGGCGCTACGAAGTCGACCAGCGCGAAGCGTTCGACGACGGCTGGCAACACGTGGACGGCGGCGGGGAAGACCATGGCGATGAACCCGGCGAGCCCAGGCTGCGCACCGAGGTCTTCGAAGAGCGCGCGAAAAGCATCCTCACGCGCAACCAGTCGCCGGACATTCCGTTCAACGTCTCGCTCAATCCTTACCGCGGCTGCGAGCACGGCTGCATCTATTGCTTCGCGCGGCCCACGCACAGCTATCTCGGCCTCTCGCCGGGGCTCGATTTCGAGAGCCGTATCTACGCCAAGGTCAATGCGGCGGAGTTGCTCGCGCGGGAAATCGCCAAGCCGTCATATGAACCCGAGCCGATCGCGCTGGGCGTGAACACCGACGCCTGGCAACCGGTGGAGCGCGACCTGCGCATCACGCGCCGCGTGGTCGAGGTGCTGTCCGAACGGCAGCATCCGTTCGCGGCCATCACGAAATCCTCGCTGATCGAGCGCGATCTCGACCTGCTCGCGCCGATGGCTGAGCGCCAGCAATTCATGGCGGCGATCACGATCACCACGCTCGACGCCGATATCGCCCGCTCGCTCGAACCGCGTGCGGCGACACCCGCGCGGCGGCTGCGCACCATCCGCACGCTGGCTGAAGCCGGCGTGCCGGTGGGCGTGAGCATCGCACCCGTGATTCCGTTCGTGACCGAGCCCGACATGGAGCGCGTGCTAGAAGCCTGCGCCGAGGCCGGTGCGACAAGCGCGAGTTACATCGTGCTGCGCCTGCCATGGGAGGTCGCGCCGCTTTTCCAGGACTGGCTGGCGGCGCACTTCCCGCAGCGCGCCGAGCGCGTGATGAGCCGCGTGCGCGACATGCGCGGCGGCAAGGACTACGAGTCGGCATTTTCGCAGCGCATGAAGGGCACGGGGCTGTGGGCCGACCTGCTCAAGCAGCGCTTTCACAATGCCTTGCGGCGCCTCGGGCTCAACGAGCGGCGCCACGGCATTCTGGACATGTCGGCGTTCGTGCAGTCGAAGACCGTGCGCGAGAAGCCGCAGCTCGACCTGTTCTGAGCTGTTACGCGCGATTTACTGCGAGAGCGCCTTTGCGGCCTCGACCTGCGACTCGAAGTACGTTTGAAACGAGAGCGCGAGTCCCGTCATCAGCAGGAACGCGCCAATCAGCAGCGAGAAGATCACGACGAAGATCACCGTCCAGCCCGAGCGGCTCGTGCGGCCTTGCTCCACGAACGCGGCGTTGAACTGAGCGTCCCATTTGGCGTCGGGGCGCAGCCCGTAGACGATCGCCGCCAGAAACGCCGAGATGACCGACACCGCGCCGATCACGGCGAGCACCCAGCCGGGAATCGAGGCGCGTTCGGTTGCGACGAGCAGCATCACGCCCGGAATGCCGATCAGCGTGCCGAACAAATGCGCCCAGCCCCATACGTCGCGCGGGCCGTACAGATAGAAGCGGTGTGCGCCGAGGCTGCCAAACAGGAAGGCGAGGGCGGCGGTGAGCGTCTTGGAGCGAAAGCGTGCGAGGTTCTTGTCGTTGGGCATGGGCTCGGGCGAAACGTGGGCGTTCGGCCGTCATGGGCGCATCACGTCGAACGCACACGGGCCGCCGGGCATTGTATGCCGCACGCCGGGCTTGCAGCACAAGCGCACGCTTATGCCCGGCACCATGTCTGCAGCTTCAACGTGGCGGTCGCGTCACGGTTTCGTGTAAGTCACGCGATAAATCGCGCCCGCATAGTCGTCGCTGACAACGAGCGATCCGTCGGGCAGCGGCAGCACGTCGGCGGGGCGGCCCCATTGGGTCTCATCGGCGTTGAGCCAGCCCTGCGCGAACACTTCCTGGCGCGCGTTCGTGCCGTCCGGGTTGGCGCTCACGCGCACCACGCGATAGCCGACCTTCTTGCTGCGGTTCCACGAGCCGTGCTCGGCGATGAAAATGCTGTTCCTGTAGTCGGCCGGGAACATCGAACCGGTATAGAAGCGCATGCCGAGCGACGCCACGTGCGCGCCGAGTTTGAGGACCGGCGGCGTGAAGCCGCTGCACGGATGGCCTGCGCCGAACTCGGGGTCGGCGACATTGCCGCCGTGACAATAGGGAAAGCCGAAGTCTTCGCCCACACGCGCGAGGCGGTTGAGCTTGTCGTCGGGGATGTCGTCGCCGAGCATGTCGCGGCCGTTGTCGGTGAACCAGAGGTCGTGCGTCTGCGGATGCCACGCGAAGCCGACCGTGTTGCGCACGCCGCGGGCGATGGTCTCGTAGTGCGAACCGTCGGGGTCCATGCGCCCGATCATCGCGAAATGCACGCGCTGCGGGTCGCTGGCCGGCAGGCAGACGTTGCACGGCGCGCCTTGCGGCACGTAGAGCTTGCCGTCGGGGCCGAAGGCGATGAACTTCCAGCCGTGGTGGCGCTCGGTGGGCAGCGAATCCGTGACGACGACGGCTTTGGGCGGATCGTCGAGATGACGGTCGATGTCGTCGAGCCGCACGATCGACGACACCGCTGAGATATACAATGCGCCGTTGCGCCAGGCCACGCCCACCGGCATCGTCAGTCCCGAGGCCACGATGTGGCGCTTGATGGCCTTGCCGTCCTTGAGTTCGAGCGCGTAGACGTCACCGCCCATACTCCCTGCATACAGGAGGGTGCCGTTGCCCGACAGCGTCATTTCGCGTGCGCCGGGGACGTCGGCGGAGAGCACCTCGATGTGAAAGCCCGGCGGCAGCTTGATGCGGTCGATGGGAAGCGCCGCGTGAGCGAACGGTGCCGCGAGCAGGGCGGCGGCAAAGGCGAGCCACGCCGCTGTGAAGCGTCTGGCCGACTCGCGAGACGCCGGAAAACGGGAGCTGTCACCCACGCCGCCGCTCCCACCGCGACACAGCCATTGCACGAGTCGTCTGAAAGTCGCCACAATTCGCTCCAGGGCCCGCCCACCGTGGGCATGAGCTGCAGTTTGACCGCCGTGTCTTGCCGGCTTTCTGCGCGCCGGCGCGCAATTTCCCGTTAAGTGTTTGTTATGCCTCCGGTTTCGGGCTATAATCGCACGTTTCAGTAGTCCCGAACCCCCGGTTTTCAAGGATTTAGTATGGTCATCATCCGTCTGGCACGCGGCGGCTCGAAGAAGCGCCCGTTCTACAACATCGTCGCAACCGACTCGCGCAACCGTCGCGACGGCCGTTTCATCGAGCGCGTGGGCTTCTACAACCCGGTCGCTACCAAGGGTGAAACGCTGCGTATCGCTCAAGATCGCGTGACATACTGGAAGGAAAACGGCGCGCAAATGTCGCCGGCCGTCGAGCGCCTCGTGAAGGAAGCGCAAAAGACCGCCGCCGCTGCGCCGGCTGCTTAAGTCTTTAAGCGTCTTTTCAGTCTGTTGTCTGTGTTTTACCCGCGTACGCGCTGCATGATCTGCGTGTGCGATATCAAGCTGGTCGCAAGGGGTGCCGATGTCCGCGCATGACGCTAAATCTGCCGTAGAGGCGAACGACGCGTCGGAAAGCGGGGCGCCCGAAGCTGCGACCGGCAAGGCCGCGGCTCGCGGCGCGCCGTCGTTTGGTGCGTTCGTGCGCAAGCCTGCGCGCGAGAGTGCCGCGAAAGCTGCACCCGCAACCGGGAGCCTGCGCGCCGAAACCGAAGCGAGCTGGCCGGCCGACGCCGTTGAAGTCGGCGCCGTGATCGACGCCTATGGCCTCAAGGGCTGGCTGAAGATCGCGCCGCACGCGCAGGACGGCCGCGCGCTGCTTTCCGCTAAACGCTGGTGGCTCCTCAAGGGCCGCGAGGGTCAGGCGCATCGCGAGCGTCATTCGGCGGTGCGCCTGAGCGCCAAGGTTCATGGTGACAGCGTCGTTGGCGAGCTTTCGGGCCTGGCTGACCGCGATGCCGCGCTGCTATTGCGCGGCGCACGCGTGTACGTGAGCCGGGCCGAATTCCCGGCGCCCGCAGCCGATGAATATTACTGGGTCGACCTGATCGGCCTCGATGTCGCCAGTGAGGCGGGCGTCGAGCTCGGCAAGGTCGCCGACCTGATCGACAATGGCGCGCAATCGGTGTTGCGTGTCGCCTATGCGTCCACGGACAAGGATGGCAAGCCGGCCACCGGCGAGCGCCTGATCCCGTTTGTGGGTGTATTCGTGAAGACGGTGGACCTGGCGGCGAAGCGTATCGTCGTCGACTGGGAAGCCGACTACTAGGCACCGCGGCAACGCTGTGGCAACCCCGCCGCGCGCCTTGATTCAATTTCGCTGAACGGAGAGAGCGATGCAGTTCGATGTCGTTACGCTCTTTCCCGAGATGTTCCGCGCGCTGACCGACTGGGGTATTACCAGCCGGGCGGCGAAGCAGCAGCGTTACACGTTGCGTACGTGGAATCCGCGTGATTTCACGACCGACAACTACCGTACGATCGACGACCGCCCTTACGGCGGCGGCCCCGGCATGGTCATGCTGGCGAGGCCGCTCGAAGCGGCGATCGACGCGGCGAAGGCCGCGCAGGCGCAAGCCGGCGTGAGCACCCCGCGGGTGCTGCTGATGTCGCCGCAAGGCAAGCCGCTCACGCACGAACGCGTCATGCAGTTCGCGCAGGAGCCGGGTCTCGTGATGTTGTGCGGCCGCTATGAAGCGATCGACCAGCGTCTCGTCGACCGCTGCGTGGACGAAGAAGTGAGCCTCGGCGACTTCGTGCTCTCGGGGGGCGAATTGCCCGCGATGGCCTTGATGGACGCCGTGGTGCGCAACCTGCCGGGCGTGCTGGGCGATGCGCTTTCGGCGGTGCAGGACAGCTTCGTCGACGGTTTGCTCGACTGTCCGCATTACACGCGCCCCGAGGAATACGACGGCGAGCGCGTGCCCGATGTGCTGCTTGGCGGCCATCATGCGGAAATCGAGCTATGGCGCCGCCGCGAGGCGTTGCGCAACACGTGGAACAAGCGGCCCGATCTGATCGCGCGGGCCAGAAAGAACAAGATGTTGAGCCGTGCCGACGAGGCGTGGCTCGCTAGTCTCGCGAAGGGCTCGAACGAAGCGTAAGGCTTCGGGCGTGCTCGACGAGGGGCGCAAAAGGCGGTGCCGCTTCATGCGTGAACGGCGCCAGATGTGAATCCATCCTCTATCGGGGCCGTAGTGCAGGCAACCCTGCACAGGTACGAACGCCGACAAGATGGCATACGGAGTCAATCCATGAATCTGATTGAAAAACTCGAGCAGGAAGAAATCCAGCGCGTGCTGGGCGAGAAGACCATCCCCGAATTCGCCCCCGGCGATACGGTGATCGTCAACGTGAACGTGGTTGAAGGTAACCGCAAGCGCGTTCAGGCATACGAAGGCGTCGTGATCGCGAAGCGTAACCGCGGCCTGAACTCGTCGTTCATCGTGCGCAAGATCTCGTCGGGCGAAGGCGTCGAGCGTACGTTCCAGACGTACTCGCCGCTGCTGGCCAGCATCGTGGTGAAGCGCCGCGGCGACGTGCGTCGCGCGAAGCTGTACTACCTGCGCAACCTGTCGGGCAAGAAGGCACGTATCAAGGAAAAGCTGGTGTCGAAAGACCGCGCAGCAGCTCCGGCCGACCAGGCGTAAAAGCTGTAAGAAAGAAGCACCCTCCGGGGTGCTTTTTTCTTTTTGGCCTCAGAATAATCTCGTGTACGTGTAATCCGAGACGCCCGTTGATCCGCCCAGTATTTGAACCCGAAAGCCTGCCGATCGAATCGACGGGTGCGAGCCTTCCGCAAGTTGCCGCGGAACGCCTGACCGCCGCCGGCTTGCGCACGCGCTTCGAGCAGCGTCTGCCGTGGGACCCCGAACCGCAGGAAGCCCGTCTGGCCGAGATGCGCGATCCGCGCGAAGCCGCCGTGCTCGTGCCCATCGCCTTGCGTCCGGGCGGCCTGACCGTGCTGCTCACCCAGCGCGCCGACAACCTCAGCAATCACGCGGGCCAGGTGAGCTTTCCCGGCGGCAGCCGCGAACCTTCCGACCCCACGCCCATCGCCGCCGCGCTGCGCGAGGCGCACGAGGAAGTGAACCTCGACCCCGCGCGTGTCGAGGTGCTCGGTGCATTGCCCGATTACCTCACTGGCACGGGCTTCAAGGTCACGCCCGTGGTCGGTCTCGTGCACGAGCCGTTCAGTCTCGCGGCGGACTCGCTCGAAGTGGCGAGCATCTTCGAAGTGCCGCTCAGCTTTCTCATGAACCCGGTGCATCACCAGGTGCGCGTGTTCCGCTGGGAAGGCGGCGAGCGGCGCTTTTACGCGATGCCGTATCCGGACCGCAATTCACCGGACCTCAACGTGCCCGAACCCGTCGTCGCTTCCGGCGTCGGGTCCTCGCACTTCATCTGGGGGGCGACGGCGGGGATGCTGCGCAACTTTTACCGTTTCCTGCTCGCGTAACACGTCTGGCGGCGCGTGCAAGCGCCGCCGCGCACTGTTGCGAGTTTGCCGCCCGAATTGCCGGCGATGGTCAGGCACATCTGGCCCTGTGATATCGTTGCAACACTTTCATAAAACCCCTTTCGCAACCCGATCTGCACGGCGCGTCGCATGACCTTCTTTTCCGTATTGCTGGCTCTCGTCATCGAACAGGTGCGGGCGCTGTCGCCCAATAATCCGGTCATGGCGCTCGTGCGCCTCAATGCGGAATGGGCCGCTCACGGCTTCGACGCCGGCAAGCAGAAGCATGGGCTCATCGCGTGGCTCGTGGTCGTGCTGCCGTGGACGCTCGCCACGGCCCTCGTCTACTACGTGCTGTACCACATCAGCTTCGTGCTGGCGTTCCTGTGGAACGTGGTGGTCGTGTACTTCACGCTCGGCTTTCGCCAGTTCAGCCACTATTTCACCGACATCCATCTCGCGCTGAACAACGACGACGTGCCGCGCGCGCGTGAAATCCTCCACGAATGGACCGGCATCGACGCCGTGGACATGCCCGTGAGCGAGATCGTGCGCCACACGCTGATTCACGCGGTGATCGCGTCGCACCGGCACGTGTTCGGCGTGTTCTTCTGGTTTCTCGTGCCGATCGGGCCCGCGGGCGCCGTGCTGTACCGCATCGCCGAATATCTCGCGCGCGAGTGGGCGCGTCCCGCCGAGGATCGCACCGAGGCGTTCTCGAACTTCGCACAGCATGTGTTTTTCGTGATCGACTGGGTGCCGGCGCGGCTCACGTCGCTGGGCTTTGCGATCGTCGGCAACTTCGAGGACGCGATCTACTCCTGGCGCAACCACACGAACCAGTGGCCCGACACCAACGAAGGCGTGCTGCTCGCCACCGGCAGCGGCGCGCTGGGCGCGCGGCTTTCGGGCCCGCTCGCCGAGCAGTCCAGCGTCGATGTGCTCGCGCAGCCGGGCGAGGGCGGTCCGTACACGGTTGGCGACGACTGCACGCCGCGCACGCTGCAGTCGGCCGTGGGCCTCGTGTGGCGCGCCGTGATCCTGTGGATGATCCTGCTGCTCATGCTGACGATCGCCGTCTGGCTCTGAGCGCCGCAGCGCTGAGTCGTAAAAATGCAAATGGGTCGCTTCTAGCGGCCCATTTGCGTTTGGGTCAGCACCTGACGTCACTCGTCGCGCACGTCACGATCGCGTCCGCAATTCCAGCACACGGTGAACTGCGCTTCGAGCACCTCGCCGCAGCGCGCGCAACGCCACGTGGGCGAGCCCGGCGGCGGCCCGTTCACTGCTTCGTCGATCAAACGCCGGGCGAGCTTCTCGTCGCGTTCGTCCACGAGCCACAGTTCGGGCGCGCACTGCTCGGCCGGAATCTCGCCCATCGCGCCGCTCAGGTAGCGGTTATGCAGCTCGCAGGGCACGCCCGCCGTCGCCAGGATGTTCATCCAGTGCTGGGCGATCAGCAGATTCGGCGCGCGCACGAGCTTGAGCATAGGGCGATGGGGGCAGGCGGCGCGTCAGCGCACGACCTGGCTGATCTCGTGCATGAGCTGCGCGTACAGCGCCTGGCGCTCGGGCGCGATGCGGCGGTCGTCGACGGCTTCCAGAATCGCGCAGCCCGGCTCGTGCAGGTGATGGCAGTTGTAGAAGCGGCAGTGCGCGAG
This sequence comes from Paraburkholderia sp. CNPSo 3281, assembly GCF_024206515.1. Classification (NCBI taxonomy): domain Bacteria; kingdom Pseudomonadati; phylum Pseudomonadota; class Betaproteobacteria; order Burkholderiales; family Burkholderiaceae; genus Paraburkholderia; species Paraburkholderia sp. CNPSo 3281. Next base: position 19,149 of record NZ_JAMBPS010000069.1, on the reverse strand, counting down.
CAGCGGCCGGAACTCGGGGAACGCGCGCTCCAGCTTGCCTTCGGTGAGGTGATAGAGGCCGAACTCCTGGAAGCCCGGCGAGTCGATCAGCGCGCCGCCCTCGGGGAGCGTATAGAGCCGCGTGAACGTCGTGGTGTGGCGGCCGCTGTTGAGCGCAGTCGAGATCTCGCGCGTGGCCGCTTCGGCGTCGGGAATCAGCAGGTTCACGAGCGTCGACTTGCCCATGCCCGACTGGCCGAGCAGGATCGTCTGATGGCCGTGGAGATGCTCGGCCAGCGCCGCGCGTGCCTCCTCGGGGCGGCCCTTCACCGAAACCTCCAGCACCGTATAGCCCAGCGCGCGATAGCGTTCGAGGCGCTGGCGCGCGAGCGGCAGCGCGGCCTCAACGTCGATCTTGTTGAGCACGATGAGCGGCTTGAGGTCGTTGGCCTCGGCGGCCACGAGCGCGCGCCCGAGCAGGTCCTCGCTGAAGTGGGGCTCCGTGGCGAGCACGATCAGCAACTGGTCGAGGTTCGCCGCGAAGAGCTTCGACTTGAACTGGTCGGAGCGATAGAGCAGGTTGCGCCGCTCGCCGATCGTGACGATCACGCCCTGGTCGGCGGAGGTCGACTGATACTCGACGCGGTCGCCCACCGCGATCTCGCTCTTCTTGCCGCGCGGGAAGCATTGCAGGTGCGCGCCGCCGCCGTCGGGCGCGACGAGATAGTGGCGCCCGTGGGCGGCGATCACCACGCCGTACAACGTGGCGCCTGCAGTTTTTGCGTTGCCGGCGGCTTTCGTTGCGCGCCGGTTCATGCGTGAGCGAGCAGTCGGTCGATCCGCTGCGAAGCCGGCGGATGCGAGTAGTAGAACGCGGTATAGAGCGGGTCGGGCGTGAGCGTCGACGCGTTGTCCTCGTAGAGCTTCACGAGCGCGTTGACGAGGTGCTGCGCGTCGGTTTGCGTGGCGGCGAAGGCGTCGGCTTCGAACTCGTGCTTGCGCGACGAGAGGCTGCCAAGCGGCGTGACGAAGAACAGGAACACGGGCACGGCGAGGAAGAACAGCACGAGCGCGAGCCCTTCGTTGCCGCCGAGCAGCGACGGCCGCACGCCGAGACCCTCGTAGAACCATACGCGCTGCGAGAGCCAGCCGAGCAGGGCGAGCAGCGCGAGGCTGATCGCGAACGTGATGATCATGCGCTTGATCACGTGACGGCGCTTGAAGTGGCCCAGCTCGTGCGCGAGCACGGCCTCGATCTCGCTGCCGGAGAGGCGCGCGAGCAGCGTATCGAAGAACACGATGCGCTTGGCTGCGCCAAAGCCCGTGAAATAGGCGTTGCCGTGCGCGGAGCGGCGGCTGCCGTCCATCACGAACAGGCCCTTGGCCGCGAAGCCGCAGCGCTGCATGAGCGCCTCGATGCGCGAGCGCAGCGCTTCATCGCGCAGCGGTTCGAACTTGTTGAAGAGCGGCGCGATGAAGGTGGGATAGAGCACCAGCACGAGCATCTGGAAGGCGACCCATACGACCCACGTCCAGAGCCACCAGAGGCTGCCTGCCTGCTTCATGAGCCAGAGCACGACGAAGAGCAGCGGAACGCCGAACGCAGCGCCGATCAGCAGCCCCTTGATGCGGTCCATGATGAAGATGCGCTTCGTCATGCGATTGAAGCCGAAGCGCTCCTCGACCACGAATTGGCGATAGTAGTCGAGCGGCAGTTCGAGCACGCCGGAAATGGCGAGCACGGCCCCGATCAACGCGATCTGGCCCACATAATCGCGCCCGATCGCATCCGAGATGCCGAGATCGAGCGCCTGCACGCCGCCGAGCAGCGTGAGCGCGATCAGCACCACGGCGCCGAGCACGATCTCGATCATGCCGAGGCGCGTGCGCGCGACCGTATAGTCGGCGGCGCGCTGGTGCGCGGCAAGCGGGATGGTGGCGGTGAACTGCGCGGGCACCGCGCCGCGATGGGCGGCCACGAAGCGGATCTGGCGCGACGCGAGCCAGAGCTTGGTCGCGACCATGGCGAGCACGCCGACGACGAACAGCACGCTGAAGTACAGCGCAGGGGAGGGGGACAGATTAGGCATCCAGGAAGTCCGTGGTATCTATGCGACAATTATATGTTCTCGCCGGCCGGGCATCGCATCCTGTCGATGCCGCGCACGCGCCGCGCCTCCAACGCTCTCCGGGTTGCCTTTCATGACTGACATTGCCGCTGCCGGCGCGCCGACCATCGAGCGCACCGACATGAACCTGATCTGGCTCGATATGGAAATGACGGGCCTCGATCCCGACAACGACCGCATCATCGAGATCGCCGTGGTGGTGACGAACTCGACGCTCGACAAGCTCGTGGAAGGCCCCGTGCTGGCCATCCATCAGCCGGAGACGGTGCTCGACCGCATGGACGAGTGGAACCGCAACACGCACGGCCGCTCGGGCCTCACCGAGCGCGTGCGGGCTTCGACCGTCACGGAAGAAAGCGCGACCGAGCAGATCATGGCGTTCCTTTCGCAATACGTGCCGCCGGGCAAGTCGCCGATGTGCGGCAACTCGATCTGCCAGGACCGCCGCTTCATGGCGCGCTGGATGCCCACGCTCGAGCGCTTCTTCCACTACCGCAACCTCGACGTGAGCACGCTCAAGGAGCTGTGCCGCCGCTGGCAGCCGACCATCTACAAGGGCTTCCAGAAGCGCGCGATGCACACGGCGCTCGCCGACATCCACGAGTCAATCGACGAGCTCAAGTACTACCGCGAGCACTTCCTCGTTCCGGCGCCGGGCATCGTGCCCGACATGGCGGCGGGCGAGGCTGGTCCGGCGCTCTGAGCGATCGTTGAAGTTCGAGTGTTAAGCGCGCGGCGCCCGCTGCGCGCTTTTGGGCCGGAACGCCGCCACGACGTTCGGATCGGTTTCGATATATGGGCCGCCGATCAGGTCGATGCAATACGGAACCGCAGCAAAAATACCGGGCACCTTTACGGCACCCTGAGCGTCGCGCAAGCCTTCCAGCGTTTCCTTGATCGACTTCGGCTGCCCCGGCAAGTTGATGATGAGCGCCGCGTGGTCGTCGTTTTCGCGGATCACGGCGACCTGGCGCGACAGAATGGCCGTCGGCACAAAATTCAGGCTGATCTGGCGCATCTGCTCGCCAAAGCCCGGCATTTCCTTCGTCGCTACCGCGAGCGTCGCCTCGGGCGTCACGTCGCGGCGCGCGGGGCCGGTTCCGCCCGTCGTCAACACGAGGTCGCAGCCCAGGCCGTCCACGAGCGCCGTGAGCGTGGCGGAGATCGTCGCCGCGTCGTCGTGGATCAGGCGCGTTTCGGCGCGCCACGGCGTTTTCAGCGCGTTGCCGAGCCACTCCATCAGCGACGGAATGCCCTTGTCCTCGTAGACGCCGCTCGTCGCGCGGTCGCTGACCGACACTAGGCCGATCACGAGTTCGTCAGGATGGCTGCGCTCAGGCTTCGTCATCTTCGCGGTCCTCGTCGGCGCGCTCGTCGTCGTGGTCGTCAGCCTCGTCCGCGCCTTGCGTGCTCGCGTCCTTGATCCACTGGAACAGCTCGCGGAAGGACTTGGGCGGGCGGCTTTGCTCCTGCTCGCGGCGCGCGTTGCGGATCAGCGTGCGGGCTGCCTGCGGGTCGGCGGCGGGGTGCTGGCGGATGAATTCGGTGAGCGCGGCGTCGTCCGCCAGCAGCTTGTCGCGCGTGCGCTCGATCCAGTGCAGGCGCGCTGTGGCAGCCCTGTTCACGCCGCGGTGCTCGTCGAGCTTCGTGCGCAGCGCGGCGACTTCGGCTTCGGTCAGCCCGCGCATCATGCGGCCCACGTACTGGAGCTGGCGGCGACGGCCTTCGTGGTCGGTGATGCGGCGGCACTCGTGGACGGCGTCCGCGAGGTCTTCGGTCATCGGCATGCGCTTGAGCGCGTCCTTGGGCAGTTCCACGAGGGCCTGGCCAAGCTCCTGGAGCGCTTCCATGTCGCGCTTGAGCTGCGATTTGCTCGGGCGATCGTAGCCGTTGTCGTCCTGCTCGGCGACAGCGTCGTTCATCGGTTGAATGCGGGTTTTGCGTTTCATGGGGCGTATTGTAGCGTGCGCGCGCGTGCGGCTCGGGCTGGGAGGCGGCGGACGGCGGCGCCCGCGGCCCGATACTGGTGCGGCAGTTGGTGCGGGCGACAGGCGACGAAAGCGCCTGTGATGCGTGTTCACATACCTTGCTATGATCGCGGGATGCGCTTTGCGAACGCCGCGCGTTCCGAAGCGCCCGAATCGATACCAGCGAAACACGACACCAGCGGGCCGCACCGGCCCAGAACCGGACCGTAACGACAATGGCAGCAGACATCGAAGCCCGGCAACGCTTTTTCCCGCACACCCAGGACGAGCTGAAGGAGATCGCCTCAGACATCCTGCGGCACGCCAACGCGCTCGGCGCGAGCGACGCCGCGACCGAGATCTCCGAAGGCGACGGCTTGTCTGTCTCGGTGCGGCGCGGCGAGGTCGAGACGATCGAGCACAACCGCGACAAGATGGTCGGCGTGACCGTCTATATCGGCAACAAGCGCGGCAACGCGAGCACCTCTGACTTTTCGCCGCAGGCGCTCAAGGACACGGTGGCGGCCGCGTACAACATCGCACGCTTCACCGCCGACGACGACTGCGCGGGCCTCGCCGAGCGCGATCTGCTCGAAACCACACCGCGCGACCTCGACCTCTACCACCCTTGGAATCTCTCCGCCGACGAGGCCGTGGAAATCGCGCGCCGCGCCGAAGACGCCGCGTTCGCCGTCGATCCGCGCGTGAAGAACTCCGAAGGCGCGAGCGTGTCGGCACAGCATTCGCAGTTCGTGCTCGCCACCTCGGGCGGCTTCATGCACGGCTATCCGTACTCGCGCCACTACGTTTCGTGTGCGCCCATCGCGGGCGTGGGCCGCAACATGCAGCGCGACGACTGGTACACATCGCGGCGCAGCGCGGCCGAGCTGGCCTCCCCCGAAGCCGTCGGGCGCTATGCGGCCGAGCGTGCGCTCTCGCGCCTGAACGCGCGCAGCCTCGACACGCGCAAGGTGCCGGTGCTGTTCGAGGCGCCGCTCGCCGCGGGCCTGCTCGGCGCGTTCGTGCAGGCCGTGAGCGGTGGCGCGCTGTATCGCAAGACGTCGTTCCTCGTCGACAGCCTCGGCAAGCCGGTGTTCGCGCCGCACATCCAGATCGTCGAGGACCCGCATGTAGCGCGCGCGGCCGGCAGCGCGCCGTTCGACGAAGAGGGCGTGCGCACGCAGCGCCGCGAGGTCGTGAAGGACGGCATCGTGCAGGGCTATTTCCTGTCGTCGTATTCGGCGCGAAAGCTCGGCATGCAGACCACGGGCAATGCCGGCGGCTCGCACAACCTGCAGTTCCGGAGCTCGCTTACGAAGCCTGAGGACGACTTCGAGGAGATGCTGAAAAAGCTCGGCACGGGCCTCTTGCTGACCGAGCTGATGGGGCAGGGCGTGAATTTCGTGACGGGCGACTATTCGCGCGGCGCGTCGGGCTTCTGGGTGGAGAACGGCAAGATCCAGTACCCGGTGGAGGAAATCACGGTGGCGTCCACGCTGCAGGAGATGTTCCACCACATCGTCGCCGTGGGCGCGGACACGCTCGCGCGTGGCACGCGTCAGACCGGCTCGGTGCTGATCGAGCGGATGACGGTGGCGGGGCAGTAAGCGCCTTTTAGCGCCTTCTGCGCTGACTCGATGAAAAACGGCACGCGAGGGCGTGCCGTTTTGCTTTGGTGTGCCGCGCCGCGTGCCGCCTGGGGCACCGGGTTGGGCAGCGCCCGGTCGGTCAATCCCGCCGCACGTACCGCACGAACGCGAAATCGAAGTCGTTCGGCGCATTCGCATGCAGTGTCTCGCGCGACGTTTCTCGCCACACGTCGGGGTCGGGCGCGGGGAAGGTGGCGTCGCCCTCGAAGTCCGCAGAGATTTCCGTCACCACGAGTTCATGCGCAAGCCCGAGCCCTTCGCCGTAGAGCTGCGCGCCGCCGATCAGGAACGCCGTGGGCGCCTGGTCCTGCGCCGCGAGCGCGAGCGCCTCGTCGAGGCTCGTGGCGGTGTCGCAGCCGGGAAAGCGCTTGCCCGCGTCGCGCGTCACGACAATGTTGCGGCGGCCCGGCAAGGCGCGACCGATCGATTCGTGCGTTTTGCGGCCCATGATGATGGGCGCGCCCATGGTGGTGCGCTTGAAGAACGCGAGGTCTTCGGGGAGCCGCCAGGGCAGCGCGTTGTCGCGGCCGATCACGCCGTTGCGGGCGCGGGCGACGATGAGGGTGAGCGTGGTCATCGAAAGGGTAGAGGTGCGAGGTTGTAAGCTGTTCGCAGCGATTCTACCTGAGCGCGCCGGGTGCCCCGGCGCGCTTCCTCTGCGGTATCGGGTGTTTCAATCCTGCCCGTCGGGCGGTAATTCCGCCTGGTTCTCCGCTTCGCCGACGAAGAGCAGTTTTTCGTCGCGCAGGCCGTGCGTGCCCATCAGCCGGTAGAGCGTCACGCGCGAGATGCCGAGATCGGCAGCGGCTTCCGTGAGCCGGTGCCGGTGCCGCAGCAGCGCCGCCTCGATCGCGCGCCGCTCCGCGGCCTCGCGCGCCTGCGCGAGCGTGACCGTCTGCTGCGCGGTGAAGTGCGCGAGATCGAGATCCTCCGCCGAAATCAGCTTGCTTTCGGCCATGACGATCGCGCGGCGCACGCGGTTGATGAGCTCGCGCACGTTGCCTGGCCAGTTGTAGTTGTACAGGGCCTCAATGGCGTCGGGCGTGAAGCCGCGGATGCGGCGCGCGCTGTCCTGCTTGAACTTGTGCAGCACGTGGTGCGCGAGAATTTCGATGTCCTTGCCGCGCGCGCGCAGCGGCGGCTCGTCCACGCGCAGCACGCACAGGCGGTGAAAGAGGTCGGCGCGAAAGCGTCCCTCGCGCATTGCCGCCTCGAGATCGACGTGCGTGGCCGAGATGATGCGCAAGTCCACGGGAATCTGCTCGCGCCCGCCCAGGCGTTCGATCTTGCCTTCCTGCAAAAAGCGCAGCAGGCTTGCCTGGCTTTCCAGCGGCAGGTCGCCGATTTCGTCGAGAAAGAGCGTGCCGCCGTTGGCCGATTCGACGCGCCCGATCTTGCGCTGGTTCGCGCCGGTGAACGCGCCGCGCTCATAGCCGAACAGTTCGGATTGCAGAAGATGATGCGGGATCGCGCCGCAGTTGATCGGCACGAAGGTCGCCTTGCGCCGCGCAGAGCGCTCGTGGATCGCGAGCGCCGTGAGTTCCTTGCCGGTGCCCGATTCGCCCGAGATGAACACGGTGGCGTCGGTGTTGGCCACCTTGCGGATCGTGCGAAAGAGCTGCTGCATCGCTTCGCAGGTGCCGACCATCTCGTCTTCGTCCTGGCTCGCGGCGGCGGCGCCCGGCGCGTCGAGATCGCACAGCGACACCATGCCGTATGCGTGGCCCACGAGGTAGTCGAGCGTCGCATGCGCGACCGGTACATGCACGTAGTCGAAGCAGTAGTGACGGATCAGGCGCCGCACTTCGGCGTCGGTGAGGCGCGAATCGTCGGTGAGCGCGATCCATCCCACCTGCTGCAGCCGCAGGATCGTCTCGAGGCCCGCGAACTCGCGCGGCGCGAAACCCGTGAGATCGACGATGCCGGCATAGGCCGCCTCCGGTTTCACGAGGCGCGAGGCCTCGTGCACCGTGCGCGCGGTCACGATTTCCCAGCCGCGGCTCTTGAGGTAGGCGCAGAGCAGCGGGTCGGGCGTGCGCGCGACATACAGCAAGGTGCGCTCGAGCCCCGCCTCGGGCTTCGCATCGCGCGCGCGGCCGGCGTCGGGGACATCGCCGGCAAGCGGTGGCCCGGTCACGGCGAGACGCTGACCGGCTCCGGCGAGCGGTGTCACGGTGGCGCCTAGATGTGAGGATTCGCGCACGATCGGCCTCATGTCATCAGAAGGTATAAGGGAAACGCACGCCGACGACGAAGTTCGGTGCATCGGGCGTGAGCCCGACGGACACCGCGCCATTGATCGTCAGGTGCTTGTTGACCACGTGATTCAGGCCGAAGTTGAGCACCGAGGCGGTCGTCTCGCTGCCCGGCACGCCGGTCCAGGTGCCGCCCGGCGACTTGGTCTTCGACTGCGGCTCGATGGCCATGGTGTACGAGATGCTCGCCGAGTCCTTGTCCGAGAAGGCGAGCGCGACACCGCCGCCGAACTGGATGATGTCGCCGAGCTTCACTTCGGCAGGCTCGGTTTGCCCGATCACCGAAGAGATATCGGAGAACGAGCGCGAGATGTTGTACGTGTACGACAAGCTGCCGAACAGCACCACGGGGTCGTAGGTCTTCAGCACCGAGAGGCCGGCCGTCACGTTCCAGAAGCCCGTGCCCGTGGGCAGCTTGCTGGGGGCGACGAGATTGGTGTTGTCGGGCGTGATCTGCTGAACCTTGATGCCGAACGGCGAGGTGCCGGTGGCGGTCTTCACGCGCAGGCTGCCGACCACGTCGGGAATGTTGTTGGTTTCCTTCAGGAACTGGTAGTAGATCCCGAAGTTCACGTCGCCGATCGCGTTCGAATTGACCGATGCATCCGTGAGCGTGCTGGCCGAGCCGCCCGCGCCACCCACGATGAAGGTGCTGTGCCGGTAGACGTAAGGCACGTCCACATCGATGCTCATGCGGTCGGTGAGGCCGTAGCGCGTGTCCAGGTCGGCGGTGATCGTGTGCGACTTGGTCTGCCCCAGATTGATGTTGCCGAGGAAGATCGCGTCGAGGGCAAGAAAGCCCGAAAGCTGCAGCTGGCGGCGATCGTAGTAACTGTCGCTGATGCCCCAGTCCAACGTCAGCTTGTGGTCGAAGAGCGGCGCGTGCTCGCGCTGCACGACCGCTTCTTCGGCTTGCGTGCGGGACGGCTCAGCGTTCTTCTGCGTCTCGCCAACCGTTGGGCTGCCATTGGGGTTCACGCCGACCGGCGCGCCCTGCTGCGGCCCGCTCGCGGCCGAGGTGCCCGTCGCGCCATTGGTCGTGCCCGCGTCGGGCGAGGGCGGGTTCACCGGCACGCCCGTGGCCGTGCCGGTGAGCGAACCCGGCGCCGTCGCGCCCGGCAGCGCCTGGGCGAGCGGCGGCAGGGGCACAGGCAGACCGTCTGCGCCCGGCTGTTCCGCGACCGTCGCGGCCGATGCGGCGTCGGGCGCACCCCCGCCCGGCATGCCGCGACCGCGTTGCGCCATTTCGAGGTTCGTCACCTGGCGCTCCAGTGACTGGATTTGCCGCTGCTGCTCGTCGACCACGCGCATGAGCGTATTCAGGCGGTCTTCGATCGACTGACTTTGTAACGCCTGCGCGTGGGCGGACTGCGAGAGCGCGAATAGCAAAACAGCTGCTGGAATGGCGGCCAGCGACATGTGTGGCGCGGCCGCCCTGGACATCATCTTCATTGTTCTTCCCCCGGGGATCGAATGCGGGCGCCCGGCGGAACCCCCTGGTCCCACGCCCGCGCACGTCGATGCTCCTCATTCAAAGTGCTGCTTCTCGCGCGGGGCCTTGCCCGCGTGGTGGTCTCCTTGGCTGGTACGTCTCGTTATGAGCCCTCGGTTAGTGGAGATTTCGCAGAGCCTGTAATACGCCGGTCTGCCGGATCATTTGCGACGTCATCTGCTGCGTCTGCAGACTCAGTTGCAGCTGGTTGGCGACCTGCTGGTTATTGCCTGCGACCTGGAGCAACTGGGCGATCGCGCCGGCTTGTTGCGCGCTGCCCGGCATGATGTTCTGCGTGGCGATGCCCGCCGGCGTTTGCAGCGTCACGTTGACGCCGTTACTGCCGAACGAGATGCCCGCTTTTATGCTGCCGGCCGCGTTCGATGCCGACGCGCTCGGCTGGTTGGCGGCGCCTGGCAGATTGGCGAGCTGCGGCGCGTTGTTGTCGTAGGAGATGGTTGCGGCATTGGCGCCCGTATTGCCATTGCCGGCCACCTGGGTGATCTGCGAGACGCCGTTGATCGAGACGTTCTGGCCGCCGGTGGCCGTCGCGTTCGGGTTGGCGCCGCTGTTCGCGCCCGTGGTGCCGCCATGCGTCGGGTCGACCACGGTTGCATACGTCTTCACCTGCGCGCTCACCTGGTTGGCCGCATTCTGGGCGACCGCGAGCGCGCCTTGCGCGACTGCGGTCGCGCCGTTTGGCAATTGCCATTGAGAAAGCAGGTTCAGAACGAACCCGGAAATCATGTCGCTGCCGGCATATTTGCCGGTCTGATGCGCGAGCACGTCGTCGCCGACGGCTTCGCAGCGGATGCCTTGCGCCTGCGCGTCGGCGTTCGAGAGAAACGCCGGCACCGGCTGCGGCAAGCCGATGCCTTCGGCCGCTAGCGCACCGCTCGAAAAAGCGCAGGCGAGCGCGGAGACGGCTGCCGCGATGCCACACTGTGAGAGGTTGCGTTTCATGATTCTTTGGACTTCAGAACATCACGGCCTTATCGAGGCCGTATTCGAAGAAGGGAGTCGCAGCAGTGCCGTTGAGCAAGGCTTGTTCACGCAGCTTGAGCGCGAGCGACTCGTTGTTCTGCAACAGCGGAGAGTCCTCCAGGAACGGCTTGCCGAGCACCGCGAAGACGAGGCCGTTCCATGTCTTCGCGAAGTCGTCTTCGGCGACGATACGGTTGCCGAGCGCGGGGTCCGCAATGAAAATGCGGCCGTTCTCGGCGTGCTTGACGATCACGAAGTGCTCATAGCCATCGATGTTCATGAGCACCAGCACGGGAACCTGCAGGTGGTAGAGCGCGTCGGTATTGACGCGAAAACCGCGGCCGCGCAAGCCGATCGTCTCGACGAACTTCTTCATGTCGAGCATGGAGAAGCCGTTTTTGACGACCACCTCGGGCGTGGAGAACACCATCATCTGGCGGATCAGCTCAGGTTCGGGGATGTCGATGCCGTAGCCGTACTTGAGCAGTGTGGCGAGTGCGGCGGCGCCGCAGCTGTAGTCATACTGCTGGCTGACGATGCTGCGATAGCGAAGGTCCCGCATCGAGTGGACCGGCAGCTTCACCGGCACGCCGATGAGGTGGGTCGCGTCGAGCGTCGACTGCTGCGCATGCACAGGCACAAGGGCCGCGCTGGCCGAGAGCGTCAGCGCGACGACAAACATCCTTGACGCCGGGGTCGATACGGGCCCGGACATGATGGTCTCCTACCTTCTGGTATGCGCGCCGGCTGCGGTGGGACAGCCGGCGCGCGTTGCTTACTGCGCTTTCTGCCTGGGACGAGCCCAGTTCCTGCAGTGCTGCAAGCCGTGCTTAGTGGCCGTTGTTCATCGCGGCGATTGCCATGCCGTTGTGCTGCAGGTTGCCGATGCCGCCGGCAATGTTCACGCCGATGTTGCCTTGCGCGCCGGTGAGCGTATTGGCGCCGAGGCTGGCCGTCCCCTGGAACTGGCCGGTGGCGCCCATCGCTGCGTTCTGCACGTTGTTATCCGTCGCGACCATCGCAACCGTCGAGTAGGCACCCGGGGTTGCCGTCGTCACGGAGCCGGCGAGGCTGTTGTTCTGTGCGTTGCCGATACCCGATGCGACGTTCACGCCGACGTTGCCCGAGACGCCCGCGAGCGAGCCGTCGCCGACCGACGCGTTCAGATTGAAGTTCTTCACCGTGGCGTAGCCGCTGGACGCCTGGTTGTTGAAGATCTGCGCGTTGCCGAACACGTTGCCCATGTCGACAGAAGCGAGCGCGACATCGTTGCTTTGCGCGTTGTTGATGCCTTCCGCGATGTTCACGCCGAGGTTGCCCGTCACGTTGGTCGCGGCGCCGTTGCCGGTATTGGCGTCGAGCGTGCCCGCTGCCTGCGTGTTGTAGTGCTGCGTGATCGAGCCCGTGGTGTGCTCGTCGACCGTGTTGAGCGTGTCGCTGACGTTATAGCCCCAGCCGCTGTTCGAGCTCGAGCTTCTCGACGACGAGTGCTGATGCGAATCCGCGCTCGTGCTCGACGTGCTGTACGTGTGCGCGTACGTGTCCGAAGAATTCTTCGTCTTCGAGCTCGTGCCGTTCACGCTCGCCGAAAGCGCGGCGCTGGCCGTGCCGTCGGCATAAGCCGTATTGGCCGTGGTCGAGCTGTTGCTCGTGTTCTTGTTGTTGTTCACGGACCACGCTGCGCCGACGTTCGTCGTGTCGCTGTTGTTGTGCGCGTTGGTCTTCGTGTGCGACGTGCTTTCCGAGCCGCTGAGATTGATGCCTGCCGAGCCGTTATGCGAGTTGCCGCTGTGCGACCACGATGCGTTGGCCTGGAGGCTGCCATTGCCGCTTTGCGACTTCGTGGACGTGTTGTTGCCTACGCTGCTGTAGCTCGTGCCAAGGGCCGCGCTGCCCGTGTCGCTATAGGTGCTCGCGGTCGTGTGGTCGTGCGTGCTGCCGTTGTCGGTCGAGACGTGATAGTCGGCGTTCACGCTGGCGTTGAGCGTCTTGCCGAAGGTCGAACTGCTCGACGAGGCCTTCGTCGTCGACGCATTGACGTCATGCGTGTGCGACGAACTGCTCGACGAGGACGACATGCTCGAATTGCTCGAGTTCGAATATTTGTAGAACGAGTTCGTGCCGGTGCCCGTCACGCTTGCGTTCGTATTGTTGAACGTCGTCGTGACCTTGCCGCTCACATAGCTCTGTGCTTGCGGAAGAAGCGTGCCGCCGCTGGTGGTTTGCGTGTTGTTGATGACGGCGCCGGCAGTGCTCGAAACCGAGACGCAGCCGAACAGCGTGACAAAGCCTTCGATGCCAACGACGTCATATACGCCCGTGGTGTTGAAAAGTACCGCCGAATTAGCTGCGTGAGCGGAACCTACCGCCGACGCAAGAACTGCCGCTGCTATGAGGGTGCGCTTCATGATTTCGCTCCGATACTGAGTGGTCAGTTAAAAAAGAGTGCCCGCCGGGGGACGGAGCACAAAACTGTTTGCCGTAGCGTTACCGGCGCCGGCCGTCTGGTTCACCTGCACGAGGCCCGTCGCATTCCTGAATGCCGCATTGTCGATGCGTACCTCACGAATGCCCCCTGCCTGGGCCATTTGCCCCTGACCGCCGTTTTGAGCAGCCGCCGCGGACAGTTCTCCGTCCGAGACCGCCACCACACCAATCGCACCACTGCTGATGAGAGCAGTGTTGCGCTGGATATTGCCCACGCCCGCCGACTGATTCACCATCATTGCGCCGTTCGTGTTCGCAAAAGCTCCTGCACCTATCGTCGCGCTCGCGCCCTTGAGCCGCGCCGTGACGGTGGCGAGCTGGTCGTCGCCGTTCACGTTGATCGACACGTTGCCGGTCGTGATCGTCAGCTGGTTGGCCTGCGCGTTGTCGACACCCGCGGTTTCGTTCACCGTGAGCGCGCCGGTCGTCGAGGTGGCGGCGCCCGGGGCGATGCTCGCCGTCGCGCCGACGCTAACCTGGGCCTGCGCGGCGCTCGCGAAGGCGAGCGCCGCGGCGCAGGCAAGCGCGCAGGGAAGCGCCGTGCGCAGCGTGCGTGACGTCTGGATCGAACGGCTCATTTCATGCCTCCCATGGCGCCCGAGAGTGGGGCGAGCGCGCCTGTGATCGTCGAGGAAATTGTGCCGCCGAGGCCGGCGCCGACGCCGCCGCTCGCGCCGGCGCCGGCCGCCACGTTCGTGCCGGTCGCGCTGCCCGTGAGAATGCGCGTGAGCGCCTGGACGCCGGCGGTTTGCGCGCTCAATGCGCCGTTCGCGTTCACGCCGCTCGAGCCGTGCGCGTTGGTGAGATCCGTGTCGGTGACGAGCGTCGCCATTGCCGGGTCGAAGCTGTTCTTGGGAAAGGTCGTGGCGCGCACGAGCACCGGGTCCTGACTCTTCGGCACGTTGTCGAAGGCGCTGCGCGGCGTGATGTCACGTTCGACGATGACGTCGCCGGGGTTCGTGACCTGCTGGGCGGCCACGCCCGCCGTGACGCCCGCGGCGAGGACGCCGCACAGGGCGGCGGCGACCTGGACCGACCGGCGGCTTGTGCCGCGCGTCGAGTTGCGTGCTCTCATGCTGGTCTCCTCCTGGCCGGAGTCGGCACATGGGCGCCTTGTCCGGTCCTTTTGTCCTGGCTTCGCGCATTCGCCGCGAACCGGACACCGCGCCGCAAGCGGCACGGGTGCTATCTCATCGTTACTTTCTCGTGTAGCTCGCGAGGTTGCCCTGCGCGTTCTGGGTGGCGTCGACGGGGATCGGCAGCGGTGCAGGCGGCGCGATTTCGTCCCAGAGCGTCACATTGTTGTTGCCGCGCATCAGTTGCGGCGTGGCAGCCACCATCACCATGCCGACGGCGCCGCCGCGCTGGCGCGAAAGCGTCTGGTCGTCGAGAGAGCCGATGCCCGCGAATACGCCGTCGTTGCCAAAGGCGACGGGGTCGGCCGGGGCGTTGGCGCTAGCGGCCGTGGTGCTGGCCGGGTCGGTGGTGGTCGAGGTGGCGTCGCCGGTCGGCGCGCTCACTGCGAGCGTGGCGGGAACGAGTGCCACAGGTGTTGCAGGAACGACATCCGGGGCGGCATTGGCGACGCTGGCAACTGCGCCTGGCGCGGCAGGCGCATCGTCCACTGACTGTGCGCGAGCACCGGGCGAGAGGACGAGGAGGGCGGCGGGAACGAGCATGGCGGCGCATGCACTGCCGTAGCCGATGACACTGCGCCGGACCTGCTGGATGTTGAGTCGCATGGCGTATCTCCTGGTGCGAGACATTTAGCGAAACGTGTGCCATCGCCCGCAATCCATTGATACGCTTCGAACCGCACTATTCTCTGCAAATTTTGAATGGCGGATATTCGCCAAAATGTTTCAGCGCTGAAACGTGAGGCCGTTTAAACCCGTTTGGAATGCGATAGGGTTTCAAAGGAGAACGTTTGCGCGCTGGACGCTTAACTATTGAGAGAAAGGAAACATCCGTAATTATTTCTGCACTGACAAAATACCGGGAAACTGGTGGAAACATTTCCATCGGTCCCTTATGCATTCCCATTGCATAAATTCTATCCAAGTGCCACGAGGCTATAGTAAGCTTCAGAAAAAGCCGTAATGCCTAAAAGAAAACGCCCGCAACTGGGCAAGTTGACACACACGCCACAACTCGGGGATTCACTGTCAGCAAAAGCATGCGCGTTCACTGTTTTTCAGGTACGCGATAGTCGCTTTTTGCTGCGTGTCTGTACATTCAGGTGCGTGCCGTCATTCCCAAACGATGGTGTTGGCAAGAGGATCTGAATAATGGAACCTGCAACGCGGCAATTGGTGTACGTGACGCGAAAACCGGTCGAAGCGTTGAACGAACGGTTCCACGAGCGTGGCTGGCAGGTGGAGATCGTCGGCAACGCACGGGACGCGCGGCGCGCCCTCCGCGCGGGTATGCCCGCGGGCGGCCTGCTCGATCTCTCAAGCGAATTTCATCTGCATGAAATCGGCTCGTTCGAGCCGTGCCTCACGCTGCCCAACGTCGGCTGGGTCGCGGCGACCACGACGGGGCAGCTGCAGGACGCAATGCTGCGTCGTCTGGTGCGCGATTACTGTTTCGATTACGTAACGGTCCCCTGGAACGGCGACCGCATCGTCGATTCCGTCGGCCACGCGTATGGCATGGTTTCGCTCGGTGAAGTCGCCTCGAACGACACCACGGGCGGCACCGAAGGCGAAATGGTCGGCTCGTGCGAGGCGATGCTGGCGCTGTTCCGCTCGATCCGCAAGGTCGCGCTGACCGATGCGCCGGTCTTCATCTCGGGCGAATCGGGCACGGGCAAGGAACTCACGGCTGTCGCGATCCACGAGCGCTCGGTGCGCCGCAGCGCGCCGTTCGTGCCGATCAACTGCGGCGCCATTCCCCCGCACCTGCTGCAGTCCGAGCTGTTCGGGTACGAGCGAGGCGCGTTCACGGGCGCGAGCCAGCGCAAGGTCGGCCGGGTCGAATCGGCCAACGGCGGCACGCTCTTTCTCGACGAAATCGGCGACCTGCCCCTGGAAAGCCAGGCGAGCCTGCTGCGCTTCCTGCAGGAAGGCAAGATCGAGCGCCTGGGCGGTCATCAGTCGATTCCCGTGGACGTGCGCATCATCTCGGCCACCCACGTCGACATGCGCGCGGCGATGGTGGAAGGGCGCTTTCGCCAGGACTTGTATCACCGTCTGTGCGTGCTGCAGATCGACGAGCCGCCGCTGCGGGCGCGCGGCAAGGACATCGAGTTGCTCGCGCGGCACATGCTCGAGCGCTTCAAGAAGGACGGCAGCCGGCGCCTGCGCGGCTTTTCGCCCGACGCCATCGCGGCCCTGCACAACTACAGCTGGCCTGGCAACGTGCGCGAGCTGATCAACCGCGTGCGGCGCGCCATCGTGATGTCGGAGGGCCGTGCGATCACGGCGCGCGATCTCGAGCTCGGCGACTACGTCGAAGTGGTGCCGGTCTCGCTCGCCCAGGCGCGCGAAGCCGCCGAGCGCCAGGCCATCGAACTCGCGCTGCTGCGCCACCGCGGCCGCCTGGGCGACGCCGCCCAGGAACTCGGCATCTCGCGCGTGACCCTCTACCGGCTCTTGTGTGCGCATGGCATGCGCCATATGGAAAGCGAGCCGCTTGCGCCGCATCCGGGCGGCCTGGCTTCCGGCGCTTGAGGCGGGGTGGGTCTGCTTGAGGTTGATTGACGTCGATTGAGACGACCGGCGCTTTCGTGCTCCGCGCATTGACCGCGCGCCGTCGCTTTTGCCGGGCCATTGCCATGGCGTTTCATCTCGCCGCGCCTTGTTGCGCCGCGAGCCTTTCCCCGGGCTTGTCGTAGTCCGTCCTGTGGGCGTTCTGCCCTTGTCCCCGTTGTGTGATGGGCTCGCGCTTTCGGCGCGGCCGACCCGGGACACGCGCGCCGGGTAAAATCCTCCTTTTCCATCCTGAATCCGAACCGGGCGCCACGTGCCCGACGAGGGAACCGCGCATGAAACAGTATCTCGAGCTCGTCCGCTCGATTCTCGACACCGGCACCTGGCAGGAAAACCGCACCGGCATCCGCACGATCAGCCAGCCAGGCGCCATGCTGCGCTTCGACCTGCAGGAAGGCTTTCCGGCGGTGACGACGAAGAAGCTGGCGTTCAAGTCGGCGGTGGGCGAGCTGATCGGGTTTTTGCGCGCTTCGCGCAGCGCAGCCGACTTCCGGGCGCTTGGCTGCAAGGTCTGGGACGCCAACGCGAACGAGAACGCCCAGTGGCTTGCCAACCCGTACCGCCAGGGCACGGACGATCTGGGCGACGTGTACGGCGTGCAATGGCGGCGCTGGCCAGCTTACAAGGTGCTCGACGCCGATGCCGCCGCACAGCTCGCCGATGCGCGATCGCGCGGCTACGCGCTCGTGGCAGAATTTACCGAGGATGGCCGTCCCAAGGTGCTGCTCTACAAGGCGGTGGATCAGCTGCGCCAGTGCCTCGATACGATCATGAGCAATCCGGCCGACCGACGAATTTTGTTTCATGGCTGGAATCCGGCCGTGCTCGAAGAGATCGCGCTGCCGGCTTGCCACCTGCTCTACCAGTTCCTGCCGAACCCGACGAAGCGCGAGATCTCACTGTGCCTCTATATCCGCAGCAACGATGTGGGCCTCGGCACGCCGTTCAACCTGACTGAAGGCGCGGTGCTGCTGCACCTCGTGGGCCGGCTGACGGGCTATACGCCGCGCTGGTTCACGTACTTCATCGGCGACGCGCAGTTGTTTCACGAACCAGAATTTGTACCAACTTACCACTGACGTTAGCTTCCAGCCGTTTTCCCTCCGGTACATTTTCAAAAAGTACCAGCTAGCTGTACCTCACCTCGTCGCAATTCAAGCTCAGCAAAACAGCGCTACTCGTCTTTCAGATATTGAAAGACTGCTACTCAACACCCGTTTGCTCCGCTCAAACTCTAGTTCAGTTCAGCAGGCCCTGGCAATCCACAGCTAGCGCGTAATATGTGCATACAACATTATCCAGTCGAACGCGTGGAGGTGGTGGGCGTTCCACTTTGCCTTACTATCGAGCCACCGCTAGATAGGGCACGTATGAGTCCTTTGCCGCCACAACTACTTGAACGCTTGCGAAGTCTCGAATCCGTGAGAGTCGTCGTCGCGGTGGCGGACCATGCAAAGCGCGACGTAACCTTCGAACCTACTACCTCAGTTGCGACTGAGCGATGGCACGTACGGGCAGGAGGAAGAGACTTTGAGTTACTGCTGCAGGGCGCGAAGTTCTATGACACGCGCGCGAAAAAGGGCGGTGGAGGCGCTGTTGACCTAGTGATGCATCTGTTTGGCGTCGGCTTCATGGAAGCCGTGGGCCTCTTGAAGCGAGGTGGCTTCGAATGAGCGACTGACCATTCGTCCCCATTAGACGTGGTTGATGACTCTGTGTGCAGCACCTACGCTTCAAGCCTCATTCCAACCGAGAGGCGCGAGATGAAACATCCGTTCGACGATGTAGCGGTGATGCTGGGCCATCGGTCCACAACGATGCTCGCATTATATGGCGGTAGTGGCATGCGTCACTGCGATGTGGGGAGCGCGCTGAAGCGGGCGATGGCAGCGGGCCGCCGCGTTAGCGCCCAAGAAACGACAAGTGGGACATGTCCGACGGCGGAGTCTTCGGATGTTTCGACGTATCGTGACACACCATGCCTCACGTCTCCAATGGCCCGCTGGGAGCCGTCGGTGTGGGACGTTTCCGAATACATTGAGGCGGAGCGTCGCGGGAAGTCAGCCGGCTGTGGTCTCCTGCGTAGCTGGAGTGAGCTTGACCGAACAGGGTCTCTCGCTGCTCACCTTAATGCACTGGACCGGAGCCTGGACGACTAAGCAGGTTCGGCGGCCGGCGGCGGTGCATTTAGGGCGAGCGTCCCTTTTGTAGGCTAGCGCGACCGCCGTCCAAAACTCGGAACATCTGGGCCTGTCATAAATTTTGTGTGTAAGGCATAACATGTAGCTCAAGGAGCATGTATGCCACGCAAACCCAAGACGTCCGCCGAGGCCCTGACGGCGTTGCCGTCCATTCCGAAGGAACTGATCGACCAGTTCGTGAAGGGGCCGATGACGGCCGAAGCGGTGCATGCCGCCTCAGCGGCGTTCAAGAAGGCGCTGATCGAGCGGGCGCTGGGCGCCGAACTCGGACACCATCTGGGCTATCCGGCCGG
>NZ_JAMBPS010000068.1:0-34143 GCF_024206515.1 Paraburkholderia sp. CNPSo 3281 | reverse complement strand
TCCCGGCATTGAACTCCGAATCTTCCATCCACGATCCGATCTCGTCGAGATTTCGCATCGCATGCACGACAAACTGTTCCTGGTTGGCGACACGGCCGTGATCGGCAGTACCTCGATCTGGGATGCGAGCTTCCGTAACTGGCTCAGCGAGCGCGATCTGATGGTGTCGGGCGACGCCGGCCAGGATGCTTCCTCCCTGCACGCCATGTACCAGCATTTCGCCCTGTTCTGGAATAGCCCGGAAGTGGTGAATGCCGGGATCGAGGTGCGCGAATATACCGACCAGGAGAACCGCATGATGCACGCCAAGCTGGTCCTCATCGACGACCATCGATATTATCTCGGCAGTTTCAATTTCGATTCGCTGTCGGGCCGCCTGAATACCGAAAACGGCCTGTGGATAGATATCCCTGAGGACGGGCTCGGTCCCTTGCAAGACAGCGTGGCGTACTTCCTGCGCAACTCAAGTTCGGTGAGCGACGCCAATGGCCGCCTTCTGGCGGATCCCGATGCGCGCTGCCGGGCCGCTGGCTGCGGCGGCGCCTGGTGGTGGGCGACGATGCTATTCAGGAACTTCCTCTGAGCGCGCCGTGCCCTGTTGCTAAACTACGTGGCCAGCTCGGGTCGCCGTCCGTACTGTGTCGCGCGCAGTAGTCGGCCATGCGCGCCCCTTGCTCTTCAAGCGCCCTCTTAATACCTCTCTCCACCAATTCGCGGTGTTTTCCGGAAGACGGCCGGCATCGAGCGCGTATGCCAGGCACAACCAGGCGTCCCGCGAGCACTGCCGTTGACCGATATGGGTCGAGGAAGTCGAAGGCCTGGGCGCGTGTGATGGTGGCGGCGCGCAAATCTGCGATTGGCCCCAGCATTGCCTTGAACCCCGAAAAAACGCCGGGTCTTCCCTTATTCGTTTTCTTCGAAGTAATGCCCGAACTTGACCTGCTTGGTGCGGATATAACGCTCGTTTTCCTCGCGCATCGGAATCGCGAGCGCCACGCGCTCGATCACCGGGAGGCCGTGCTGCCTGAGCGTGTCGAACTTCTTCGGATTGTTGCTCATGAGCTTCACCGACGACACTTTCAGCAGGCGCAGGATCGCTGCCGCCGAATCGTATTCGCGCGCGTCGTCAGGCAGACCGAGATCGAGGTTCGCCTCGACGGTGTCGCGGCCCTGCTGCTGCAACTGGTACGCGCGAATCTTGTTCGACAGGCCGATGCCCCGGCCTTCGTGGCCACGCAGATAGAGCAGCACGCCACGGCCTTCGGCCGCAATGTAGCGCAGCGCGAGGTCGAGCTGCTCGCCGCAGTCGCAGCGGTAGGAACCGAACACGTCGCCGGTCAGGCACTCGGAGTGGAGCCGCGTCAGCGTGGGCTCGCCGCTGCCCACGTCGCCCATGACGAGCGCGAGATGCTCGGCGCCGCCGTCCTTCACCCGGTAGACATAAGACTCGAACGTGCCGTAGCGGGTCGGCAGCGTGGCGGTCGCGTCAAGCACGACGCATTCATTGGCGTTGTCGCCGTCCGCACAGGACGACTCAGGAAGCGTAGGCATGATTCTCGAGCAAAAAACTGGCAAAACCGGCTAGGGGCCGGGTTGAGGTTCGGAACCGGAGTTTACCGCCATTTGCTCCGCCCCGCCGCCCAGCCCCGTAGTGGACGGCTCGGCCCGCGCCGCATGCCCCCGGCATAAATGGTGCGACCCCGCGCATACCCCGACGACGCATGGCACGCCAGCCGCCTATACTGGTATGGCTTTCCAATGGCTTGACGGGCAATACACCCGGCCTGCCGCGCCGCGCAAAGACTGGCCAACCAGAAGGACGAAGAGGGGTCGCCCTATGACAAGCGTTGCACAGGTACTCAAATCGAAGCCGGAACAGGTGGTCTACACGATCGAAGCCTCCGATTCCGTCTACAACGCAATCCGCCTGATGGCCGATAAGCAGATCGGCGCGCTGCTCGTGACCGACGGTCCAACGATCGCCGGCATCGTCACGGAGCGTGACTACGCGCGCAAGATCGTGCTGATGGACCGATCTTCGAAAACGACCGCCGTGCGCGACATCATGAGCACGCACGTGCGCTTCGTCGAACCGGAGCAGACCACCTACGACTGCATGGCGCTCATGACCGAGCGGCGCATGCGCCACCTGCCCGTCATGGACGGCGGCAAGCTCGTGGGAATGGTGTCGATCGGCGACCTGGTGAAGGAAATCATCGCCGAGCAGAAGTTCACGATCGAGCAGCTCGAGCACTACATCACCGGCGGGCCCAGCGCCTGACGTAACGCTCCCGCCCCTCCAGACCGCCAGACGTGAAAAAGCGCCCAATCCCGAAGGGGTTGGGCGAAGCCACCTTTCGGCGGCGGAGGTTCCACGCATGAAAAATCGCGCGATGGTTTGCGCGGGCGGCGTGCGACAAAGGCGGAACGCTGTCCGCCTTCGCCGGTATCGGTTAGGGGCGTTGCTGGGTGGGGGCGGGTGCCGGGTCATCTTGCGCGGGCCGCTGTGCCCGCTCGAACCCCCCGGGCACCGGCTTGCGCGGAAGCGGCCAGCCTGTGGCCGATCGATGTCGCCTGTGCCGGTGTCTGAGCGACGGCCATATGCACCGTTCGCGCTCTCTGGACTTTGGCGCCCCTGACGGCGCGCCCTGCCCGGTTATCCGCTCAACTGCCCGCTCAGTTTCCCGCTCAGTTGCCGAAGTACACCGACTGCGACGGGCGCACCGTGGCCGGCTGGCCCGATTGCGCCGAACCCGAGGTCGACGGGCCATAGCCGCTCGTCTCCGCTGCCGGCGCTTGCGCCAGGCCCTGCTGCTGGTTCACGCGGGCTTCGGCGGCCTGGATGTCGCTCGGGTACGTCGCGTCGTTGGCGGTAGCCGGGTTGTAGCCGGCATTCTCGAGCTGGATCAGTTCGGACTTCACTTCGGCGCGCGTGACCGGACCGTTGCCTTGCACCTGAGCAAACGAAAGGGCCGGAGCCGCCACGAGGGCGGCGGCGAATGCGGCTTGAATCAGGGTACGGGACTTCATGTTCATTACCTCCATCACTTGTTTTATGCCGGCGGCGGTGTCTGATTGCATCGCCGAACCAGTGATTTGAGTTTATTGAGACAGGAGCCCAGGGGAAACCCTTATTTTGAGAAAATACACTTTCATTCGCGGCAACAATGCCGCGCGCATACCACGTCCCGCGAGCGCCTTGCGGCGCGGCGCTTCCCGCGGATCCCGCCGGGGCGCCCGAGCCAGTCACAGCGGGGCGACGCCGCCGTCCAGCAGCTTGCGCGGGCCGCTCACGAACCGGCTGCCCAGTTCGTAGAAACGCAGCGGCCGGTCCATCTCGCGCGAGAGCCCGATGCGCGTCGTCACGCCCACGGGCCGCTCGGGTTCGTCCGCGCGGCCGATCCAGAGTCCGTGCCCGCGGCACAGGTCGACGCCGTCGAAGGCCGCCGCAATGCCGAACGCCTGCGAGAGCCGCCCCGGCCCGCGCGCGAGATCGCGCAGCGGGACGCCGGGGCGCAGCGCCTCCATCGCGCCGATGCCTTCGAGCGGCTCCAGCGCGCGAAACAGGATGCCCGCGCCCACGTCCACGGCTTCGCTCGACATGTTGAACATCCAGGCGCTGCCGTAGGTCAGCCGCACGTGGGCATGACCGCGCTCGAGGAACATCGCGGCGTTATAGGGCCGGCGTCCGATGTAGGCATAGCTCGTGGAGTCGCCCACGGGATACGCTTCGACTTCGACGAGCCGCCCGGCCATGCGTCCGCGCGCCAGGTCGCGCACGAGATATTTGCCGACCATGAAGCGCGCCAGCTCGGCGGTGTCGAGCGGCAGGTCGTCGCGGTGCAGTGGCAGGATCGTCATCGTCATCGAAGCGTTCTCGGGGTGATCGGCGCGCGGGCATCGCGGTTTCGCGGACCGGCAGAGTGTAGCGCCGCCGCGCTCATCCACGGCTCATCTACCGCTTGGCCACTTGCGACCGGCCATTGCGCTACCATCGTCCGCATATCGGCGCGAACGGTTCGCGCTACCTCATGATCCAGCGCGCGCCATTCGACGATGCGTCACGACCCGACGATGCGTCACGACCCGACGAGCGCCACAGAAGGAGCCGCACGATGAACGAACAAAGCGCGATTCAATTCCTCACGACCGTGCGCAAGCCCCTGCTCACGCTGCACAAGGCGATTCTCGACCACGAGCGCAAGGACTACGAACGCGAGTTCGGACCGGTCACGCCGGCGGCCTTCCTGCAGGTGCTCATCAACGGCTCGGGCTTTCGCTGGCTCATGCCGCTCTCGACGGTGATCGCCAACGTCGACGAAACGCTCGACGCCAAGGACGCGAGCCCCGACGATCGCATCGGCGCGGCGCAGGGCGTGGCCGCGCTCTTTTCCGGCGAGGAATCGGCGGAATTCTACGAGCGCTATCAGGCGTTGTTGCAGGCGAGCCCCGAGATCCTGCACTTGCACGGGACGGTGGCGCCGCTCCTTAACGCCCTGAAGAACTGAGCGCGATTCAGGCGCGCGGCGCCTTGCGGGGCGCCGTGGCCACGGCTGCCTCGGCGGCCGCGCTGCCGCGCTTGCCCTTCGCGGCGGAAAGGCGCCGCCAGAGCGTCGTCTTGCTGATGCCGAGCATCTCGCACGCGCGGTCGCGATCGCCGTTGCAGGCGTCGAGCGCGGCGCGGATTTCATCGGCTTCGGTGTTGAGGCTGCGCTCGCGCAGGGTGAGCGCGCCCTCGCCTGCCGTCGCTGCGGCGCCACTCGCCGCGTGGCGCGACTCGAACACCTCCGGCGCGATCGAGCGCAGCACGTCGGGCGTCAGCCCCTCCTCTTCCGTATCGGCCAGCTCCACCACCATCCGCTCGACCACGTTCTGCAGCTCGCGCACGTTGCCGGGCCATGCGTGCCGCGCGAGCGCGCCGCTCACCAGCGCGAGCGTGCGCGCCGCGTCTTCGGGCGTGCGGATGCGCACGGCCACGCGCGGCTCGCGCCGCGAGGCCTGCAACAGCAGTTCTCCCGCCAGCAGCGCGATATCGGCGGCGCGCTCGCGCAGCGGCGGAATGGCGAGATTGAGAATGTTCAGGCGATAGAAGAGATCCGCGCGAAACTCGCCCGCTTCGATCTGCTCGGTGAGCGCGCGGTGCGTGGCGGCGACCACCCGCACGTCCACGCGCGTGGGCTCCGTGGCGCCGAGGCGCACCACCTCGCGCTCCTGCAGCACGCGCAGCAGGCGGCTCTGCAACGGCAACGGCATCTCGCCGATTTCATCGAGAAAGAGCGTGCCGCGGTGCGCCGCCTCGATGAGCCCCACCTTGCCGCCGCGCCGCGCGCCTGTGAACGCGCCCTCCTCGTAGCCGAACAGCTCGCTCTCCAGCAGCGCCTCGGGAAACGCGCCGCAGTTCATCGCGACGAACGGAAAGTCGCGCCGCGGGCTCTCGCGATGAATGCCCTGCGCAATCATCTCCTTGCCGGTGCCGCTTTCGCCGCGGATCAGCACCGTGGCGTCCGACTTCGCATAGCGCCGCGCGAGCTGGCGCACGCGCTCGATGCCGGGCGTTGCGCCGCTCAGGTCGTCCAGCCGGTAGCGCGCGACGAACTGCTGCGTGCGCTGACGCGTTCGCAATGTGCGGTCGAGCCGCTCCACCGCACGCGACTCCTGGAACGTGAGCACGGCACCCGTCGTCACGCCGTTGTCGACGAGCGGCCCGCGATGCACGACGTAACTCACGCCGCGCACCGTCTCGAGCGATTCGCCATCGGCCTCGGGCAGCGAGAAGGCGATGTCGGGCGCGAGCGCCGCGAGCGACTGTCCCGCGGCCGCCGCGGGGTCGATGCCGAGCACGGCCGCGAGGCGCTGGTTGATTGCCTCCACGCGGCCGCGCGCGTCGAGCGCGACCACGCCGTCCCGCAGATGTTGCAACACGCTGTCGAGGCGCTGGCGGCGCTGCGTTTCGCGCCAGGTGGCTTGCACGAGATCCAGCGCGTTGTCGAACGCCGCGCGCACCGAGGGTCGCGAGTAGACGAAAAACGGCACGAGCCCGAGCCGGGCCGCGAGATCGTTGACGAGGCCCGGCCCCACGACCGCGCCCACGCCGCGGTCGCGCAGGTCGAGCACGCAGGCCTCGGCGTCCTGGACCGTGCGGTACTCGCCGAACACCACGTCGATGCCATAGGCGCTGGCAAAGCGCCGCATCTCCACGGGCGTCTCGCCGTAGGTGACGAGCGCGACGAGATCGGCCTCGCGCCGCGCGCGGGCGAGCGCCTGCATCACGTCGAAGCCGGTGGGCTGCACGAGCACCACGGGCAGGTCGATACGCGCCTTCAGATAGGTGCCGTTCGAGCCCGCCGCCACCACCACATCGGGCCGCTGGTTCGGCCCCGCCGCGGCGATTTCGGCCACCGCTTCCTCGAAGCCGCGCGGCACCACGCGCAGGTCCGCGAGTTCGTCGTATTCGCGGGCGATGTCGCGAAACAGGTCGCGCAGGCGGCTGATGCCCATCGCCCACACACGCGGGCGGATGGCGGAGGAAGCGGGAGCGGGAAAGCGGTTCATGATGTCCAACGATACGGTCGTGGCGTCGAGGGCCGGTGTAGCCGAAAGCCGGCCGTCAGCCGGATTTCGCATTATCGCGCGTCGATTTCATTTTTGAAATTACGATTTCACCCTGGAAATCAGGGCCTGCTACCAGCACGCACGATTCCGTCGCAAAATCAACGCGTTAGTCTCGTAGCGCGGAGCTGGCACGCTACCTGCAGTATCAGGCAGCGATTCAATTGGAGACATCACGCATGAACAACAAATCCCCCGCAAGCGCCGGCGCAAAATTCCGCGCAGCCGTGGCCGCCGAACAGCCGCTGCAAGTCGTCGGCGCCATCACCGCGTATGCGGCCAAGCTCGCGCAGGCGACCGGCTTCAAGGCCGTTTATCTCTCGGGCGGCGGCGTGGCCGCCAACTCGCTCGGCGTGCCGGACCTCGGCATCAGCACCATGGACGACGTGCTGATCGACGCCCGCCGCATTACCGACGCCGTGGACATTCCGCTGATGGTCGACATCGACACCGGCTGGGGCGGCGCCTTCAACATCGCGCGCACGATCAAGTCGTTCATCAAGGCGGGCGTGGCCGCCGTGCACCTGGAGGACCAGGTGGGCCAGAAGCGCTGCGGCCATCGCCCGAACAAGGAAGTCGTGGCGACCGGCGAGATGGTGGACCGCGTGAAGGCCGCCGTGGATGCGCGCACCGACGACGGCTTCGTCATCATGGCCCGCACCGACGCGGCCGCCGTGGAAGGCATCGACGCCGCGATCGAGCGCGCGGTGGCCTACGTGGAAGCGGGCGCGGACATGATCTTCCCCGAAGCGATGAAGACGCTCGACGACTACCGCCGTTTCCGCGCCGCCGTGAAGGTGCCGATTCTCGCCAACCTCACGGAATTCGGCTCGACGCCGTTCTTCACGACCGAAGAACTGAAGAGCGCGAACGTGGATATCGCGCTCTATTGCTGCGGCGCGTATCGTGCGATGAACGCCGCCGCGCTGAACTTCTACGAGACCGTCAAGCGCGACGGCACGCAAAAGGCCGCCGTCTCGACGATGCAGTCGCGCGAAGACCTCTACCGCTACCTCGGCTATCACGCGTACGAAGACAAGCTCGACGCGCTCTTTGCCGCCAAGAAGTAAATCCGCCCACCATATAGTTCACAGATACCTGGAGAGAGGAAGACACCATGAGCGAAGCAGAAAACACCACGCAAGCCGCTGGCGGTTTCAAGCCGAAGAAGTCCGTTGCGCTGTCGGGCGTGACGGCGGGCAACACGGCGCTGTGCACCGTGGGCCGCACCGGCAATGACCTGCACTATCGCGGCTACGACATTCTCGACCTCGCCACGGCGTGCGAATTCGAGGAAGTCGCATACCTGCTCGTGCACGGCAAGCTGCCGAACACGGCCGAACTGGCCGGCTACAAGGCGAAACTCAAGGCGCTGCGCGGCCTGCCCGCCAACGTGAAGACGGCGCTCGAAGCCGTGCCCGCCTCGGCGCACCCGATGGACGTGATGCGCACCGGCGTCTCGATTCTCGGCACGGTGCTGCCCGAGAAGGACGACCACAACCTGCCGGGCGCGCGCGATATCGCCGACCGCCTGATGGCGTCGCTCGGCTCGATGCTGCTGTACTGGTATCACTTTTCGCACAACGGCAAGCGCATCGAAGTCGAAACCGACGACGACTCGATCGGCGGCCACTTCCTGCACCTGCTGCACGGCCGCGCGCCGTCGAAGTCGTGGGTCGACGCGATGCACGTGTCGCTCAACCTGTACGCCGAGCACGAGTTCAACGCCTCGACGTTCACAGGCCGCGTGATCGCGGGCACGGGCTCGGACATCTACTCGGCCATCACGGGCGCGATCGGCGCGCTGCGCGGTCCGAAGCACGGCGGCGCGAACGAAGTCGCGTTCGAGATCCAGTCGCGCTACGAAAACGCCGACGACGCAGAAGCCGATGTCCGCGCGCGCGTGGAGAAAAAGGAAGTCGTGATCGGCTTCGGCCACCCGGTGTACACGATCTCGGACCCGCGCAACAAGGTCATCAAGGAAATCGCGAAGAAGCTCTCGAAGGAGCAGTCGAACATGAAGCTGTTCGACATCGCCGAGCGCCTCGAATCGACGATGTGGGAAGTCAAGAAGATGTTCCCGAACCTCGACTGGTTCAGCGCCGTGTCGTATCACATGATGGGCGTGCCGACCGCCATGTTCACGCCGATCTTCGTGATCGCGCGCACGGCCGGCTGGAGCGCGCACATCATCGAGCAGCGCATCGACAACAAGATCATCCGCCCGAGCGCGAATTACACGGGTCCGGAGAATCTGAAGTTCACGCCGATCAGCAAGCGCTGATCGCCGGAGGCGATGCGTCGTAGAGTGACGCCATCGCCTTCGATCCCACGCACCGCCGCTTACAACACATTTGGTCCCCAAGCCGTGAATACCGCCTACCGCAAGTCCCTCCCGGGCACCCGGCTCGATTACTTCGACGCGCGCGAAGCCGTCGAGGCCATCCAGCCCGGCGCCTACGACACGCTGCCGTACACCTCGCGCGTGCTCGCCGAAAACCTCGTGCGCCGCTGCGACCCGGCCACGCTCACCGCCTCGCTTACGCAGTTCGTCGAACGCAAGCGCGACCTCGACTTTCCGTGGTTCCCCGCACGCGTGGTCTGCCACGACATCCTCGGGCAAACGGCGCTCGTCGACCTCGCGGGCCTGCGCGACGCGATCGCCGACCAGGGCGGCGACCCCGCCAAGGTGAATCCGGTCGTGCCGGTGCAACTGATCGTCGATCACTCGCTCGCCGTGGAATGCGGCGGCTTCGATCCGGACGCGTTCAACAAGAACCGCGCGATCGAAGACCGGCGCAACGAGGACCGTTTCGACTTCATCAACTGGACGAAGAAGGCGTTCAAGAACGTCGACGTGATCCCTCCGGGCAACGGAATCATGCACCAGATCAATCTGGAGAAGATGTCGCCTGTGATCCAGGCGCGTGAAGGCGTGGCGTTCCCCGACACCTGCGTCGGCACCGACAGCCACACGCCGCACGTCGATGCGCTCGGCGTGATTGCCATCGGCGTGGGCGGCCTCGAAGCCGAAAACGTCATGCTCGGCCGCGCCTCGTGGATGCGCCTGCCCGATATCGTCGGCGTGGAACTCACTGGCAAGCGCCAGCCCGGCATCACCGCCACCGACATCGTGCTCGCGCTGACCGAATTCCTGCGCAAGGAAAAGGTCGTGGGCGCGTATCTGGAGTTCCGTGGAGCAGGCGCGTCGAGCCTCACGCTCGGCGACCGCGCCACGATCTCGAACATGGCGCCCGAATATGGCGCCACGGCCGCGATGTTCTTCATCGACGACCAGACGCTCGAGTATCTGCGCCTCACGGGCCGCGAAGAAGAGCAGGTCAAGCTCGTCGAAACCTACGCGAAAACCGCGGGCCTCTGGGCCGATACGCTCGCTAACGCGCAATACGAACGCACGCTCACGTTCGATCTTTCGAGCGTGGTGCGCAACATGGCCGGTCCGTCGAATCCGCACAAGCGTCTGCCGACTTCGGCACTCGCCGAGCGCGGCATTGCGGGCAAATGGGAAGAAACGCCGGGCCAGATGCCCGACGGCGCCGTCATCATCGCCGCCATCACGAGTTGCACGAACACGAGCAACCCGCGCAACGTGATCGCCGCCGCGCTGGTCGCGCGCAATGCGAACGCACGCGGCCTCGCGCGCAAGCCGTGGGTGAAGAGCTCGCTCGCGCCGGGATCAAAGGCCGTGGAGCTTTACCTCGAAGAAGCCAACCTGCTGCCCGATCTGGAAAAGCTCGGCTTCGGCATCGTCGCGTTTGCATGCACCACGTGTAACGGCATGTCGGGCGCGCTCGACCCGAAGATCCAGCAGGAAATCATCGACCGCGACCTCTACGCGACCGCCGTGCTCTCGGGCAACCGCAACTTCGACGGCCGCATTCACCCGTATGCGAAGCAGGCGTTCCTCGCCTCGCCGCCGCTCGTCGTCGCGTACGCGATTGCGGGCACGATCCGCTTCGACATCGAACGCGATTCGCTCGGCACGGACAAGGACGGTAAGCACGTGTACCTCAAGGACCTCTGGCCGAGCGACGAAGAGATCGACGCCATCGTCGCGAAGAGCGTGAAGCCCGAGCAGTTCCGCAAGGTGTACGAGCCGATGTTCGCGGCCACCGCGGCAAGCGGCGAAACGACCGACCCGCTCTACGACTGGCGCGCGCAAAGCACCTACATCCGTCGTCCGCCGTACTGGGAAGGCGCGCTGGCTGGCGAGCGCACGCTCAAGGGCCTGCGCCCGCTCGCGGTGCTCGGCGACAACATCACGACCGACCACCTCTCGCCTTCCAACGCGATCCTGCTGGACAGCGCAGCGGGCGAGTACCTCGCGAAAATGGGCCTGCCCGAAGAGGACTTCAACTCGTACGCCACGCACCGCGGCGACCACCTCACGGCGCAGCGCGCGACCTTCGCGAACCCCACGCTCATCAACGAGATGGCCGTGGTGGACGGCGCCGTGAAGAAGGGCTCACTTGGGCGCGTCGAGCCGGAAGGCAAGGTCACGCGCATGTGGGAAGCCATCGAAACCTACATGGAACGCAAGCAGCCGCTCATCATCGTTGCGGGTGCGGACTACGGCCAGGGCAGCTCGCGCGACTGGGCGGCCAAGGGCGTGCGTCTCGCGGGTGTGGAAGTGATCGTGGCGGAAGGATTCGAGCGCATTCACCGCACGAACCTGATCGGCATGGGCGTGCTGCCGCTGGAGTTCAAGGCGGGCACGAACCGCACGACGCTCGGCATCGACGGCACGGAAACCTACGATGTGATCGGCAAGCGCACGCCGCGCGCCGACCTCACGCTCGTGATTGAGCGCCGCAACGGCGAGCGCGTGGAAGTGCCGGTCACCTGCCGGCTCGATACGGCCGAAGAAGTGTCGATCTACGAGGCGGGCGGCGTGCTGCAGCGTTTCGCGCAGGACTTCCTCGAATCGTCGCAGGCAGCGGCATAAACGGGAAACGGGCGGCGCAGCGGTCACACGCGCGCCGCCCTTCGTTTCAGGACAACACATGGCACACGTACCTCAGATCAAGATCCCCGCCACCTACATCCGCGGCGGCACCAGCAAAGGCGTGTTCTTCCGCCTCCAGGATCTGCCCGCTTCGGCGCAGCAGCCCGGCGTCGCGCGTGACAAGCTGCTCATGCGCGTGATCGGCAGCCCCGACCCGTACGGCAAGCAGATCGACGGCATGGGCGGCGCGACGTCGAGCACGAGCAAGACCGTGATTCTGGCCAAAAGCAGCAAGCCCGACCACGACGTCGACTACCTGTTCGGCCAGGTCGCCATCGACAAGGCCTTTGTCGACTGGAGCGGCAACTGCGGCAATCTCTCCGCCGCCGTGGGCCCGTTCGCGATCAGCGGCGGCCTCGTCGACCCGAGCCGCGTGCCCGACAACGGCGTGGCGATCGTGCGCATCTGGCAGGCCAACATCGGCAAGACCATCATCGCGCACGTGCCGATGACGAACGGCCAGGTGCAGGAGACGGGCGACTTCGAACTGGACGGCGTGACCTTCCCCGCCGCCGAAGTGCAGCTCGAATTCCTCGACCCGGCCGCCGAGGAAGAAGGCGCGGGCGGCTCGATGTTCCCCACCGGCAATCTCGTTGACGACCTCGAAGTGCCGGGCGTGGGCACGCTCAAGGCCACGATGATCAATGCGGGCATCCCGACGATCTTCGTGAACGCCGAGGCCATCGGCTACACGGGCACGGAATTGCAGGACGCGATCAACAGCGACGCGCAGGCGCTCGAGAAGTTCGAGACGATCCGCGCGCACGGTGCGCTGCGCATGGGGCTCATCAAGCACCTCGACGAGATCGCCACGCGCCAGCACACGCCGAAAATCGCTTTCGTGGCGAAGCCCGCTGCCTATACGGCGTCGAGCGGCAAGCGCGTGGAAGCCGGCGATGTGGACCTGCTGGTGCGCGCCATGTCGATGGGCAAGCTCCATCACGCCATGATGGGCACGGCGGCCGTGGCGATCGGCACCGCGGCGGCCATTCCCGGCACGCTCGTGAATTTCGCGGCGGGCGGCGGCGAACGCAGCGCGGTGCGCTTCGGGCATCCGTCGGGCACGCTGCGCGTGGGCGCCGAGGCGCGCCAGGAAAACGGCGAATGGACAGTCACGAAGGCCATCATGAGCCGCAGCGCGCGCGTGCTGATGGAAGGCTGGGTGCGGGTGCCGGTGGACGCGTTTTAAAAAGCGGTTTTAAGCAGTGCGCGGTTTGCGGTGATGAAAAAACCGCCCTGACGTTGCGATGCGTCAGGGCGGTTTTGTTTTAGCGCAGATCTGGATCGACCATTTCAACGCCGCCGCATGCCGACGCCCTGCGCCGCGCTCAGCCCTGCGGCGACGACGGCAAATACGGCATCGGATCCACCGGCTTCCCATCGCGGCGCACCTCGAACAGCACCGCCACGCGGTCATTGTTCTCGCTGCCCATCTCGGCGATCTGCTGGCCCTGGTGCACCGTATCGCCGGTCTTCACGAGCAGACGGCGGTTGTGCGAGTAAGCCGTGAGGAAGTCCTTGTTGTGCTGGACGATGATCAGGCTGCCGTATTCGTTCAGACCCGTGCCCGCGTACATGACCTTGCCGTCGGCGGCGGCGATCACGGGGTCGCCGGCCTTGCCCGCGATCTCGATGCCGCGCGTCGTGCCCGGCGCGAACGGTTCGACCACGCGGCCATGCGCCGGCCATACGAGCGCGACGCTGCTCGCGTGGCGCGCCACTTCGGCGGCAACCTCGCGGTTTCCGGCTGCGTTCGGGTTGGCGTTCGCCGTCGCGCTGCCAGCTTGCGGCGCGGGCACCTGGACGGTGATCGTCTGCTTCGAAACCAGCTTGATCGACTGGCCTGCGCGCAGGTGACCGTTCGGCTTCAGGTGATTCCAGGCGGCCAGATCTTTGACCGAAACAGTGTGCTTTTGCGCGATGCGCTGCAGCGTGTCGCCGCGGCGCACGCGTACGTAGGTCGTTTTCGTGACGACGCGCGTGACGGGCGCACTCGCCACCTGTTGTGCGCTGGCGTCGGCGCTCGCTGCATCGGAAGCCGGGGGTGCCGCTGCCGCCGTGTCGGGCTGCGGTTGTTGTTGCGGTTGCTGCTGGTTCATGTTGGCGCAGCCGCCCAGCAGGGCCGCCAAGCCCAACGCTGCCCAGAACCCCCTGAGACCGCGCTGACCGATACGATCGTCTTCGAACATTCCTCTCTCCTGCGGTGCTTGCAGCCGTGCGATACAGCGAGCGGATGCCCCGGACGGTCTGCTGCGTATGCCGCGCTCCCGCCCCTCATGGCGCTCCGACTCGCCTGCGCCGACTGCTCCGATCTGCGTCTAAATCGACTGCATCTCGAACCATAAACATTCAATGCACGCGATCGTCGCATTAACGAACGAGCGTGCCATCTCAAATTCGATCCGGCATTGTAAGGCGCAACTCCATGAAAACAGCCCAGGGAGAACACTTTGAAACAAATGTTAATTAGCCGAATTCTTGCCCGATAAAAGCATCAACAAAGGGCCAGAAGAAATTGCCCAAACCCGCGTCAGAGCGGCATTTGCCGCGACAGCATGATCGTGCCCCTTCCCCTGCCTTATCGGCACAGGCCCCGGAAACTTGAACGGCGCACAGCTGGAGTCCACTGAAAGGTATTTGAAATTACGTTAATATCGACGGCGTCAACGTAAACCCGCGTCTGGCGGGAACCCTCGCGTATTCTTCAGGTCTTTTCCTGCGTTTGTCGTGCGGCCGCCCCTGGTGACCGGTTCACGGTTTCCGGCGCGAGGCGCCCCGCGAACCTCGCCCGAATTCCTGATTTCCTGATTTTCCAGCCAGGTACTTCCAGCATCTGCCCGCCCGGCCCGTTCAGCATCATCGGCTGCTTCATGCGCCCCATGCCGGCCCGGCCTGCTGCCCCAACATGTCAAAGTCATCCAACCGTCTAGTCGAACTCGATTTCTTCCGCGGCCTCGTCCTGCTCATCATCGTCGTCGATCACATTGGCGGCAGCATCGTCTCGCGCGTCACGCTGCACGCCTACGCGCTGTGCGACGCGGCCGAGGTCTTCGTCTTCCTCGGCGGCTTCGCCACGGCCACCGCGTGGGCCACGCTGAGCGCACGCCGCACCGAGGCCGCGGCGCGGCAGCGCTTCATCAAGCGCGCGTTCGAGATCTACCGCGCGTTCGTCGTGACGGCGCTGTTGATGCTGCTCGTCACCGCAATTCTCGTGGCGTGCAACGTGGATGCGCCCAACCTCGCCACCACCGATCTCGACGATCTCACGCTCGCGCCTGCCGCCGCGTTACGCGACATCGTGCTGCTGCGCCGCCAGCCGTATCTGGCCGGCGTGCTGCCGATGTACGCCTGCTTCGCCCTCGCCGCCCCGCTCGCGTTACCGCTCGCGCGCACACGGCCGTGGCTGCTGCTGGCCGTGAGCCTCGCGCTCTGGGGCGTCGCGCCGCACCTGGCGCCGTGGTTGCCGCACGTCGAAGACGTGCAATGGGACTTCAACCCGTTCGGCTGGCAACTGATGTTCGTGCTCGGCGTGATCGCGCAGGCGCAGCCCGTGTTCCAGCGGGTGAACGCGCACCGCTCCGGCACGCTCGTGACCCTCGCCGCACTCGCTGTCGTGGCGGGCGCGGCGATCTATCACCTGCAGCTCGGCAACGTCGCGCTCGACGGCGACTTCAAGCGCAACCTCGCATGGTTTCGCGTGCTGAACTTCCTTGGCTTCGCGTGGCTCACGGCGCATGTCATCCGCCTCGGCTGGGCGAAGCGCGTGGCGCATGCGCTGCCCTGGGTGGGTCTCGTCGGCCGCAAGGGGATGCTCTCGTTCGTGGCCGGCGCCGTGATTTCGCTCACGGTCGATTCGGTGCTCTACTGGTACACCGACGGCTATCTGAACGTGCCGCTCGGCCTCTGCGCAGATGCCGTCGCGATCACCGCGCTGCTGCTCGTCGCGCGCGCGTCCGACCCGCTCAGGCGTCTGCTGCCTTCGCGCGCCAAAGCTTCCGCCTGAAACGACGCGGCTCGCAGACCATGCACTGCGCGCCGGCTCGCCGATTGCGGCTTCCGGCGCGTACGAGCGGCTGCTAGCATGATGACCCCGCGCCGCCGGCGCGCCACCGCCCTCGATGTCCTTGCCATGCGCAGACTCCTTCGCACCGCGCTGCTCCCGCTCGCGCTCTCTTGCGCGGCGTTCGTCACGCCAGCGGCGCCTGCCGCGGCGAGCACGATCGTGGTCCGCACGTTCCATGCCGAGGCGCTCAACCGCGACTGGCCCTACGTGGTGTACCTGCCGAACGGCTATCGGGCCGACCAGGGTCGCTACCCGGTGCTCTATCTCCTGCATGGCAACAACGGCGAGCCCATGGACTGGGTCACGCAAGGCCAGCTCCAGACTACGGCCGACGCGCTGATCGCCCGTCACGAGATCCCGCCCGTGGTGATCGTGATGCCGCAGGGCGGCACCGACTGGTACGTCGACCGCAAGGAGAGGATGGAGACGGCGTTCTTCCAGGATCTGCTGCCCGAGATCGAGTCGCACTTCGCGGTGGACGACGCGCGCGACGGCCGCGCGATCGGCGGCGTTTCGATGGGCGGGTTCGGCGCGCTGCGCTACACGCTGGAGCACCCCGACATGTTCTGCGGCGCGCTGCTGCTTTCCCCGGCGGTCTATGCGGGCGACCCGCCACCCAGTTCGGCGGCGCGTCACGTGGGCGTGTTCGGCGACCATCAGTTCGACGCGCAGATCTGGCGCACGCTCAACTATCCGGCGCTCTGGAAGCCGTATTTCGCGCGGCCCTGGCGCGTGCCGTTCTTCATCGCCGCCGGCGACGACGACCTCGTGATCCAGGCCGAGTCGTCGCTGCTCTACACGCGGCTGCGCGAGGCGGGCAACCCGGCGGCGCTGCGCATCGTGGACGGCGGCCACGTGTGGCCGGTGTGGCGCGAACTGCTACCCGCGGCGCTCAAGTACACGCTCGCCTGCTTCCGTTGAGGGCGGCGCGCGGCGCGCCTCGCCGCGAACTGAGCGTAACTGGGCGTCACTCCGCCCAGTTCACCCAAAGCACCATCAGCACGGTCATGAGCGCCGGGCCGATGAAGATGCCGATCAGCCCGAAAGTCGTCGCCCCGCCCAGAATGCCGAACAGCACGAGCAGAAACGGCAGACGCGTGGAATTGCCGATCAGCACGGGCCGCACGAAATGCTCGGCGATGAACACCACCACGAATCCCCATACCGCGAGCGCAGCCGCCGCGATCAACGAACCCTGGATGACGAGCCACAGCGCCGCGCCGCAGAACACGATGGGCGCGCAAAACGGCAGCATGGCCGCGATGGCGGTGACGGTGCCGAGCAGCGCTGCATGCGGCACGCCGGTCGCGATATAGGCGGCGGCCAGCAGCACGCCCTCGCCCAGCCCCACGACCACGAGCCCCGTGACCGTGGCGCGCACGGCGGCGGCCATGCGCTGCAGGAGCTGCGCGCCGTCGGCGCCGAAGGCGCGGCGCGCACCGCGCATTACCGTAGCCGAAAGACGCGGGCCCGCCCGGAAGATCACGAACAGCGTGACGAGCATGAAGCCGAACGTCATCGTCGCGTGGGCGGCGCGCGCACCGAAGTGGCGGCCGAACGAGGCGATGGTGTCGCCGTGCAGGCTCTTCATCGCCGGGGAAGCCTTGAGCGGCTGGGTGAGATTGGCCTGCCACCAGTCGCTCACTTGGCGGCTGCCTACCGGCAGATGCGAAACGAAGTCGGGCACCGGCACGCCGTTCTCCTGGGCGTCGCGCAGCCAGAGGTAAAGCTCGTGGGCCTCGCCGCTGGCCTGAATGGCCGTGATGGCGATCGGGAGGACCACGAGCAGGCCAACTGCGGCAGTAAGCAGCGTGGCGATCAGCGTCTTGCGGCCCTTGAACCAGGCGCGGCGCTCGATCGCCTGATAGGTGGGCCACAGGACGATGGCAAAGACGCTCGCCCAGGCCACGGCGGGCAGGAACTCGCGCACGATCCACAGCGCCAGCAATACGAGCGTGGCGTACAGCACCGCGGAGGCGGCGCGCTGGATTTTCTGCTCGTTTGCGGAGTTCGGAGCAGGCGGACGATGAATCATGTAACCTCTTGAAAATTCAAAAAACAGGTGCCCGGGTTTCGTGGCTGCGCTGGTGCGGTGCAACCAGCCAGCGCGGCGCAGCATATCAATCCCGCCGGGCCGGTCTTACCTCAGATCCAGATCTCCCCCAGCCGTTCCGTCCCCACCCTGGAACGCCCTCCAGGCACCCGTTTTCGGGCCACTCGATGTCGCGCCACGTACAACAGTGCGTTGCACAAATTCGAGATGTCGACCCCAAATCCGCCCCAAACCCCCGTTCCTTCGTGAATCGCAACGTGTCGCAGGGCGATTGTTGCTCATAATGGAATGGTGTTTCAACGGCGACAGAATGGCACTTGTCAGCGCGCAGGACTACATTCGCGGCACCACACTTACGGAGCCGACAATGAAGAAAAAAGCGTGCCTCTCGCTTGACGGAGCCAACGGTGAGCGTATCGAAATACTCGAGCAGACGGATACGGCGCTGGTGATCCGCTGGGTCGAACCCGGTCGCTGCCATTATGGCGAACAGCGCTGGCGCCGCCGCTCGGCGCATTCTTCGGGCACCTGCGCGGTGTCGCGCCGCAAGATCCGCCGCGGCGACGCCGTGTTCAAGCCGGCCGAACGCCCCGCGCCGCTCAACGCCTCCGTCATGATCGCCGCCGAAGTGTTCGGCGACCTCATCGGCGCGGAACTGGCGAAGTAAGCGCAGCGACGTCGCCCGGGCAGCCTTAACGAGGCGCGAGCGAGATCGCCCGCGCAGCATGGCGCGGCGCGAAGCCCGCCGAGGCAGCGCACAACGCCGCCACGCGCGCGAGCACATCGGCGTCGAAGGCCGCGGCGCGCGGGCCCGAGCGGTCCACGTGCAAGAGCAACTGCTCGCTCGCCGAGACGGGCGCGGCAAGCGCATCGTCGAGATCGCCCGCGAACATCTCCAGATACAGCCGCACGCGTTTCGCGTCGTGCTCGATCACCCGGACCTCGACGCGCACCGGCGCGCCCTCCTTGATCTCGTGGAGATAGTTCAGGTGCGCCTCCAGCGTGTACATCGACCGCCCGCGCGCCTCGCGCGCAGCCGCATCGAGCCCGATGGCATCGAGCAGCGCGTCGGTCGCGTAGCTGTAGATCAGCATGTAGAACGCGTCGCGCAGGTGGCGGTTGTAGTCGACCCACTCTGCTCGCACCGTGTCGCGGTAGACCACGGGCACCGTGTCGCGGTAGACCACGGGCGCCGTTTCGTTCGTCATCCAGTCTCCTCTCCCGTCTCCACATTCGGTGCCCGCATGCAGGCGGGAGCAGTGTAACCGCAGACCCGCCCTGGCCGCCGCGACGCCGGCATGCTCCGGCGCCGCCGCATGCGCGGCCGCGCCGCCGTGCACGTCGCGCGCCGCTGGGGTAAGGTTGAACGGTCGCGGCGCAGCCGCCGCCCTTCGAACGCCCTTCAACCGCCGCCTCCCGCGCGGCGCTTCGCGAGGCCCCGTCATGGCAGAAAACACGCCCCCGCTTCCATTTCCCCCGCAGCAGTTCTCGCTCGACGTGATGCTCGAGAAGTACGCCAAAGGCGACGAGCAGACCGCCGACGACATCTACCGCCGCGTCGCGCGCGGCGTCGCGCAGGTCGAGCCGCCTGCGCTGCGCGCCGAGGTCGAGGCGCGTTTCGTCGACAATCTGCGCAACGGCGCGCTGGGCGCGGGGCGGATCATGAGCGCGGCGGGCGCCGGCATCGAAGCCACGCTGATCAACTGCTTCGTGCAGCCGGTGGGCGACAGCATCCAGGGCGTGGACGACGAAGGCCTCCCCGGCATCTACGTCGCGCTGCTGCAGGCTGCCGAAACCATGCGGCGCGGCGGCGGCGTGGGCTACAACTTTTCGGCGATCCGGCCGCACGGCGCGCACGTGAAGTCGACGGGATCAAGCGCATCGGGCCCGTGCAGCTACATCGACGTGTTCGACGCCTCGTGCCGCACCGTGGAAAGCGCGGGTGCACGGCGCGGCGCGCAGATGGCCGTGCTCGACTGCGATCACCCCGACCTGCCCGAATTCATCGAGGCCAAGCATTCGAAGGGTCGCTGGAACAACTTCAACGTTTCGGTCGCGGTGACCGACGAATTCATGCGTGCCGTGGAAAACGACG
Source organism: Paraburkholderia sp. CNPSo 3281 (assembly GCF_024206515.1). Classification (NCBI taxonomy): domain Bacteria; kingdom Pseudomonadati; phylum Pseudomonadota; class Betaproteobacteria; order Burkholderiales; family Burkholderiaceae; genus Paraburkholderia; species Paraburkholderia sp. CNPSo 3281. Next base: position 14,297 of record NZ_JAMBPS010000068.1, on the reverse strand, counting down.
CGCCCTGGCAGCTCGTGCATCGCGCCGAGCCCTCGCCCGCGCTGCGCGCCTCGGGCGACCTGCAGCGCCGCGACGACGGCCTGTGGGTCTACGCCGAAACGCGTGCCCGCGCGCTATGGGACGCGATCATGCGCTCGACCTACGACGTAGCCGAGCCGGGCGTGGTCTTCATCTCGCGCATGAACGAGGACAACAACCTGCGCGCGCTCGAAGCCATCCGCGCGACCAACCCGTGCGGCGAGCAGCCGCTGCCCGCCTACGGTTGCTGCAACCTCGGACCGCTCGACCTCACCCGCTTTGTGATCGAACCGTTCGCGCAAATGCGCGGCGGCAACGCAAATTTCGACTGGAATCAACTCGCCGAACGCACGGGCACCCAGGTACGCTTTCTGGACGACGTGCTCGACGCCACGCTCTGGCCGCTGCCCGAACAGCAGGCTGAGGCGGCAGCCAAGCGGCGTATCGGCGTGGGCTTCACAGGACTCGGCGACACGCTCGTGATGCTCGGCATCCGCTACAACTCACCCGAAGGCTGCGAATTTGGCGCGCGCGTGGGACGCACGATGCGCGATGCCGCCTATCGCGCCTCCGTCGAGCTTGCACGCGAGCGCGGCGCGTTCCCGCTTTTCGACGCGAGGACGTACCTCGAAGAAGGCACCTTCGCCTCACGCCTGCCCGACGACCTCAAGGCCGGGATCCGCACGCACGGCATCCGCAACAGCCATCTGCTTTCCATCGCGCCCACGGGCACGGTGAGCCTCGCGTTCGCCGACAATGTCTCGAACGGCATCGAGCCCGCATTCTCGTGGACCTACCAACGCACGCGCCGCATGGCCGACGGTAGCCGCGAAACGTTCAACGTCGAAGACCACGCGTGGCGCGTGTACCGCGAAGTGGGCGGCGACGTGAGCGCACTGCCCGCGTACTTCGTGAGCGCGCTGGAAATGAGCGCACAGGAGCACGTGGCGATGATGGCGGCCGTGCAGCCGTACGTCGACACGTCGATCTCGAAGACGGTCAACGTGCCCGCCGACTATCCGTTCGAAGACTTCGAAAACCTCTATCTCGACGCATGGCGGCGCGGCCTCAAGGGCCTCGCGACCTACCGGCCCAACGAGACGCTCGGCGCGGTGCTGCAAACGCTGCCCCCCGAAACTGCGGCAAGCGCCGACGACGCGCTCGGCGACGCCCTGCTCGACCCGCTGCGCGTGGCGATCGACCATCGGCCCAAGGGCGAGTTGCCCGCCGTGATCGAAAAGATCGAATACATCACGCAGACGGGCAAGGTGTCGCTCTACGTGGCGGTCTCGTTTCTCGAAGTGACGGGCCAGGTGGGCGGCGAAGCCGTGACGATCGAGCGGCCTATCGAATTCTTCATCCCCGTGGGCCAGCGCGACGAGCAGCAGCAATGGATCACGGCGACCATGCGTTCGCTCTCGCTCGCGGCGCGCGGCGGGTTTGTCGCGCGCAATCTGCAGGATTTGCGCAAGGTGTCGTGGGACCGCGGCCAGGTGCGCTATGGCGAGACACAGCGTCTGGACGGCCGGCGCATTCCGCTGTGGCACGACTCCGAGGTCGCGGCCATCGCCTACGCGATCCAGCAGATTCTGCATCGGCGCGGCTTTCTCGATGCCGAGGGGCGGCAAGTGCCGTCACGGCTGCTCGCGCAGCGGCGCGCCGGTGCGTTCGACGGTGAGTTGCCCGCGCAACTCACCGGCAACGCGCGGGCCGGCGCGGAGCATCCCGGCGACCAGGTGCTGGCCGGCGACAACGCGCTGCCCGCCGATACCCAGCACGCGTTTGCCCACGCGATGCTCGGCCGCAAGTGCGGGTCGTGCGGGGCGAATGCAGTGATCCGCAAAGACGGGTGCGACTTCTGCACGGCGTGTGGAGAGATCGGGACTTGCGGCTGAGGTCTGACGGCGTTCACGTACGGGGCGGCCTCGCGTCCGCCCTGTTTTCCTTGCGCCCCCCGAGATACCCCGCAAACCCCTGTGCCAGCGCACTCGCCTCGCCACTGCGCACGAGCCTTAGCACCTGCGATTCATAAGGATTGCTAGCCAATGGGCGGAATACCACGCGCCCGCCGCCCGCAGCGCCGAGCGCGGCGGGTACTAGCGCGACGCCCATGCCGAACTCCACCATCGTCACGACGGTTTGCCAGAGCCGCGCTTCGTGGCGAATCTGCGGGCTGAATCCAGCCTCCACACAGGTCGCGATAATCTGATCGTGATAATGCGGCGAGACCGAGCGCGGGAACAGGATGAACGGTTCGCGCGCGAGCGTGCCAAGTTCTATACGACGCCTGCGCGCGAGCCTATGCGCTTCTGGCAGACAGCACAGAAACGGCTCGGAAAACAGCAGCTCCGATTGCACCTCGGCCGGGAAGCGCCCCCAATGCGCGAAGCCAAGATCGATCTGCAGGCGGTGCAGCGCCTGCACCTGCTCGGCCGTGTTCATCTCGCGCAGCACCACTTCCACCGCCGGATGATCGGCCTCGAAACGCCGCACCGCCTCCGGCAGCCCGCGATAAAGCATCGAATTGACGAAGCCAATGCGCAGCCGCCCCGCCAGCCCGTGTGCGGATCGCGCCGCGATCCGCCGCACTTCGTCGGCCTGCTCCAGCAGCCGCCGCGCCTCTTCGAGCAGCACGTTGCCCGCGTTGGTCAGCGCGACGGCCTTGTTGGTGCGTTCGAGGAGTTGCACGCCTAGCTGCTCCTCGAACTTGCGGATGTCGAAGCTCAGCGCCGGCTGCGAAATGAAGAGCCGGCGCGCCGCGCGGCCGAAGTGCAATTCTTCGGCTACGGCCACGAAATAGCGTAGTTGCTTGAGTTCCATGGCGGGCTCCCTGGCCGTTTTATCGATAGATGGTGCTTATCGTACATGACATCGGTTGTATTGGACCGTTATCGAAGCCGCGCCTAAGCTACGCCGAATCGCAGAGCAAAACAGCACGGAGACAGCACACGATGAGCGATCGCCCCACCTTCGCCACCCAGGCCGCACCGGCGAACCCCGCCCCCGCGTCCAGCGGCTCGGCCAACATTCCCGATAGCCGCGGCATCAACTTCTACACGAGCGACCCCGGCTTCGCGCCCCTTTTGCGCAGCTATCTCGGCGATGCCGCATTCGGCATGATCGAAACGCGCCTCGTCGCGCTCGGCCAGCGCGCCTCCGACGAACTCGACGCGCTCGCACTAGTCGCCGACAAGCACCCGCCCACGCTAGAACAGCGCACGCGCAGCGGCGAAGCGATCCAGCGCATCGACAAGCATCCCGACTATGTGGCGCTCGAACGCGTCGCCTACGCGGAGCTTGGCCTCGCGGCCATGAGCCATCGCGAGAACGCGCCCGCGCCGCTCGTCAAATACGCGTTCACCTATTTGTTCGTGCAGGCCGAATTCGGCCTGTGCTGCCCGGTGAGCATGACCGACTCGCTCACGCGCACGCTGCGCCGCTTCGGCTCGCCCGAACTCGTTGCGCGCTATTTGCCGATGCTCGCCTCGCAGGACTTCGACACGCTCTACCAGGGCGCGATGTTCATGACCGAGCAGGCAGCGGGCTCGGACGTGGCACGTATCGCCACACGCGCCACGCGTGAGCGCGACGCAAATGGCGAGGACGTGTGGCGTCTTCACGGCGACAAATGGTTCTGTTCGAACGCCGACGCCGATCTCGCGATGGTGCTTGCGCGCCCCGACGAAGCGCCGCCCGGCATCAAGGGCCTCGCGCTTTTCCTGCTGCCAAAGACGCTCCCCGACGGCACGCGCAACGCCTATCGCATCGTGCGCCTGAAGGACAAGCTAGGCAGCCGCTCGATGGCGAGCGGCGAGATCGTGCTGGAAGGCGCGCAGGCGTATTTGATCGGCGAGGTGGGCCGCGGCTTTCATCAGATGGCGGACATGATCAACATGTCGCGGCTGTCGAACGGCGTGCGCGCGGCGGGCCTCATGCGCCGCGCCGTGACCGAGGCGCTGCATGTGGCGCGCAACCGCGAGGCGTTCGGCCGCAAGCTCATCGAAATGCCGCTTATGCAGCGTCAATTGCTCAAGATGATGCTGGCCGCCGAACAGGCGCGCTCGATGTTCATGCGCATCGCCACACTGCTCGCGCGCGCCGATACCGGCGACGAACTCGCGGCGAAGTGCGTGCGCATTCTCACTCCGCTCATCAAGTTCCGCGCCTGCCGCGACGCGCGCCGCGTCACCGGCGACGCCATGGAAGTGCGCGGCGGCGTGGGCTATATCGAGGAGTGGAGCGACCCGCGCCTCGTGCGCGACGCGCATCTCGGCTCGATCTGGGAAGGCACGAGCAATATCGTCGCGCTCGACGTCGCACGTGCGGCGAAGCGCGAAGGCGCGCTCGAAGCGCTGACGCAGCACGTGCATGCGGAGCTTGCGCAAAGCGGTCTGCCTGAAACAAGTGCAGCGCTCCTGCGCGACGTGTTCGATCGCGCAGGAGCGGCGCTCGTGAGCGTGGCCGAATGCGGCCGCGACGAATCGGTGCGCCAGGCCGCGAGCGCGCTCTATCACGCCACGACGGCGGCCCTCTTGGCCTGCGAAGCCGCGCAGATTTCTCACGACGCCCCTGATTACCGGCGCCTCGCATTCGCGCATCTGCTCGTGCGCCACAAGCTGCTGCCGCGCGATCCGCTCGCGCTCGACGAACGCGACGTCAACGCCGCAACGCTGCGCGCGCTCGTCGACGAACGAGCGCTGACGCTCGACCAAGCCATGCAGCTGGTTCCAGCACACCGAGGCGACGCGCGATGAACACAACAATGGAATCCGAAGCAAACAGGGTGAACGGCGCGCTGCATGGGCTGCGCGTGATCGATCTGAGCCGCGTACTGGGCGGTCCGTACTGCACCCAGGCGCTCGCCGACCACGGTGCCGAAGTCATCAAGCTCGAACCGCCCGACGGCGACGAAACGCGCGGCTGGGGCCCGCCCTTCGTCGGCGATACGGCGTCGTACTATGTCGGCGTGAACCGCAACAAGCAGGGCATAGCCGTCGATCTCTCGCGCGAGGAAGGTCGCGCGATTCTCTGGCAGTTGCTCGAAGGCGCGGACGTGCTGGTCGAAAATTTCAAGCCGGGCACGCTCGCGCGCTGGGGCATGGAGTACGAGCGCGATCTGCGTCCACGTTTTCCTCACCTGATTCACTGCGCGATTTCGGGCTTCGGCCCGGACGGCCCGCTCGGCGGCCTGCCCGGCTACGACGCCGCGATTCAGGCGATGGCGGGGCTGATGAGCGTGAACGGCGAGCACGATGGCCCCGCGCTACGCATCGGCCTGCCGATCGTGGACATGGTCACGGGTCTGAACGCGCTCGCCGGCATTCTGCTTGCACTGGCCGAGCGTGAAAAGAGTGGCCTCGGGCAGTCGGTGGATATCGCGCTTTACGATTGCGGCGTGTCGCTCTTGCATCCGCATTTGCCGAACTATTTCGGCAATGGCCGCACGCCGCAGCGCAGCGGCAACGCGCATCCGAACATCGCGCCGTACGACAGCTACGCGACGGGCAGCGCACCCATCTTCCTGGCGGTGGGCAACGACCGTCAGTTCGCGAAGCTCTGCGCGCACCTGGGCGTGCCCGACCTCGCCGACGACTCGCGTTTCGCCGATAACCGCAGCCGCTGTGCGCATCGACCGCAACTCAAGGCCGCGCTCGAAGCGCGGCTTGCGGCGCACGACTGCGAGCCACTCGCGCGCGACCTGATCCGGGCCGGCGTGCCGTGCGGCCCCGTGCAGACCGTCGACGCCGTGGCCGCGCATCCGCACACGCAGCACCGCCGAATGATCGTCGAGATGGATGGCTATCGCGGCACGGGCGCGCCCGTGAAGCTCTCGCGCACACCGCCGACCTATCGCACGCGCCCGCCCGAGCTCGGCGCCGACACGCGCGCCGTGATGGACGCGCTCGGCATCGACGCCGATACGCAGCAACGGCTCTTCGAAGCCGGCATTGTCAAGGAACCCGAAACGACGGTAAGCGCTTAGCGTTCCATCCAGCCCCAACGGAATACAGACCGGCTCAAGCCGGCTCACCCCGATCAAGGAGACATGCATGACCCGCCCCGGCAACACCACTGCGCGCCAGCCCGCCCGCGCTGCGCTCGCCGCCTTCGTCGGCACCACCATCGAGTGGTACGACTTTTATATCTACGCCACCGCTTCGGCGCTCATCTTCGGCAAGCTGTTTTTCCCCTCCCACGAGCCGTTCTACAGCACGCTCGCCTCGTTCGGCACCTTCGCCGTGGGCTTTTTCGCGCGTCCCTTCGGCGGGCTCGTGTTCGGGCACCTGGGCGACCGTATCGGCCGCAAGAAGGCGCTCGTCGCGACGCTGTCGATCATGGGCGTCGGCACCGTGGGCATCGGCTTCCTGCCGACCTATGCGAGCGCCGGCGCGCTCGCCCCGGCGCTGCTCGTGCTGCTGCGCGTGGCGCAGGGTATTGCGATTGGCGGCGAATGGGGCGGCGCGGTGCTCATGGCGGGCGAGCATGCACCCAAGGAAAAGCGCACGTTTCTCGCCTCATTTGCGCAGCTCGGCAGCCCTGCGGGGTTGATTCTGGCGCTATTGGCGTTTCGCAGCGTCGCGCATCTCGACCGAGACGTGCTCTTTTCCTGGGGCTGGCGTTTGCCGTTCATCGCAAGCGCGGTGCTGCTCGTGGTGGGCCTGCTGATCCGCTCGGGCGTGGGCGAGTCGCCGGAATTCGAGGCGCTCAAGACGCAGCGCCGTACCGCTGCGATGCCGATCGTCGAGGTGCTGCGCGATTCGTGGCGCGCCGTGCTGCTGTGCCTCGGCGCGAATGTGATCGGCGTGGCGGGCGCGTGGTTCGTCAACACCTTCATGCTCAACTACACGACGCAAACGCTCGGGCTCGACCGCGGGCTGATTCTCGACTGCCTGTTCGTCGTCGCGTTCATCCAGCTCTTTACGCAGCTCTTTTCCGGCTGGTTTGCCCAGCGTGTGGGCGCCGGGCGCTTCCTCGTGCTGGCCGCCGCGCTGGCCATGATTTCGCCTTACCCGATGTTCGTGCTCGTCTCCACCGGTCGGCCGGTCGCCATCGTGGTCGGCATTGCGATTGCCGTGATGTGCATGTGCAGCTCGTACGCCGTGATGGCGGGCTTCATGACGAATGCGTTCCCGGTGCGCGTGCGCTACTCGGCTATTTCGATCTCCTACCAATGTTGCGCGGCGCTCGCGGGCGGCCTCACACCGCTCGTCGGCACGCTGCTCGCGCATGACCATCCGGGCCAGTGGTGGCCGCTGGCGCTGTTCTACAGCGCGCTTGCGGCCATTTCGCTCGTGTGTATCGCGGTGCTGCAGCGTAAGCAGTCGTCGGCCACGCAAAGCGATATGGCGTTCGCGTTGCAGGATTAGTGCCCTCGCCTACACGGCCGCCACGATGGCCTCGATCAGCCCGTTCAGCGCAACGCGCCACGCTTCGCTGTTCGGGCCTTCGGTCAGCAGCGCGCCGACCACCTCCCGATGCAGCGCATCGCGTTGTGCGCCCGCAGGCAGAATGTCGCCGAAGCCCGCCAGCGACTGCGCGAGCGGCGCGCTGCCGCCCGCGCCTTCTTCGCGCGTCAACACGCGCAAGAGGTCTTGCGCCGCTGCGGGCACCGCCGCGATCATGAGCATGCGCTCTTCCCAGATCACGAAGCGGGCGAGCCGCGCCAGCTGGCTCTCCGTTCCGGCGCCGCCTTCGTCGTTCGCGGTCGCGGCGAAGGCCGGCGTCGTGTCGAGCCATTCGATGAGGCGTGCGCCCTCCATCGGCCTCGCGATGCCATAGCCCTGCGCGCCGTCCACGCCGAGAATGGCGAGCGCGCGGAGGAGGTCGAGCGTGTCGACGCCTTCGGCAAGCACGAGCCTGCCCAGCGAATGGCCGAGACGCGTCAACTGGTAGATCACGCGCAGCGTGTTGAGCGCGCCGCCGCCGCTCACCTTGACCATCTCGCGGTCGAGCTTGATCCAGTCGAATGGCAACTCACGCAGGCGCGTGAGGCCGCTATGCCCGGCACCGAGATCGTCCTGCGCGAACAGCACGCCTAGCTCACGGAACTTCGCGAGAATGGCGCGCTGCCCCTGGCTCAGCGACAGTGCTTCGTTCTCCAGAACTTCCAGCGTGAGCCGCGCAGCCGGGCAACGGTGCGCGGCCAGCGCGGTGCGGGTGACTTCGAAGTAGCGGATGTCGTTGAGTGCCGCCGGTGGCAAGTTGATCGAGACATCGAGGTCGCGCCCCTGGGCGTACCAGCGTTCGCGGTCGGCGAGCGCCTGGTCGATGCCGCGTGCAAAGAGCGCGAGCAGATCGTCGGAGGCGAGCGCCGAGAGGAACACGTCGGGCACGAGCAGGCGCTCGCCGTCGCGCAGGCGCGCCAGCGCTTCGACCTTGGTCGCCTTGCCCGTTGCGAGGCTGAGCAGCGGCTGATAGTGCATTTCCAGCGCGCCGGTGCGCACGAGCGCCGCCCAATGCTGGCGCACGCTCACCGGCACCGCGGCGCGCAGGCCGTCGTTGGCGGGGATGCGCATCGCGGCACAGCCCAGCAGCGTTTGCAGCAAATCGACGAAGGCCACTTGATGGGGCCCGACGAAGCCGCCCGGAAACGCGCTGTACAAACTCAGCACGGCGAGCGGCGGCTGCCCGGGCGCGGCCAGCGGAATCGCCACCGAAGAGCGCACGCCTTCGCGCGCCGCGAGATCGCGCCACGGCGCGACAAGCGGATCGGTCTGATAGTTGACCACGCGCTCGGGCTTGCCGCTGCGCCACGCGCGCCCAATGGCCCCCTGCCCTTGCGGATGATCGGCGCGCACGCTGATTTCCTGATCGTGCCCGGCGAGCACGTTGAGCATGCCGCCTTCCGTCCTGCCGCCCGCGCCGGCCTCGAAGTGAAAAATGCCCGCTTCGTCGGGACGGCCGATGGCGCAGGCGCTCACTTCGTCGTGCGCCGCCAGTGCGGCGATCACCTGGTCGATGAAATTCGTGTAGCTGCCCGCTTCCCATACAAGACGCGTGATGCGCAACAGCGCCTCCTGCTGCGAGTCCTGGACGGCCTGATACGCCTTGAGTTGAAACGCGAGGTCGGTGGTCAGGCGGCGCGCGTAGAGCGAGAGCTGCTGCGTGCTGACGGTGCGGCCAACGTCCGCGTAGATCAGCTCCTGAAGAATGCCGCGGCTGCGCACGAGTTCTTCCTTGTCGAGCCCGACGATGGCATGAATGCGGCCGATGCGCAGCGCCATGTCCTCGTGCTCGCGCGCGGTCAGGCCGAGACTGGCGAGAGCAAGAAGATTCTGGATCTGCCGCGCCTTGAGGTGCGCGAGTTCCGCAGCCGAAAGCATTTCGAGGATGCGGCGGGATTTGGGCAGGCGGCCCAGCTCCTCGTAGAAGCGGTTCACCACGTGGGCCGCGTGCTCGTGCAGCGCGCCAATCAGCGTTTTCATTTTTGAGCCTTCGATATCACCGCCCCGGCGTCACAGCCCAGATCTGCAAATTGGGCAGCGTGTCGCGCCAGGTTCATGGCCGTTGTGGTCATTAGCGGCCGCTCGAACAGCGATTGTGGCTCGCACAGAAGGGATGATACGTCATGCGCTGCCGGCGTCCGCGCGCGGTGGCATACACAGGGCGGCGCATGCGGCCAAGCCCGCAACGCGCACCTTCAAAGCGGCGTGAGCAGCGCCTCGCCCGCGAAGTGCCGCGCCGCCCAGCGTCCCCGCCTTCAGCGCGAGTGCAAGCGCGGCCGTATCGACCACGCTGCCGCGCGACACATTGACGAGAAAACCCTGCGGGCCCAGCGCATCGATCACGGCGCGGTCGATCAGATGCTTCGTTTGCGCGCCACCCGGCGTCGCGATCACGAGAAAGTCGCTCCACTGCGCGAGCGCCATCACGCTCTCGAAGTAGCGCGCCTGAGCGCCTTCGCGCGGCTTGCGGTTGTGATAGCCGAGTTCCATGCCGAAGCCCTCCGCGCGCCGGGCGACCTTCTCGCCGATATGCCCGTAGCCGACAATGCCGATCCGCCGCCCCGTGACCGTGGGGCGCATGGGCAGCGCGTCGCGCCAGACACCGGTGCGGCAGGCGGCGTCGAATTGCGGCACGGCGCGCACGGCCGCGAGCAGCAGCGCGAGCGCGTGGTCGGCCACGCAGTCGGCATTGACGCCCGCGCCATTGCACAGCGCGATGCCGCGCTCGCGCGCGTGGTCGAGCGCGATATTCTCGTAGCCCGCGCCAAGCGCGCCCGCCAGTTCGAGCGCGGGCATGCGGTCGATTTCGTCGGCGGTGAGGCCTGTCGTGCCGTTGGTGAGCACCACGCGCACGTCCTTGCCGCGTTCTGCGACCGCTTTGGTGCGCGCATCGGCATCGGGCGCATAGATCACGTCGAATTGTTCGCCAAACCCGGCGAGGTCTTCATCGGCAAGCAGTATCAGGACCAGCAGGCATGGCTTCATCGTCGTGTCACCCCGTCATTGTTTCGATATGCGAATCGAATGCCGCGGCGACCGCGCGCGGACCTCACACGGCCGTCACATAGCGCGGCGGCAACCCCTCGACGCGCGGCGCGGCCGAGGCGGCGGCGTCGTCGCGCGCCCGGCGCATCTGGTCGGCCGGGCTCATGCCGAAGAGGCGCTTGAATTCGCGGCTGAACTGCGACGCGCTTTCATAGCCCACGCGCGTGGCCGCCGCGCTCACGGTCAGGCCATCGTGCGTGATCAGGAGGCGCGCATGATGCAGGCGCGTGGTCTTCACGTACTGCATGGGCGACGTCGAGGTGACCGCCTTGAAGTGCGCGTGAAAAACGGCAAGGCTCATGCCCGCCTCGGAGGCGAGCGTTTCGACGTCGAGGTCGCCGCGGTAGTCGGTGTGAATGCGCCGCAGCGCCTTCGCGATACGCCCGAAGTGATGCTGATGCGTGAGCGCCGCGCGAATCGCGTCGCCCTGCTCGCCCATGAGCACGCGGTAGCAGATTTCGCGCACGATCGATGGGCCGAGAATGCGCGCCTCGTACGGCTGCGCGAGCGCTTCGAGCAAGCGCAGCACGGCGTTCGACAGCGTAGCGTCGAGCGGCGTGGCGTAGATGCCGGAGGGTTCGGACACGGCGCGGCGCGGGTCGTCGAGCGCCATGAGCAGTTCGGCGACGGTCGTGAGATCGACGCGGATCGAGATGGCGAGAATCGGCTTCTCGGGGCTCGCCTCGGTCTCGCACTCGAACGGCATCGGCACCGAGAGGACCAGGTATTGCTGGGCGTCGTAGATGAACACCTGGTCGACGAGAAAGCCGCGCTTGCGCCCCTGGCAGACGATGAAAATGCTCGGTTCGTACATGACCGGCTGGCGCGGATGGCTTTCGCTGCCGCGGTAGAGCCGCACGCCTTCGACCGCCGTGGCGTGCACGCCGTCGCGCTGCGTGATTTGCATGAGCAGGTCGACCGTGCGCGCCTGCGTGGCGGCCGCCGGCGCGATGGCTGCCGCGGCGAGGGTTTTGACGTAGCCCATATCGGTTGTGCCCCAAAAGATGAAGTCAGGCAGAGAAACAGGCTTGCCAATCTATCACCGAACCCGTCGATGCGCTGCGCGCCAGGAGAATCAGGCAAGTCTTCGATAGCTTCAGGTATTCCCTGGGTGGGTCCCGATCCTTAGGATGGGAACCCTGCCGCAACACCCATGCACTAGAGGAGAGCCAACACATGTACCCAACTTACGGATACGCCGCCCGCGACGCCGCCTCGCCGCTCGCCCCGTTCGAATTCCAGCGCCGCGACCTGCGGGAACTCGACGTCCGTATCGACGTGCTGTTCTGCGGCGTGTGCCACTCCGACCTGCACCAGGCGCGCGACGAATGGCGCAACACGATTTTCCCGGTCGTGCCGGGCCACGAGATCGTCGGCCGCGTGGCCGAAGTCGGCAAGGGCGTCACGCAATACAAGGTGGGCGAACTCGTCGGCGTGGGCTGTCTCGTCGATTCGTGCCGCACCTGCCCGAGCTGCGCCGAAGGCCTCGAACAGTATTGCGAGAACGGCTGGGTCGGCACCTATAACGGCGCCGACCGCGTGAGCGGCGACATCACCTACGGCGGCTACTCCACGCAGCTGGTGGTGGACGAAGCGTTCGTGCTGCGCGTGCCCGAGAACCTCGATGCCGCCGCGGCCGCGCCGCTCCTGTGCGCGGGCATCACCACGTATTCGCCGCTGCGCACGTGGGGCGCGGGCCCCGGCAAGAAGGTCGGCATCGTGGGTCTCGGCGGCCTCGGCCACATGGGCGTGAAACTCGCCCATGCGATGGGCGCGCATGTGGTGCTGTTCACCACGTCGCCCTCGAAGATCGAAGACGGCAAGCGCCTGGGCGCGGACGAAGTGGTGATCTCGAAGGACCCGGAGCAGATGAAGGCGCACGCCAACAGCTTCGACCTGATCGTGAACACCGTGGCCGCGCAGCACGACCTCAACCCGTTCATCGAGCTGCTGCGCCGTGACGGCACGATGACGCTGGTGGGCGCGCCCGAGCACGATCACCCGTCGCCGCAAGTGTTCAACCTGATCATGAAGCGCCGCCGTCTCGCGGGCTCGCTGATCGGCGGCATTGCAGAAACCCAGGAAATGCTGGACTTCTGCGGCAAGCATGGCATTACGTCGGATATCGAAATGATCAAGATGCAGGACATCAACAACGCCTATGAGCGCATGCTCAAGAGCGATGTGAAGTACCGCTTCGTGATCGACCTCGATTCGCTGCGCAAGTAACGCGCACGCCGCGCAGACAACCAGCACCGCGCATCCAGACGTAACACCCTGCCCCGCCGGGCCATCCGTTCCGGATGGCCCGCCAGCCCTTCCCCTTCGAGGCCTCCTTTTTTGGCCTCCCGTAGTCGAGCCGGCGCCCGCGTGCGCCGCCATCCAATCGCCATCGCTGTTTAACCGCTGAGCGTCGCTTTCCGCGAGACGCCGGCACCGCGAAGCGCATTCGTCGCTACGCGGCTCACCCTTTTTCTGCAGCAGCGCGGATTTCGTTCAAGCCTCAAGCCCATTGTCAGGAGCTAGCCCGTGATCGACCGCATCCAGGCGATGCGCACGTTCGTACGCATCGTCGACACCAATAGTTTTACCAAAGCCGCGCAGTCACTCGATATGCCGCGCGCCAGCGCCACTACGGTGATGCAAAACCTCGAATCGCTGCTCGGCACGCAATTGCTCGTGCGCACGACGCGGCGCCTGTCGCTTACGCCCGAAGGCGCCGCGTACTACGAGCGCGCCTCGCAGATTCTCGCCGACATCGACGATGCCGAAGCGAGCGTGCGCCAGTCGCCCGGCGCGATCGGCGGCCGCTTGCGCGTGGAGATGCCGGGCCTCATCGCCAATGCGATCGTGCTGCCCGCGCTCGACGACTTCCACGCGCGCTATCCGCAGATCGACCTCGTGATCGGCGTGAGCCTGCGCAACGTCGATCTCGTCGGCGAGGGGGTAGATTGCAGCATCCAGCTCGGCGAGCTGCCCGACTCGGGACTCGCCGCGCGGCGCCTCGGCGTGCTGGAGCACGTGACCTGCGCGAGCCCCGCGTACCTCGAGCGGCACGGCGCGCCGCAAACGCTCGACGATCTCGCGCAGCATCCGGTCGTCAACTTCCTTTCACCGCTCACGGGCCGCCCGTTCGAGTTCGACTTCGAGGTGGACGGCAGTCCGACGAAGGTGAAGGTGGACGGGTTCGTGCATGTCTCCGACGAGTTCGCCTACCTCACGTGCGGTCTGCAGGGCTATGGTCTCATCCAGCCGCCGCTGCTCGCGGCGCAGCCGTACCTCGACAGCGGTGCGCTGCAAGAGGTCCTGCCGCAATGGAAGCCGCTGCCCACGCCGGTATCCGTGGCGTTCGTGAAGTCGCGCCAGCTGTCGCCGCGCGTGCGCGTGTTCGTCGACTGGCTCGCGGAGCTGTTCGAGGACGCGGGCGCGGTCAATCGCGATCTCTCGCGGGTGCGGCAGTTGTTGGGGGGGCTGCAGCCGGCGCACGCCTGAGCGTTTGAGGTTTTTGTAGCAAGGTCCGTGCTTTCGCCTTTCCTTGTTTTCGCGTCGGTATGCAGGCGTTGCCCCTGTGCGGGGCAATGCTCTCAACTTAAGCCCCGGAAGTGCTTGTAAACGAACCGTGGGACCTGTAAACTTCACACCATAACTTCCTGATAAATCAACGATATGAACTCAAATACCGGCGTCTTCCCGACTTCTGGCTGAGTTCTCCGATTTCCTGTTCGATCCGGCGCTCGCCGAGCGCGTGCGCCGCACCCCCACCGCCTTTACCCGCAATCGCACACTGAC
>NZ_JAMBPS010000067.1:0-34256 GCF_024206515.1 Paraburkholderia sp. CNPSo 3281 | reverse complement strand
CTACGCAAGATCGTCAAGACGCGTGGGCACTTCCCCACGGACGAGGCCGCGACCAAACTGCTGTGGCTGGCCTTGCGCAATATCACGGCTGACTGGAGCCGTGCCGCACATGACTGGAAAGCCGCGATGAACCAGTTCGCGATCCTCTACGAGGATCGCTTCACCAGGAATCATTTGTAGAATGCAATTGATGACCTGCCAGACGGCAGGTTTTTATCTGCCTTGCACACAAAAATTCAGACACTTCCTTGGACTTCGCTTGGATGTCGTCACCAAAGCGGATCCCAACAGGGACGGTTTTGAAATCGCAAGACATCGCGCAATACCCGATTCTTACCATGACCGGTGAGTCCCGACTAACCTCCGCCTACGAGACTTGGGCCGCATCAAACAGAGTGAGTGGTCGTCGGATCCTCGCGTGTAACAGCTTAAGTGCCATCGTCGGGCTGACGCTCGCCGACGTCGGCATTAGCTTCCTCCCTCGCCTTTTCATGCGCAACCTGGTGGAATCAGGCCATCTAAACGCCTTCAAGACGGTACCGGAACTTCCAAGCATCGAATATTGTTTCAAATGGCGCACGGACGACACGCGGGCGTTTATCTCTGCTCTCGCGCAATTCGCAAAAGAAGAAGCAGACTATACCCTTTCACTTGGATTTGCTACCTAGCCTACCTCAGACGCGGCGGCGCGCCACGAAAACATGGTTGGCCATCCCGTCGCGGCGACCTCGCGCAGGCACTCCGCGGGAGGTCGAAAGGTCAATGCGATAACGCTCCATCTGCTAGACCATCCTCCCTCAAACATGAGGAAGTTTCTTCCTTATACCTGCCTCGACAAGCGTACGCCTATGGCCAAAAGCCGCAATCGGGTAGTCGAAAAAATACTCAGCCGTCGTACGTTTTTCTGCATAGAACGCGTCCTCTCGTCCTTCCTCGCTGGCTAAGCGCAGAGAGCGCGTCCATGCGAACGCGAGCAGAAACCAGCCAAGCATTCCGAGATAGTCGTCGGCAACCCGATACGCGAGTTCGCTGTCAGCAATACTCTCGGACACGATGGAGTCAGTGACTCTGCTGACGTCTGCAATCAGCGATTCCAACTTCAGGCAGGCCCGCTTAACCGCAGAATTTTTGACAGCGTGTCCTCGCGACGCCTCCGCTCGGCACTGTTTGAGGAGTATGCCGAGTGCCTCACCTCCATCGGCCAGCACCTTGCGCACGAGCAGGTCAATTGCCTGAATCTCGTTCGTCCCTTCATAGATCATCGCGACGCGACTGTCCCGAACGATTTGCTCGACTCCGTACTCGTGGATATACCCATACCCACCGAATACCTGAAGCGCCCTAGACGCTGCACTGAAGCCGTTTTCCGTGAAGAATGCTTTGGCAATCGGCGTGAGCAACGAAGCCAGTTTCACTGCCGCTGAGCGTTCCGTAGCGTCTTGATGCCTCTCCGCTACGTCCAGCCAGTAGCCTATCCAGTATCCGATGGCCCGCTCGCCCTCTGTAGTAGCCCGAAGATCCAGCAGGATACGCCTTATTGCCGGATGAAAACTAATCGGATCCGGCCGCCCCAACTCGCTAGTGACACCTGGCGGTGCACTGACTGCGCGCATCTGCGCGCGCTCACGAGCATAGATTTCTGCACGCTGTGAAGCAATCTGCGCGTGCCCGAGCCCTTGCATCGCTACTTGCAAGCGTGCGGCATTCATCATCACAAACATCGCCGCCAGACCTCGATTCGGCTCGCCCACGATCCAGCCGAGAGCCTCCTCAAATCGCATCGAACACGTGGGACTTGCCTTCAAGCCCATCTTTTTCTCGACGCCGTCGCAATGTACTTCGTTCCGAATGCGGACTCCCTCATCGTCAACAAACCACTTCGGCACAACGAAGAGCGACAATCCTTTGGTTCCTGCAGGAGCATCAGGCAAACGCGCCAGCACAAGGTGAACAATATTGTCCGTGAGATCGTGATCGCCGCCGCTCACAAAGATCTTGTTTCCATTGATCCTGTAACCATCACACTGCGAGTCATATGTTGCCCGGGCGCGCAACCTCGACAAGTCGCTGCCCGCTTGAGGCTCCGTCAAACACATCGTCGTCAGCCACTCGCCTGAAACAATCCGTGGCAACAAGTCTCGCTTGAGCCGCTCGGAACCATGCGCCGCCAGACAAGCAATCGCACCATGTGTCAAGCCCGGAGACATAAGCCATGCATGATTGGCTGCCGCGAGCATTTCCTGCAGTGCTGCGTCGATCAGTTGCGGAAGCCCCTGGCCGCCCGCCTCAGAATCGACTGCGAGCGTGGGCCACCCCGCCTGAGCAAACGCTTGATAAGCGTCGCGAAACCCATACGGCAATGTCACTTCACCGTTGCTGAACCCACAGCCTTGAAGGTCTCCGCTCGAATTCAACGGCGCGATGCGTTCGGTAACGAAGCGCGCGGCCTCGTCCAGAACCTGCTGGACTATGACCCTATCCAGATCTTTCCATGCCGACACAGTACTCCACCATTCCGGCGCCCCTATCCACTCATCGATCACGAAAACCATGTCGCGCAGGGGCGGCTGATACTCAAGGCTCATGCAGCGCTCTCTCCAGATACTCGAGGATGATGGCCAACAATCACCGTCGGATGTTCACAACTGGTATACATTTCCTCGACTTCCCTAGCGCGATGCGTAAGGACCGCTCTCTGGTTGATGGAGCCTTTATCCGTGACTTCGCCGAGGTCCAGCGATGGAGGCTCAAGCAATAGCCGGATACGTGCAATGCGCGTTGCGCCGCCGGTCGCCTCGTTGTTGAGCGTCTGCATCAGACTAACAAAGAAAGCTCGAACAGCCGGTGCGGCAATCACGTCCTCAAGGCTTGCAGAGGTCCCGATACCTGCGAGCTGGCGGCATTCGTCAACACGCGGAAAGATCAGCGCCCCAACGTCGCCTCGATTCATACCTGCGACCACCGCATCCTGCACGTAGGGCGCACCGCTCGACACGATACGCGCGCGCAGCGGACCGACACTGACGAAAGTACCGGTGCTTAGCTTGAAGTCCTCCGCGATACGTCCGTCGAACATCAGACCGAGCTCTGGCCTCTGTGGATCGAAGAACCGTACCGCGTCACCGCTTCGGTAGTAGCCCTCTTCGTCAAACACATCCTGGCCGACGGCACTTGCGCCCCAGTAGCCTTTCATGACGTGCGGCCCACGAAATCGAGCTTCCAACTTGCCATTTACCGACACAAGCTTGGTTTCGCAGCCTGGCGCTGGCAGCCCGATATACCCCGCGCCGGTCACCGGGCCTGTTGTGAACATGCACGATGGCGCAGTCTCTGTCATCCCGAGGCCTGTCATGACGCGGATACGCTCGCCGCAATGCCGCTCTGTCACGCGGTCGAGGCGATCCCATGCAGCTTGCGACAAGCCAGCACCGGCAAAGAAAAATAGCTTTACGCGCGAAAAAAATGACTCTCGCAGCGTCTCGTCAATTTCGAGCGCGGCTGTGAGTTCCTCCCAACCTTTCGGGACGTTGAAGTACAGGGTTGGCGATATTTCGCGCAAATTCCGAAGTGTCTCATCAAATCGACCCGAGACAGGCTTACCGTCGTCGATGAACAGAGTCCCGCCGTTGTAGAGCGCGATACCGACATTGTGACTGCCGCCGAAGGTGTGGTTCCATGGCAACCAGTCCACAAGAATAGGCGGTTCGGCACCAAATTCCGGAAACGTCTGCAGCAGCATTTGCTGGTTGCTGCAGAGCATTCGGTGCGTCGTCGGTACAGCCTTCGGCAAACGCGTGGATCCAGACGTGAAGAGAAACTTGGCGATCGTGTCACCCGTGATCGCTGCATGGACGGCATCCACGCTCGTCGCCTGCGTTTGAAGCAACGCCTCGAAGACGGTCTCGTTCGAGACTTGAGCGGACCGTGTCACGACAACACGCTCCGCATCAGGTGGTACTACAGCGTCCATTGCCGCCACGAAGATCGATCCTTCCGCCGCGAAGACAAGCCCTGGATTTAGCAGCTGGAAGACGTGCCTCAGCTTATTGAAATCGCTTGACGCAAGCGAATATGCAGGGGAAACCGGAACAAAGGGAATCCCGGCGTACATCGCGCCAAACGCAATCTGCAGATGCTCGAGGTCGTTTCCCGATAGGATCGCAACCGGTCGGCGAACTGAGAGACCGCGATCCAGTAGTGCCTGCCCTATGGACCGAGCGCGTTCAAGCATGGATGCGTAACTGATGCCGCACCAATGCCCGTCTGCATTTCTGCGTGCCACGAGCCATCGATCCGGATGCCGGTTCGCACCGCTTATGAGGCGATCTGTAATTCGTTCCGGGTAGCTGCGTAGCGGCTCAGTCGAGCGCAGATACCAACACTCGTCACGCCGTTCGACAAGCGGCATTCCCTGACCGATGCCGACTGCCCTGTAACCGGTAACGGACGATGCGGTCACATCACCAACGTGTGCCTGGCTCGACGCTGAATCCAAAATCAGTCTCCTGTTTCGCGGCAGGTGCCGGAGCTGGGGATAGCATCCGGCACGAACAATGTCATTTTTTGTACAACCGCGTGTTCAAATCGGATAGTGGCGGGGTTCCGTCTGTACCGTGATCCACCTGAGATCTGTAAATTCGGCGATCGAGGCCTTACTGCCGAAACGACCGTAGCCGCTGGCTTTTACACCTCCGAATGGCATCTGCGCTTCGTCATGCACTGTCGGACCATTGATATGGCAGATTCCGGATTCAATTCTCCTGGCCACGTTCATCGCACGAGCCACATCCCGGCTGAAAACCGCAGCTGAGAGGCCGTACTCGCTGTCATTGGCAATAAGTACCGCATCATCATCGTTATCCACACGCTGAATGGTCACGACTGGGCCGAACGATTCGTCGGCATAGAGCTTCATTTCTTGCGTGACGTTCTCAACGATGACCGGCTGCATGATTGCGCCATCGACCTTGCATCCGAGCGGTAAGTTCGCGCCCTTCTCTTGTGCGTCCATCACTAGGGCTCGAATACGCTGCACAGATGCTGAGCTCTCGAGCGTGCCAAGCACGGATCCCGACTGCGTTGGTTCGCCCGCTTTAAGTGTCCGCGCCTTCGCCACGAGCTTATCGACGAACGCATCAGCAACCTTGCGAGCGACGATCACTCGCTCGGTCGACATGCAGATCTGGCCTTGATTGAAAAATGCACCAAATGCGATGCCCTCCACCGCAGCGTCAAGATCTGCGTCGTCCAGCACAAGGACGGGGGCCTTGCCGCCCAGCTCCAGCACCGCAGGCTTCAGATAGCGAGCCGAATGCTCGGCAACAATGCGGCCAATACGCGTCGAACCCGTGAAATTCACGCGCTTCACTAGCGGATTCGCGATTAGGCTTTCAACAATCGTCGGAGCGTCTCCCGGTGCGTTTGAGATCACGTTGATCACGCCGTCACCGAGGCCTGCCTCCTGTAAAACCTCACCGATCAAGCTATGCACTCCAGGACATCCCTCGGACGCCTTAAGTACGACCGTGTTTCCGCACGCAAGAGGCATCGCAACTGCCCGCGTGGCCAGAATTACCGGAGCATTCCATGGTGCTATTCCCAACACGACGCCGCAGGGCTGCCGCACCGCCAATGCCAAGCTTCCAGGGATATCAGAGGGAATAACCGCGCCATCGATCTGCGTGGTCATCGCCGCGGCTTCACGCAGCATGTTGGCCGCGAGCATGACGTTAAAGCCGACCCAGTTCGCCATCGCACCTGTTTCCGCGACGCCGACTGCGATGAACTCTCCCACGCGGGCGTCCATGCTGTCCGCCGCTAACAGGAGGCGCCTGCGGCGCTCTGTAGGTGAGAGCGCGGCCCAAGTGGGAAAAGCGTGTGCGGCTGCAGCGACCGCTGCCGCTGCGTCCTCTACCGTCGCCGCAGCGGCTTGGGTGGCGGCTTGACCGGTCGCGGGATTGATACGCTCAACGGTTCTACCGCCCGATGCAGTACGCGACTCGCCTCCGATCAGGAGCCTGCTCTCATACATGTTTTCTCTCCTTGTCTACATTCCAGCCCAAACCAAAAGTTAGCGCTTGTACGTTTGGAGACCGGGCTTGATGCTCTTCTCATCGAGGAATTGCTTGAGGCCCTTTTCGCGACCGCCTTCGGGGTCACGGTGACTCGCTTGGTCGACCTTTGCGTACAGGTAGTCTTCGTTCTGTTCCCACGTCAACTCACGACAGCGCTTGAAACCATTCTTTGCGTTGCGAAGGACCACCGGATTCTTGTTCAACAGCTTCGAGGCAAGCGCCTTTACCTCGTCTCGCAGCTGTGCGCGGGGAACGCTCTTGTTAACAAGGCCCATCTTCGCCGCATCCTGCCCAGAGAACGTGTCGCCAGTCATGATGTAGAAAAGTGCTTGGCGATGGCCCACGGTATCCGCCATAGCCTTGCTCACGAGATTGCCCGGCGGGATACCCCAGTTGATCTCCGACAGGCCAAAAACTGCTTCGTCGGCCGACACCGCAAGGTCGCACGCCACAAGGGGCGAGAATCCACCGCCAAAACACCAACCATTAACCATCGCGATGGTCGGCTTCGAGTACATGCGCAGAAGTTGCCATTGCCAGCGACTTGCGTCGCGTCGAATCTTGTCCTGCAAAATCTCCGGACCAGCATCGATCTCGCGGAAATACTCCTTCAGGTCCATACCAGCCGTCCACGCGTCGCCTTCCCCCGTCAACACGAGTACTTGCGCTTCCGCGTCGAGCTCAATTGTCTCAAGTACGTCGATCATCTCCGCGTTGAGCGTGGGACTCATGGCATTTCGCTTTTCAGGTCGATTCAACGAGACCCATGCAATCCCGCCATCGACGACAACCTTCACCGTGCTCCAACGACCTTCATATGACATTTATCTCTCCGGTTCCGTTTATTTCAATGGACAACCAATTCTCAAATTAACTTTCACTCATGGGCGCTGGATGTACGATGCATCCGTGAAGTACCCTTCTGTCTCTGAACGGCCCTCGGACGGAAAAGATCCGACATCATTCAGCCCGGTCAATAGGCTATGCAAACGCTCTTGTTTTCTGTGTACGCGTCAATTGCGCTTCGACCATGCTCACGACCGATCCCGGAAGCTTTAAAGCCGCCAAACGGAACATTCGGGTCAACCACGTTGTGCGTATTGATCCAGACGGTTCCTGCTTCCAGGCCATCCGATATTCTCAATGCCTTGCTGATATCAGAAGTCCATACGCTCGCTGCGAGTCCGTATTCCGAATCGTTCGCCTGCCGAAGCACATCGGCGATATCGTCGAACGGGCGGGCTACAAGTACTGGACCAAAGACCTCTTCGCGAAGAAGAGTGAGTGGCGCATCCGACGTATGCGCAAATACGGTTGGCTGAACAAAGAACCCCTCGGAAGTCGAGACAGTGCCTCCGGCAACCAATTCCGCGCCCTCTTTTTCGCCAGTCGCGATAAGCCCGAGAACGCGCTGCTTATGTCGCTCGGACACCATTGGTCCCATCTGAGTGCGCGGATCGAAGCCCGACCCAAGTACCATGTTCTTCGCAATATCGCCAATCCCGCCGACCACCTTGTCGAACTGCTTCTTGTGAACATACAACCGTGATCCAGCTGTACAAACTTGACCATGATTGGTAAAGATTGCCGCGCTCGCCCCTTGGATCGCAAGATTTGCGTCGCAGTCGTCCAGGACGATTACTGGGCTCTTTCCACCCAATTCGAGCGCCACGCGGCGAATATCAGAGCCGCACTGCGCGCCAATCAGCCTGCCGACTTCAGTCGAACCCGTAAAGGTCACCTTGTTCACACCGGCGTGTCGCACAAGCGCTGCACCCGTCGCGCCATCGCCGGTAATCACGTTCAGGACGCCCGGAGGAAATCCCGCCTCTAGTACCAGTTCAGCCAGCCGAAGCGCTGACAGTGGCGTTTCCTCTGCTGGCTTTAGAACGACAGTACATCCGCAGGCCAAAGCTGGAGCAATTTTCCAGACAGCCATCAACATGGGGAAATTCCATGGGACAATCGCTGCCACCACGCCCACCGGTTGCTTCTTAGTTATCGCCTTGTATTTTGTGCCAGGCGGAAATGAGAACGACACGTCAAGGGAAGAGCCTTCGATTTTCGTCGCCCAACCTGCCATGTAGCGCAGCCATTGCACACTCGAAGCGACGTCAATACCCGTCGCGACACCAAGGAGCTTCCCTTGATTGAGCGTCTCAATGCCAGCAAGCTCCTCACCATGTGCTTCCACCAGATCCGCCAGCTTTAGCAGCAGGCGCTCCCGTGTGATTGGCAGGGACTCACGCCACGACGGATGAACGAGCGCGGCCCTGGCTGCCTTGACAGCATCGTCGACGTCAGACTCGGTAGCTTGCGGGATACGTGCGAGTTCAGCCCCGGTGGCTGGGTCATATACCGGAATCTCGATGCTATTGGATGATGCCCGCCAGGAATCACCGATGAGCATGCGCGAACCGAGCCGGACACTATCTGCGATAGCCTGCTTCATAGACATAGTCAACTCCGTAAATTTGTTAAGTAAGTCTGCCTACCATCGAAAACTCGTGAGCAAATTCGCAAGGGAAGCGTTCTGCATTCGCGCAAGCTTTGCTCCGCCGCTACCTTCACTCGTCGAACTGACGAATTGAATCGCAAGGGCGACTTCGTCCGGTGCGAACCAAGTGATGGCCGCTGCAGCGAGGACTAGTATCGCAACGACGCAGGCATAGGCCCTTTTGCGGGTTTTCACGATTTCCTCGCTGCTTTTCCCACGCTATAGGTCGAGAACAAGCACTGGTGATTTTGACCGGGAGCAGCACGGCGTAAACTGGTCGTTGAGTGCGTGCTCGTCTTCGGTGAAGTAAGCGTCACGGTGATCTGGAAGACCGTCAAGGATCCGAGTGATACATGCGCCGCAGACGCCCTGCTCGCACGACACCGGAATCGCTACCCCATGATCGGCGAGAGCCTGAGTCACGGTGCGACCAGCGGGGACCTCGTATGTCTTCCCCGTACTCGCGAGCTTGACACTGAATGGTGCATCAGCCCCCGACGTCATCGGTTGAGCAGAAAATCGCTCAAGATGCACATTTTCCGTAGGCCAGTTGGCCACCTTTGCCGCGCCGACAATGAAGTCGATATATCCGCCGGGACCGCAAACGTAGAGATGCGTGTCCTTCAACGCGGGTGACCACATCGGTATCGCCGACTTTGTATCCAACCGCTGTGACTCGGGACCATCGTCGAAATGGATCTGCACGTTGCCGGAGTATTCGCTCGAGGCGATTTGCTGGGCAAAGGCCGCCCGGTCAGACGACCTGCAGTTATAGTGCATGGTGAATCGAGCATTGACAGCAGCGAGGCGCTGTGCCATGCACAGTATCGGCGTAACACCGATTCCGCCGGCGAACAGCAGGTAATTGTCTCCCTTGACTAGCGGAAAATGATTTCGTGGCTCGCTGATTTGAAGGATAGCGCCCTCGTGCACGTTGTCATGCAGTGAGCGGGAGCCACCTCGAGAGCCTGGGTCACGCAGCACGCCGATCAGATAACGGTGATGCTCGTCCGGCGCGTTGCAAAGGGAATACTGGCGCACCAACCCTGGGCCGACCTGAACGTCAATATGCGCACCGGCGCTGAACGGCGGCAACGAGCCCCCCCCCACGGGCTCCAACTCAAATACCGCAATGTCTGCGGCTTCTATTACCTTGCTCTTGACAGTAACTTCAATCATCTCGTGTCTCCTTCCGTGACCGAAGCATGCCATTGCCTTACCGCCTGGGAAGCCCTCTCGAAAAAGGACAACGTTGGCCTTACGTAACTGACGGTAGGTCGATCGATGTCATCTTTACGGATGACTGAGAACTTGACCGATGGGGTGTAAAACACCAAATCAGTAAGAACCGTTATTTTCTCGCGCCGTGTCATGCGTGCCATCGGGGGAGAGACTCACGTGTAGAACACAGATGCGCCCCGCCTTTCCGCTGTCTCGGCGCCGCAGCGGTGACTACCGAATCGCTCCCACCAGGCCCGCGAGGCCACCAGCCCCGTTGCCCAGTCTATTGACAGAGACGCGGATATGGCCCTTGGTTACGACATCAGTACAGTCCTACAGCGAAGAGAGAGCTTTTTCAGAGCTTGATAGTCAATGAGAGATATGCAAATTACACAGATGACTGGCGGCGATGCGCTCGCTGACAGCTTGCGTCGGCACCAAATCGATACCGTATTTGGGCTTCCTGGCGCCCAGCTATATGGGCTATTTGATGCGCTTCATCGGACAAACATCCGTGTTATCGGAGCTCGGCACGAGCAGGGCTCGGGTTACATGGCTTTCGGATACGCTCGCGCTACGGGTCGACCAGCCGTCTACTCAGTCGTCCCGGGTCCTGGCGTACTGAATGCAGGTGCTGCGGCGTTAACAAGTCTGGGATGCAATGCCCCGGTGCTTTGCCTCACTGGGCAAACGCCGACAAGCTTTCTCGGTCAAGGCCACGGGCACCTCCACGAGATGCCTGATCAGCTTGGCACTTTGCGATCAATCTTTAAGTGGGGGCAACGGATCGAACATCCGTCAACTGCGCCTGAGCTGGTTGCGCAAGCATTTCAACAGATGCTAGCCGGGAGAATGGGTCCTGCAGCGCTTGAAATGCCATGGGATATGTTCGTCAAGCCCACAGCTGTACGCAGCTGCGACCCGTTTCCCGCGTTACCTCCCCCGCCCGTAGATGTTGATGCGATCGAGAAAGCGGCGAAATTGATCCAGGAGAGTCGGAATCCGATGATTTTTGTCGGGGGTGGAGCATTCGGCGCATGCGAGGAGATTCGAGAGCTGGCGGAGCGTATTCAGGCTCCAGTTGTCGCACATCGAAGTGGTCGCGGCGTAGTCAGCAATGCCCATCCACTTGGACTCACTCTGGCGTCCGCCTACAAACTTTGGCCAGAAACTGATCTCGTGATTGGCATTGGGTCACGCATGGAGGTCCCGCGCTGGCGTTGGGCCTGGCGCCCCGACGGCCTGAAGACTCTTCGTATAGATATCGACCCTGCGGAAATGCGTCGCGCACGACCCGAAGTCGGAGTAGTCGCCGATGCAAAGGAGGCAACGATAGAGCTTTTGCGAGCATTAACACGCCTTGAATACAGGCGCGAGGATCGTATGTCGCGTATCCAGGCCGCGACTGAAAAAGCACTCGCCGAGATCCAGGAAATACAGCCCCAGATGGCCTACCTGGACGTACTTCGCGATGTCTTGCCCGCTAACGCGATCGTCACCGACGAGCTCTCCCAGGTTGGCTTTACTTCGTGGTTCGGCTTTCCTATTTACGAACCGCGCACGTTTATCAGTTCAGGTTACCAGGGCAACTTGGGATCAGGCTACCCAACGGCCCTCGGCGTCAAGATTGCGCACCCTGACCGACCGGTCGTTGCAATATGTGGCGACGGCGGGTTTATGTTCGGCGTTCAGGAACTTGCCACCGCTGTGCAATATGGTATCGACGTCATCGCTCTGGTGTTCAACAACAGTGCATACGGGAACGTTCGGCGCGACCAGATTGAAGGCTTTGCAGGGCGAACGATTGGGTCTGACCTCACGAATCCGGACTTCGCCAAGCTCGCGCATGCCTTTGGCGCAAACGGGGAGCAGGTCGCGACACCCGAGGCTTTTAGATCTGCAATGAAGAAGGCATTGGATTCCGGCGGCCCGTGGGTCATCGAAATTAAGGTGCCGCGAGACTCAGAAGTCAGTCCGTGGCGGTTTCTTGCACCCCCCCCTCCTCCCGGCGCAATGCAATAACGCCTGTTTGCGGGCTCCTCCTGAGCTGTAGACAGGCGCCCGCACCCCATCAAGCTCGAGATACTCACACAATGTCAACCATGCAGATCGAACGTATCGGTACGATCCGATGCACTGTTGGCGAAGGTCCGATCTGGGATCACGCCACACAAGCCCTCTACTTTGTTGATCTGGTCGAGCGGAAGCTTTGGCGCTATCAAAGCGAGGACGAAGCAGTCATGCACTGGGAAGTACCTTCCATGATTGGTTCGTTTGCGCTCCGACGGGCAGGTAATGCGATTGTCGCGTTGCAAGATGGAATCCACGCCCTGGATCTCACGACCGGACTAACGTCGTTCCTTTGCGACCCACAACACGGCGACGTCGAAACCCAGCTCAATGACGGAAAGGTGGATCCTCGGGGCCGATTTCTAGTCGGATCGCAGCCGCGGTCCATTCAAGACACCCGGCCCCTCGGACGCCTTTACAAGATCGAGACCGACCTCCAATCTTCGTTGTTGGACCGGAACTTCGTAATCACCAACGGGCCTTGCTGGAATCCTGCTGGCGATACATTTTACTTCTCGGATAGCACGCGCAAAGTCATCTACGCGTACGACTATTGCTTACGAACGGGAGAAGTGTCCTGCAAAAGAATTTTTGCCAAAACGGATGGGTTTCCCGGAATCCCCGACGGCGCCACTGTGGACATCCTGGGCCGCGTCTGGGTCGCCATGTGTGGAGCCGGCAAAATTGTGTGCTTTTCCCCCTCGGGCGAAGTTGAGCGAACCGTCGATGTACCAACCCCCTTTGTGTCAAGTGTCGCGTTTGGCGGACCACAACTCGACCAGCTTTACTTCACATCAATCAATGGTTCCGCGATCGGACTCGGGGTGCCAGCTGATGAAATCAGCGGGTGCACATTCCGTATTCCGGACATCGGAGCTGAAGGCCTTCCTGAGCCACGCTTCGATGGTTGATCCCTATTCAGGCATTTGATCGAATTTAATCAAACTAGGAGGATTTATATGAATTCCCGACGTTCCGTGCTCCTCCTCTCGGGAGAAGATATCGACGTCCTGCGTCAAGCGATTATCAACTCTTCTGCAGACATGGTCTGCCTGGACCTCGAGGACACCGTTGCGCCGTCTCAAAAGGCGCAGGCCCGCACCCGTATTGCCAAACTGCTTTCCGAGGACATTTGGGGACGTTCGCAGCGGGCCGTGCGTATCAACGCCCTATCCTCGCCGTATATTGAGGATGACCTTGACGTGGTGTTGCGTGAGTCAAACGGCTCCGTCGACACCCTATTTCTTTCGAAGGTCGAAACGTCGCAAGACGTGGTGTGGGTCGACCGCGCGGTCACCCAGCTCTCTGAAAGCCTGAACATCGAGCGTCGAATTACACTCTGTGCCGGCATCGAGTCCGCACGAGCCTTAACCGATATCGACACGATTGCCGCGAGTTCTGAACGGCTAGACTCACTAGGATTTGCGATCGGTGACCTTAGCATATCCCTTGGAACGAGAATCGGTGCATATCTTCACGATCGGTCGCTATACCCCGGCGACCTTCATCATTTCGCGAAATCACGCATCAACCTTGCCGCGAAAACCCACGGCCTCCAGGCGCTGGACGGGCCGTGGCCAATCGTCAATGACCGGGCGACCCTCATTGAAGACACGAGATGGGGAGCGATGTTGGGATTCGACGGGAAGATGGCACTTGCGGAACAGCAAGTCAAGACCATCCACGAAGTGTATCGCCCAACCCAAAGCGAAATCGATCACGCGAACAAAATGCTCGAGCTTTACGAGAAGAGTGTCCAAGCTGGTCGTGGCGCCGGCGTCGTTGAGGGGGAATTCTTTGACCCCGTGACCGTGGGATTGGCAAAAGCCACGATCTCCCGAGCACAAGCGCCAATCTAACCCGACACGGCCAGCGGAACAGTACGATCCGCATGGGCTTCCCACGGGCCGGCGCCTTTCACGGCCCCTACATCAAACGATGTCGCCCGACCTGGGCGACATCGGGATTCCATGTGCACTAGTTTCCCCCAATCATAGGCATCAACAATAGGTTGCTCAACCTAATCATATTTGCTACTCTGAGCGGCTGTCCGCGCTAACTGCTCACCCATTTTCCGATGAAACACCTTCAAATAGGATCTCTGCCCACGAGCGATTCGGATTCTTCGCCGTCAAAACAACGTCGAGGCAATCGCGCGAGCCGCGTCCCCGAAATCATTGAGGTGTCAATCCGCCTGCTCGCATCTGAGGGCTACGCTGGCTATTCAATCAATCGTGTTGCAAGTAGCGCCGGGCTTCGACTCAGCACTCTGCAGCACTACTTCTCTAGCCGCGAGGACCTTCTAAGAGCCACCATGGACGTCATGAGCCAACGTTGGCTCGAAAGATTCCAGGAGTCCGCACAACAAGCCGCGCTCCCGGCCGAGAAGAAGCTTGACGTGATCGTAGACAAGTTTTACGACAATCTAAGCGATCACGAGCTCGGGTCCTTCATCTTTCAGAGTTGGGCGCTGGCCGAACACGAGGAATTCGCAAAAGTTATATTGCGGAACATCCAACGTGAATACACACAATTCTTCGCCACGATTGTCGCTGGCATAAACCCAACCTTGTCGAGTGCTGAGTGTTCGCTACGGGCGAGCCTGATCGCTGCCCATGCGGATGGCCTGTTGATTTACTATCGGCGCGCAGAAGGCGACATTCAAAACCTCAATGACTTGCGAGACGCAACCAAGATCATCTGGCGAGCGTTGTGCGACGCGCCGAACTAGTCATTCAACGCGGCGCATAGGCACCAAGGCTCAGCGCGAAAGCGCGGCTACTATGGAGCGCCGTAGCTCAATCTTCCGCAGCGAGCGAAGCCACGAGCTCAGACGCATCCTCGCGATAATTTCCAGACGGAAGAGCCGGTAGCGCTTCAGAGCCAGTACATCAACTCGTAAGAGAGAGTGCTCACCTGCTAATTCCTCGTCGCCTTTCTCGGGCGACGGCTTGACTAGGCTGGAGATCGGGACGGATTGCCCGTCCGCCTTCGCTTAAGTCCGTCTCACCTTTAGAGACATGAGCCCCCGGATCGCAAACAGCTTTTCATTTACATCAAGCTGCGCATCGCAGACATCCAACCTTGGGAAGTGCCGAGCGAAACGGCCAATTGCATAAGGCCCGATCATACGCGCCATCATCATACCCAGGCAAGCGTGCGCACCGCCACCAAAAGCCAAATGTGGATTTGGATTACGGCGAATGTCAATCCTGTAGGGATCAGTAAAGACTGCGGGGTCAAGGTTCGCCGAAGCAATCACCGGCGCCACCCAAGTTCCAGCGGGAATCTTCACCCCTCCGAGCTCTGCATCATCCGGTGATCTGCGGATGTTTCCGATTGCGACCGGGCCGTAAACACGACAGAACTCCTCGAAGGCCCGCGCGTCGAGCTTCGGATCAGCTCGTAGTGCGTCACCCTGCTCTTTATCCAGGATCAGGGCTCGTGCGCCCATCGCAATAACGAATCGAGTCGTATCGCTCCCGCCGCCCAGCAATACGATCGTCATCGCAATCATTTCCTGCGGCGTCATCCGTTGACCGGCCGAATCTGCACCTTGCAACAGCCCACTGATAAGGTCGTCACGGGGCGCACTTCGGCGCTCCTCGATAAGCGAGCTCGTGTATTCCACAAGCGATCTCGTCGATGCATCAATCTCTGCAAGTGTCTCATCTGAGATCGGGAGCGGCGTTAGTAACCTGAACTGATCGGCAACCCAGCCCTCGAACGTTGCACGATCCTCAATGGGAATGCCGAGCATATGGCAGATAACCGCCGGCGGAATGCGAATAGCATAATCGTTGACGATATCAATTTCGTCGTTGTCCGCAAGGCTGTCGAGCACCTCTGTCGTTAGCCCTTCAAGATACGCGCGGACGCCCTCGATCACCGGACGTGAGAAGGCTTTCTGGGCATAGCTGCGCAGTCTCGTGAGTTCCGGAGGATCACGAAACGCAATATTGCTAGCAATCAAATGTAGCGCTGGACTATTCTCAAAACGAGGATCTGAGGCTAGCCGACCCTCTTGGCCACCGAAACTTTGCGACCGGAATAGGTGGTCCGCTTCGGCCCAGCGAAAAGCGAAGACGATTCTGCTGTCTGGATCCCGCCAAACGGGTGCTACTTCCCTTAGGCGATTGTACAGATCGTGAGGAAAGCGACGGCCGTCGCTTTCCTGCAGGCGTTTCATCAGTTCTACGGGGTCGTTAGGAATTTCCCCTGGGTAGCTGTCGAATGTACTCAAAGTGACCTCAATATTGTCGTTCCGCGTGGCGACTACGCGGCAATCATCGCCAAATCAAACCGCGAGAGATTTTGTACTGCCCCGTCTCTCGCGGCAGTAGGAAGCCCTAGACCGCCGAGTGAGTCGACGATTCAGTTGCCCTTCTTACCTCTGCTGAACTGGTCGTTTGACCGTTCATCAGGAAGGCCGAAAGCGCTGGAATGAGGATGAGCGCACCAATCATGTTCCACAAGAACATGAACGTCAGCAGGATCCCCATGTCAGCCTGAAACTTGATTGGCGCCCATACCCAGGTCACCACGGATGCGGCCAATGTCACCCCAATGAGTGCAATCACCTTGCCCGTGAATCCCAAAGCGCCCACGTAGGCCTCGCTTACCGAGCTTCCCGCGCGCTGCAACGCGAGCTGAACACTAATGAGATAGAGGGCATAGTCCACGCCAATCCCTACCCCCAACGCGGTTACGGGAAGCGTCGCTACCTTCACGCCGATACCCAGCATAACCATTAGCGCCTCGCAGAGAACCGATGTCACCATGAGGGGAACAATCGCAACCAAGACCGCTCGCCAGCTTCTGAAAGTGATAAAACAGAGAATGATCACGGCGCCGTAGACGAAGAACAGCATTTTCCGATTCGCATCTCTCACTGCTATATTGGTCGCAGCTTCGATGCCGGCGCTCCCCGCTGCGAGTAAAAACTGACGAGTACTGGTATTGTGCTCATCCGCAAAGGCAGTCACCGTCTTTACAACCCTATCAAGTGTTTCCGCCTTATGGTCAGACAGGAACGCAATGACCGGCGCGACGGAGCGCTCGTCATTTACAAGCTCCGGATTGGCAACAAAGGCGTTATTAATGGAATCCGTTGAAATAAACGGATCGCGACTAATCGTGATCCATCGTGGATCTCCCTCAAAGCCACCCGCAGTGTAAAGCCGTCCGATACTTCCGACCGATTGCGTGGTCTGAACGCCGGGAACATCCCTCAACACCTGTTCAAGACGGTCCATTTCGATAAGGGTCTTGAAGTCATTCACTCCACCCGGCGGCGTCTTGGTGATCACCGCAAATTCGTCGGTGGATAGGCGATAATGTGCGGTTATATAAGCATTGTCGCGATTGTAGCGGGAGTCAGGGCGAAGTTCGGGCGCACCTGGATCAAGGTCACCAGTTTTCAAATGCTGACTTACCAACACACCGGCGAGCGTAAGCACTGCCGCCGAGATGATTACGCAAGCCGCCGGTCCCTTTCGGGTAAACCGCGAGAGCACACGTATGAACGGATGAGAGTCACTCGCGCGCAGGCTTCGGGCCGCTGCCTTGCTGCTCACACCTGCGTAGGACAGTAATACCGGAAGCAGGACAAGGTTCGTAAAGATCAAAACGGCGACCCCGACGCTAGCGGCCTCGGCAAGTCCGCGAATCACGGGAATATCGATCACCATCAGCACGCCAAAGCCAACTGCATCGGCCAGCAATGCGGTCAGGCCGGCCAAAAACAATCGGCGGAAGGTGTATCTCGCTGCCACATAGCGGTCCGTCCCACGCCCGATGTCCTGCATGATGCCGTTCATCTTTTGCGCACCATGCGACACGCCAATCGCGAATATCAAAAATGGGACCAAGATTGAGTAAGGGTCGAGCTGACCACCCAGCATACGGATGATCCCGAGTTGCCAGATCACCGCAATGATCGAGCAAGCCGAAACGAGCGCAGTGCTGCGAATACAGCGGGTGTAGAAGTAGATGCAAGTGGCTGCAATACCAGCAGCGAACAGAAAGTAGAGAGCGACCTTGAATAGCCCGTGGATCAGCTCGCCGACCAGTTCGGCGAAACCGATCACGCGAATATCGACACCATCATTCCCGTAGGCTTTTCGAACCTTCTCGATTTCATCGCGGACCGCTCGCGCGTCCAGGGCCTCACCCGTGTCTGCATAGTGGTCCAGAAGCGGCAAAAATATCATGCTCGAACGCTGATCGTTGCTGACGAGAGAACCGATGATTCCGGCTCGAGCGACGTTGAACCGAAGCTGCTGGCTACTATCCGGCGATCCGTTATAGTTGTCTGGCATTACAGCACCGCCCTGGAAACCCTCAGGCGTGACCTCTGTCCAACGCACAACGGGCATCCACAGCGATTTTACAAATGATCGGTCGACTCCCCGGATTACGTACAGATGGTCATTTATCTGCTTAAGCGTACTCAGATAGCGTGGATTGTAGATATCCCCTGATCGATTTTCGACGACGATGCGCAACGAGTTTCCCAGACCTCGAAGTGAGCCGACATTCTGAAGGTAATTCCGAATCATCGGACTGGACTGTGGCATCATTCGCTCGAACTGCGCATTCACCTTCAGGTGCGTCGCTTCAAATCCGAAGACCAGTGTGAGAACTAATCCGAGTAAGACGACCAGCCGACGCCTGTTGAATATCAATCGCTCGAGAACCGAGCCGCTCCCGGAATCAAAGCGGGCTCGGTCTGAAATGACCGGCATTGAATTCGGACGATTTGAAGTAACACCCATACGGATTCTCTCAGCAATACGGTTAACTTAGGGTCAGTGTGCTTATTCCGCTCAACCCGCTGACCGCGAGTCGATTTCCTGGAAGTGCACAGACGCCTGTCAAAGGACCCAGGCGGTCATTCCGAAGTAGGCGAACACTCGCGTTGTCTCTGCTGAACAACGCCACTTCGCCGTTGGCGCTTACCAGGATGAATCGGCCGTCACCAAGATTTGTCGAGGACGTAATGGTTCCTCGAACGGATGTGGGAACCGCCATCCAGTGAACTCCGCGATCAAGGCTTCGGTACAGGGTCCCGTGCAGACCGTACGCGATAGTCACTTCCTTATCGCCGTCGACACCAAAGAAACTACCCTGATATCCCGTCGAAAACGCGACAAAACGATCACTGCTCTCGATTCGACCGAATATAGTCCCCTTTTCTGCAGCCACAAACAGGTCACCGCCAATTTCCCGAATAGCGTTTAAGTGAAGAAATTCGGGATTCTCGAACGTTTCGAGTATCGGTTCCCAGTTCTTGCCGCCGTTCTGTGTTTTCACGGCCAAACCAAAAGCTCCGACTGAAATTGCTTCACTTCCGTCGCGCGCCCAGATACTCAGGAACGGAAGGGACGGCCCCGCCTTATAATCAAGCGTAAGTTGTTCCACGTACTTTTTTAGTTCTTCCGCTCCGCCTTCAATTCGTCTTTTGTATGTCGTGGGAAGCGTTTGTGCGGCGATGCGCCCATCGAAAACCTTCGCCCAATGTCCGCCGCCGTCAATGCTTTTCAATATCACGCCATCGTGACCGACGACCCACCCAGTTGCTGCGTCACCGAAGACCACGTCGAGAAGATCACTCTGAACCGGCGATGGACTCTGCGACCAGCTACGGCCGCCGTCTTCAGAAATGGCAATGAGTCCGCGCATGCCAACTGCCACGAGTCGCCTGCCCGAACTCGTGATTGACATCATCGGACGTGTGTTCGGAACAGTTCGTCGGTTTGCGGACGTTTCAAGCGGATCCTTGAAGCCATTTGCCTCGGGAACGTCAATGGCCGCAGCAATCCTCTGAAGCGCGAACGGCGATAGAACGCTGCACAGTGCTCCAGCGATGAACGCCCGACGCCTCGGACTTGGGATCAAATTTGAAGACATAGTCATTTTTCTACCATCATGCGCAGGGACGTCGACCTGGTGCAGTTGCTCGCTGATGTGCACGACGAGTTCGCTGCTCGACCAGTACGCCCCTGCAACCCAACGGAGCGAGTTAGCGAATTCCGCTGCCGGCCAAGCCCGCAGGCGTAAAGATTTCAGCCTTCGTGTGCTGGTCTGACACCTTGATCAAGGGAGGCACGCCGGAGACTGCATTCAAGCCGGCAAAGTAGTTACCCTTCTGCAGATCGTAGAAGTTCACCATCGACATAAACAGCCCCCCACCACCGTCGTAGTAGTTGAACGAATAGTTCAGCCCAATCCGCCACAACTTCCCATCCTGGTCGTATCCATCGGCCTCAACAAGGGCCCAGTTATCCTCGTCAAAGTAGAAGACGCGTTTCGAGTAAGCATGTCGGGCACCCGGCTTCAGGGTGGCCTCGACGACCCAAACGCGATGTTTCTCCCAACGGATGTCGTCGGGATTCAAGTGCTTCGGGCCGTACAGTGAATCTTCCGTTGCAAGGTAGTAGCGATAGTTGTTATACGGGATGATCAGTTCCTTCTTACCGACCAGCTTGAAATCAAAGCGATCCATCTGCCCGTGATACAGCTGCAATTCGTCCCAGAACATCACACCGCCATACTGTGCAGCAGGAGTGTCATATTTGTACTCTGGTGCCATCCGGATGCGACGCTGCCCCGGCATATACAACCATGTCTGAGCATCCCGCTCCGAATAGTTGATGGGGTTGTCGGACAGAATCGCCGTCCCGGCGACAGTCGGCGGTGCCGTTTGTGATACCGCAATCTGTTCAAATGAGCCCTTCGGCAAGGCTTTCAGATCGCGGTCATAGTAAGGATGGTAGTCATCCTGGTTGTAGACCGGCAACGACGTGCGCGCGCCAGACGTATCGACGAGGTACGAACCAACGTTTTGAAGCGTAAACTGCGTGCGCTGGAATGCGAGATAGTTGTTCCACATTACCTCGTAGCCATTCTTCGGAATCGGGAACGGGATGCCACCCGCGGCACCCTCCACACCATCGCCCTCGGTCTTACCCGTCAGCTTCGCGGACGTTGCGTTCTTGGTCGAGTTATCCAACACCCACTTAGGGTAGTGCATCGTTCGATGCGTCGGATAGAGGTCGACCCGGTACGTAGGGTAACGACTGAGAAGCCCCTTCACACCCGGCGTCAGGAACTCCGAATACTGAGACATATTCTGCGCGGTGATCTTTGCGACCGGGCTTTCACTAGCAAATGGATCAGGCCAGTGTCCACTCTTCGGATCGAAGCCAGCAGGCGGCTTCGTCAGTCCACCTGTATATTCTGGAATCGCGCCATCTTGGCTCCCCGCGACTTCAGCACCGAACGGTGTTAGGGTCGTGCCGAGCTTCTGCGCCTCCTCAGCGCTTACTGCACCAAAGGATGTCGCAACATGGATTGACATCGCCGCTGCAATGGAAAAAGATAACGAATTTCTCACTTCAAATCTCCTCAATATACTCATCTTCAAAACGAACTCTGAAGAGTCAGGGATACCCAGTTTCGATCGTTGAGGCTATATAGTCCGTTGCCACTCGCGTAGTACGGCAAGCCACTTGGCGTATAGGTGACTCCGTTCGCATGGGCAAAACTTCCGTTGTAAGCTAGCGTGACGGTGGTCTTTTGGCGAATGGTTGCCTGGAGGCCGATCGAATAGGTGTGCGATCCCTGTTCATTCGAGTTCGCTCCCACCTGCGGAGCATTCCCGTATAGGCCAATTACGTCAGAGATAGGCATGCTCAAGTCGACACCTGGAAACACTTGCAACCATTGAGGTTGGAAAGCGATCGCAAGGGCTACATGGTCCCGCGTCGAGCAGCCGTTCCACTTTCCTCCGGAACAACCGGCGTATCCCACGCCGTTGTAGAGCAACGCGTTCGAGGTTACGGACAGCAACCGCGTGTAGGCGAGCTCAGCCGTGAATGACCCGGTCTGCCAGAACGGAGAACGCGAGAGCGGAACAATCGCGTTCGCAATGATATTCACAACGTTACCCGTTGCTCCGCTGCTTTCCGTGGGAACAAGCGGGTTCGGGTTGCTGTTAAGTGCTGTGTTA
This sequence comes from Paraburkholderia sp. CNPSo 3281, assembly GCF_024206515.1. Classification (NCBI taxonomy): domain Bacteria; kingdom Pseudomonadati; phylum Pseudomonadota; class Betaproteobacteria; order Burkholderiales; family Burkholderiaceae; genus Paraburkholderia; species Paraburkholderia sp. CNPSo 3281. The sequence continues at coordinate 12,382 of NZ_JAMBPS010000067.1, read as the reverse complement.
TGGCGATATGAAACTTCGAACCCGGTACTTACATTTCCCATTGTGGTGTCAAGGCTGGCGCCAATCAGCTGTACCCCACGGTTGTAAGCAAGGTGATAGTCCGTTGGTACGCCGTTGGCACCATAGTTAAACAAGGGCGCCCAAGGTTGAGTCTCGTCGTAGCGGCGATAGTACAATCCCAGAAGCCCACCATTTAGCACGTCTGGGGTCCAGCCAAGCTTGACGCCAAAATTGTTGTCAAGGTTATGGGGCACGTTGTCCGTTCCTGCGGGGAGATTGAACGGTACATATCCACCACCGACTGGTACGGCACCGAGGAAGAAGTTTGAGGGGCCTTGGAACAGGAAATCCACGGGACCAAGATACGTACCGCCCTCAGGTAAGCGGTTCCGATCGTACTCGAGGAAATATTGACCTGCGAGAGACAACTCGGGTGTCAGTTGCGTCGAAATACTCACCTGTGCCCGCGGAAGGAACAGTTCCTTCGTCTCGGTCCCCGGAGAGGCCGACGCCTTGATCGCATCAACTGCACCTTGCCCTACCGAAATGCCCTGGAAAGGGAAAAACAGCGAATTTCCCCAGTACTCGGTCAACCGGCCGACCTTGAAATAAACGGGCGTTTCTCCGACATGAAAGTTGTCGAAGACAAATGCGTCCAGGAGTTGGGCGCCCTGTACGTAATAACGGTTTGTGTACGAATTGTACTTTCCGCCTGGATAGCCACTGATCGACTGGTATGTAATAGGAGGAAGCCCACCACCACCTGGAGCATAGACGCCTGGGTTCGAGTTCACGCCACTGCCATAGGCGAAATCTTTCCAAAGGGATGCCGACAGTCGGATGCCCATCCGATTTTGGTATACCGCGTCAAACTCCGACAGTACGGACGCGCGGTTTGTTACGATATCGCCAGCATGACCGAATTTGTAGTCACCGTTGTCGTAAATCGGATTGTTACCGATGAGTGGGTCGATACCTTGAGTCCGCATGCCAACGTTGTACGTCACGGTATTGTCCCAATTTACCTGCCAATCCGACGGCAAATTGAACTGAAACGCCATGGCGCAACCCGGCGCAATCGCAGCCGCTACGCAGGCTGAGACCGCTGAAACCCTGAATACTTCGCTCCTTTTGACAGGAATACCTTTCCGGCACTTCACGTTGCTGTCTCCTATGTATTATTGATGTATCGCAAACTGCGGCAACTTAGAGATTGGCTCCCCTCCACGGCGAGGTAGCATCGTGACTCCCGACAAATAAATACTTCGTCGGATTCAATTCGCACCCCGGCACCGTTTCACAGAACGATGCCATCTCCTGTCGTTCCGGAAAGCCCTCCACAAATAGGACAGCAACTATCAGCCAATCAGTGATCCTAATTAAATGCCAATCGGTCCGCGATGGCCTTGATGCCCCCCCCTCTCGCGAACCTTGACCGGGCACTCTACTTGAGCACGCGGCGCCCTTCCCGCGACGGTCAGCTCACCTGTGATAAATCTGCTCGTTCGTCGTGGGACATCGTCTCAACCATTCTTCTGAAATGCATCAAAGCGGAGTCCGCAGCTAGCGCGACGCCACCATCCAACGAACTCCCCCTCAGCGCATTCTGCTGGGCCTCGATCATTCGTCTATCTTCGTTAAACGCAGCACAGACACCTTCATACAACGCCTCCGTTACCCCCGCGTCATCAAGGGCGAATGCGTGCGACTGCATGAAGAAGTAGTGACTTCTAGTGTCGCTGGCGGGTGTGACGGCTTGACAACTTCCAAAGTGGAGCGCTCCCTTGTAGTCGTCATCGAGCTTTCCGGATTCCTTGACTCCGGACTCCATAAGAAGAATTCCCGGTATCAGGAAGTCGTAATGAAACCATCGATCCACATTTCCAAGGAACTTCCCGAACTTTCGCTGATATGGAGCCGGGACCGTATCTTTCACACGCCGCTTCACACGTACCCCGCGCTCTATTCGTTCGATTTCCGCGCGCGTCGTGGCTATGCTTTCCGATCCACCAAGTGTCTTCTCATGTACATACGACAAGTGCGAGAAGTCCAGCAAGTTATCGGTGATTAAAAGGTAGTTTGCCTCATACGCCATATATCCAGGCTTCATTCGCCAGTTTGGATCCGTCAGCATCCAGGTGTCCGGTATCAGCGATTCATCCGCGCGGCTCGGGTCGCCCATCCAGATCCAGATCCAACGATTTCGCTCGACAACAGGAAAACTGCGAACGACGGATTTAGCTGGGATCAGTTGTTGTCCAGGAATCTCGACACAATGCCCTGTGTGATCGAACTTCATACCGTGATACATGCAGCGAACGCAGTCACCCTCCTTTCGACCGAGCGATAGCGGCGCCTTGCGATGGCAACAGCTATTGCTCAGAGCGACCGGCCCCCCATCGTTCTTTCGATAGAGCAGAATCGATTCGTCAAGGAGCTGTCGCTCAAAAAGGGAATCCGCAGGAACCTCATAGTCCCACGCAGCGACATACCAGCAATTCCTTACGTACACAGCAATCCTCCTGAATTTTAGATGATGAATTGGGATCTTCCGTTGGTGCGCTGCGGCTTCCCTCAGTCGGCACACGGTCGCAGATAACCTAAATCTGTCTCGGCTACGGCTCATCTGCCAAGATGGACGGCGGCAGGGTCACGCCACCATTTGAGGTTCGAGACGCAGCAGGTTCATATCTCTGGCAAAGCGAGAAGACGATTCTTGCCTCAAGATGATGGCAAAGAGTTCTCGACGTGTGCTGACGCCCAATTTTTGGTACGCGCGGCTGCGATAGGTCACGACGGTGGTGGGACTGATGCCAAGATCTTCAGCAATGCGTTCCGCTGTGATTCCGTCAAGAATCCGAAGAATTACTTCTCGCTCACGCTCGGTCAGATCCGGACAGAGCTCGCCAATCCTCTCCGTCGCCTCGTTTCTCACTACAGAGTCGCCGTCCACATCCGCTGCATAGTGCTTAACCGCACAGTTCGCAAACAGCTTGGCCAGACCACACACAACTTCGACGTCCGTCGAGGTGTAGGACCCTGAACTTTTATCTTTATAGAGGTTTGTCGTTATGCAGCGACCGTGTCCAAGGTTCACCACAATAGACAGTCTGTCGACGATGCCAACCTCGTCATAGCAGGCTTTCCGATACGCCGGCTCGCCGACGTCGCTAACCGCTTGTCGATGTACGACGATCGTGTGCTCCTCTGAGTTGTACATGCCTGCGACGATCGGATAGATGCTGTCATTCCTGAAGTACTCGCGAGCGTAAACCGTCGCGGTATTGAATACGGTCCAGTGATTTTTCCATCCAGCGCCCGAGAGCAGGCGCGGGCTACGGTTCCGTTCGAGCATGAGGACCGAGCAGTACTGGACGGCGAGCAAGCTATTAAGCAGCTCAAGAATTGCAGAAGCGAGCGCAGCCCGATTCCCGTCACCGATGCCGCTCACCAACCTTGCAACGCAGTTCGCATCAACCTGCAAAGAGGAAGAGTCGGTATTCACTACACGGTACATGGCGCGTCTCCGTATCCGGAGCACAGCAGATGGCCGACCTGTAAGCCCGTACAGGTGCCCACGTGTGCTTCTATAGGTTGATCTACCTACGATATTAGGTTGAACAACCTATTACAACAAATCGAGGTATTCCCCTATGTACTGACCAAAGAAGTGCCACACACAATAGGTTATGCAACCTATAAATAAGTCACCCGAAAACGACACTGATAGCTGCTCTGGCATCACAGCCCAGAGCGGCGCAATGCGACTTGGCTCGACTCCCGCCCTTGCAGGAGGCTCATCGCGTAACGTTCGGTCCGCGCGAATTGCTTCGATCCTCAAGCATTCTGCTGGCGTCCTCGCGACGAAGGGGTGTGTGGGATACTCCGTTTCCCGCGTTGCGAGTGCGGCGGGGACTCGTCTCAGTACGGTCCAGCACTATTTCGCAAACCGGGAGCTCTTGCTCTCTGAAACCGTTCGAATGATGAGCGACAGCTGGTTCCCCAGATTGAACTCGATGGCGCGGGACCCAGCGCTCGAGATCACAGAACGATTCGACGCGCTTATTGATGAATATTTTTTGGTTTTCAGCAATCCAGAGTCGAGCGCGTTCGCTTTCGAAGTACTCACGTTGGCGGAGAGCGAACCGTTTGCTGCTCGGATCGTCTTTGATTTGGAACAACGCTATACGCAGCTGATAGCCACGATGGTTGAACAGATGAACCATACGCTATCGCAAGGGGAACGCTGGTTACGCGCCAGCCTCATCGTCGCACACGCTGGCGGTCTGCTTGTCTTCTGCCGACTATCGAACAAGACTGAAGCGGAGATGGTCAATTTAAAGCACTCGACCAGAGAACTCTGGAGCGCGCTTTGCCTAGCACCGAGGTAGCTCCCACGCTCCATAGCTAGCATCCGTCAAGGGGCAGCCGCTCTTATACGACGTCGGCCTGCGGCTGGGCCGGCTCCCGAAGTGACCGAGGGTCGACCGTCGCTGATAGCCCCTCACAGGCCAGCTATCAGCGAGTCCTATCGCAAGAGTCGACTACACTACCGTCAGTCCGGCCTCTTCGAAGGCAACTACGTTCTTCTTTCCTTGGTTTATCTCTTCTGCGGTCACATTGCCTCGCGGCAACGGAGGGCGCCCAAGAATCATGTCGGAAACGCGATCCGCCAACATGATCGCCGTTGCGTTCGGATTGCCAGAGATTTGCGTCGGGAACACCGATGCATCAACTACACGTAACCCGGAAATACCTCTCACGCGGCATTCGCTGTCAACCACGGCGTCCGCGTCAACGCCCATTCGACACGAACCCATCGGGTGAGACGTCGTTTCTGCAACCGATCGAAGATAATTATCCAGCTCGATATCACTTGATGGCTCGGGACTCGGTCTCGTAATTGATCCGGCCACATGTGAAAATTCCGATTGTCGAATCAGACCAATGAGGAATTTGTAATACTGTCTAAGCCGGAACAGGTCGTAGGGATCGGAAAGCAGGTTAAAGAGAATCCTCGGTTGCGCGAGCGGATCATTGGAGGCTAGCGTAATGCTTCCACGGCTGCGCGGGTGCGCCACCGCAAAACGCATCGTCATCTTGTGCTCGCCCTGCCGTGTGAATCCAGGAAACCATACCTTCGAATCGAGCGTCGCACCGGCCAGTACGAATCGCAGATCAGGCGAACGCTCAACATAAGGGGTTCGCAACGAGCCGATACCAACCAGTGGCGGACAAGAAGCGGGACCACCTAGTCCGACCGTCCATTGTGCCAATCTAACGGCAAGACGGTCAAACCGCAGTTCTCCATTCAAGGTACGCGGGAGTTTTGATTTGAACTCAAAGCTCGCACCTGGCTGATCGTTGAAGTTCCGCCCCACGCCGGGCAAATCGTGCACTGGCGTTACGCCAACGCGCTTCAATTCGTCTGCGGGCCCAATGCCGGCGCACAACAGAACCTGCGGCGAGTGCACTGCACCCGCCGAGATGATGATCTCCTTCCGAGCACGAACGACGTGCGTTGCTCCATTCCGCAAGTAGGTCACGGCGACAGCACGTCCCCCTTCAACCTTTACGCCCAGAACCCGCGCGCCGGTTTCTACCGTAAGCGTGTCGCGATGTCGAATTGGCCAAAGAAATGCGTCGGCGGCCGACATCCTACGTCCCGCCTTACTAATGTTTACATCCGATAGCCCAACGCCTTCCGGGTTGGGGCCACAAAAGTCATCGACAATAGGCAGGCCGGCTTGACGAGCCGTTTTCAGCAAATCGTCCGTGAGCGGGCTGACATACCGTAGCGACGTCACCGGAAGATCGCCGCGATCGCCATGGAAACGTCCCGAACCTCGCCAGTGCGACTCCACCCGTCTGAAGTATGGTAGGACCGATGCATAGTCCCAGCCATTGAGGCCGAGATCCCGCCATTGTTCAAAATCATGCGGACTCCCCCGGTTATAGATGGTTCCGTTAATCGCGGAGCTACCACCCAACGCCTTTCCACGAGGAACCCCGATCTTACGTCCGCCAAGTGCCGGCTCGGGCTCGCTCAACATGCACCAGTCCGACTCCGGATTAAACCAAAGCTTTGTCGCGGCCAGAGGCATCCGATACTTTAATCCTCTGCTCGAACCACCCGCCTCAAGCAGAAGAACGGTTCCGCCGCCAGGACCGCTTAGCCTGTTAGCAACGACACAGCCGGACGACCCACCACCGATAACGATATAATCTGGATCCATGACTCCTCCTATATACGCGAGACGCAACCGCTTTTTTTAAAGCGCGGTTGTTCTATAATTTTCTGCCGACCAGTCAACGCCCCTCGGCGGCAATCCGAGTGGCAGGCGATTGCTCACGTTCCAAGCGTCGCCCCGGCCCGACGCTTGAGGTATTTGCGCATTTCAACGGAAGGTCGATCGCTTGCAATTGAAATCTCAAAAAAGTCTGCATCGGCGCAACGCAGGACGCCTTCCAGAAGCTCTAATGCTTCGACGTCTTCTCTGAAGGCACTGAACAATTGATCGTGCATGAATTTCGTGATTTCCTGGTTTTCGAGCGCAAAATCCCTGCAATGAACGATGAAGTAATGTGTCGAATCGTGGCTTTCCGGCGTTGGCAAGTGCAGCGTGCGAATCGTAAAGCGTGTGCGCTCTTCCTCTGGCAATGCGCTGTCATAAAATGTCACTTCGACAACATGGAGCCCAGGGGAAACAAACGTTGAGGTTGCAATCCGCGCCGCAGATGGCGAGGATATTCCAGTTGGTACCGCCCAGACTGGGGGTAACGTTGTGGGAACGACACTGCGCTTCAGTGCGTAACAGCCCTCCTCGATTTCAACCTCAAACGGAGCCCGAGCGTAGTCTGGTGTACCAAAGCTCTTTGCGTGTATGTAGCTGAGATGCGTAAGATCCAGAAGATTTTCGTGCAGGCTGACGTAGTTGCCGCGCAATGGGAGATACCCTTCTGAGTACTCCCACTTGGATAGATTGAGCACGGCCTCGATGGGCGGTTCCGTGCGGGGCGCCGAAGCCTCGCCCATGTAAATCCAGATCATCGGGCCAATTTCGCGAACCGGATATCGATGAACGCCCAAGCCCCGAGGGCAGCGGTCCTGGGAAGGTATTTCGACGAGGTCGCCTTCCGCGCCGTACCGAAATCCGTGGTAGCCGCAAACGATCGTATCGTTTTCTAGCGTTCCCGCCGACAAGGGATATGAACGATGGATACAACGATCGTCCAACGCTACGACCGTGCCAGCCTGCGTCCGATAGAGAACGATGCGCCTGCCGAGTAGCGTTCTCGACAGTAGCGATCTTCCGACCTCAGACGCGAGCGCGGCAACATACCATTCGTCGAAAACAAAGGACGTATTGCGGTCGGCCATCTTGGCTGCATTTGCCTGCGCCACGGAAATTACACCTTCAGTGGGTTTTGTCATCATCTACACCTTGCTACGAGAAATCAGTGAAAGAGCGTTCATGAAAAAATTCCTCGCCAGCGTCTAAGACATTCACTACTGACCGGACGCACGTTGGGGATTGGGCAACGGAGAAAGGCGACTCATCGGATCTTGACGCTCGGCCTCGCGTTGAATTGAGCCGAGGCCGCACTGAGCGTTACACTCGTTAGCCCTCCCCCACCTGCTGTTCGCCGTTACGCCGGCTTAAAGCAATAAGCCGCGAGCTTGTTGCCGTCGAGGTCACGCACATAAGCTGCGTAAGCGTGCGGTGCCCAGCCACGCGGACCCGCCGCGCCTTCATCTTTCGCACCTGCGGCAAGGGCTGCGTCGTAGAAGGCGTCAATTGAGGCTCGATTCGGTGCCTCGAACGATACGGTTACTCCGTTGCCGATCGTTGCGGGCTGCCCATTCGCAGGCTTCAGGACAAAGAACGAGGGCGATTCTTGTCCCCAGATCGACCCGTTATCGCCCAAATCAGCGATACGCTTCAAACCCAATTCGCCAAGGACGTTGTCGTAAAAATCGCGTGCCTGCGCGAGGTCGTTCGTGCCGACGGTAACGTGAGTGAAGATTGCCATTGTATTTTCCTAAAAAGTAAACCTACGTTGTGGTTGCGGGCTCGCTGCCCGTTTAGCCTCAGGAACAACTCCCCGTCGTGCCTGTGAATGATGACGGCTTCAACAATTCAGAGCGTGTAAGGTGGCGGCGTGGTGACGCACGTGATCCGCTATGAAGCTCTGTATGAAGTAGTAACCGTGGTCGTAATTTTCGTGGCGGCGAAGCGTAAGGGGTTGCCCAGCGTCACGACAAACCGCCTCCAAAACGTCTGGATTCAACTGGTTCGCGATGAATTGATCCGCCATCCCCTGGTCGATCAGGATGCCCGCCTCGAACTTTCGAGCCCCTTCGGCGACCAGCACGCTCGCGTCGTATCGCCTCCAAACCTCGCGGTCGTCTCCAAGATAGCGAGTGAATGCTTTTTCACCCCACGGGCAACGCGAGGGTGCCGCGATTGGTGCAAACGCCGATACAGACCGGAATACATCGGGGTTTCGGAGTGCGAGCACAATGGCGCCATGGCCTCCCATCGAATGGCCGCAGATTCCAAGTCGTCCAGCGTCGATAGGTAGATTCCGAATGACAGTTTCACGCAACTCGTCGACGATGTATGTGTACATCCGGTAATGCTTTGCCCAAGGTGAAACCGTCGCGTCAACGTAAAATCCCGCCCCAAGGCCGAAATCCCAGGCGTCCGCCTCACCTTGTATCCCTGCACCGCGTGGACTGGTATCAGGGGCTATGAGAGCGATTCCGTGTTCAACAGCGAAGCGTTGTGCTCCGGCCTTGGTCATGAAAGTCTCTTCGGTACAAGTAAGTCCCGCGAGGTAAAGCAATGCAGGAACCTTTGTCTCGCTCGCCTGCGGCGGCAAGAACACCGAAAACTTCATTGGAAGTCCAATCACCGACGACTCGTGACGGTAGAAGCGCTGATCGCCACCAAAACACGCGTGCGAAGAAAGCAGTTCCAGCATGCTAGTCTCCACGTCGTCAGTACATCACTACCGACCGGATAGACTCGCCTTTTTTCATCAGGTCGAAGCCCTCATTGATCTGATCGAGCTTCAGAGTGTGCGTAATGAGGTCGTCGATGTTGATTTTGCCTTCCATGTACCAGTCGACGATCTTCGGAACGTCGGTACGTCCGCGCGCGCCGCCGAACGCCGAGCCCTTCCATTCGCGGCCCGTGACGAGCTGGAACGGACGCGTGCTGATCTCCTCTCCCGCCGCCGCCACGCCGATGATGAACGACTGACCCCAGCCCTTGTGCGTGCATTCGAGCGCCTGTCGCATCACCTTCGTATTGCCGATGCACTCGAACGAGTAGTCGGCCCCGCCATCGGTCAGTTGGACGATGTGATCGACGACGCTCTCGACCTCGTTCGGGTTGATGAAGTGGGTCATGCCGAACTTTTTCGCTAGCTCGACGCGCTTCGGATTGATGTCCACGCCGATGATCTTGTCGGCGCCGACCATCTTCGCGCCTTGAATGACGTTCAGGCCGATGCCGCCAAGGCCGAACACCACCACGTTCGCACCCGCTTCGACCTTCGCCGAATACACCACGGCACCAACGCCCGTGGTCACGCCACAGCCGATATAGCAGACCTTGTCGAACGGCGCGTCCTCGCGGATCTTCGCCACCGCGATTTCCGGCACGACGATGTAGTTCGAGAACGTCGAGGTGCCCATGTAGTGATAAAGCGACTTGCCGCCCAGCGAGAAGCGCGAGGTGGCGTCCGGCATCAGACCCTTGCCCTGCGTCGAGCGAATGGCCTGGCAGAGATTGGTCTTGCGCGAGAGACAGAACTTGCACTGGCGGCATTCCGGCGTATAGAGCGGAATCACGTGATCGCCCTTCTTCAGCGTGCCCACACCGGGGCCCACATCGACCACCACGCCCGCACCCTCATGTCCGAGAATCGCCGGGAAAATGCCTTCCGGGTCTGCGCCCGAGAGCGTGTAGTAATCGGTATGGCAAATTCCCGTCGCCTTGACCTCGATTAGGACCTCTCCGGCACGCGGCCCCTCGAGGTCCACTTCTTCGATCGTGAGAGGCTTTCCTGCTCCCCAAGCCACAGCGGCCTTTGTCTTCATAAGATTTCGTATCCTGTGTTGATTCGCGACGTTGATTGCGTACGAACCGGAGTAAGCCGATTTCCGCCACGAGATGCGTCTAATTTACGGCTGCGGTGGTGTGCCGTCTGTCCTAGCAAGATACGACACGTAGGCGCATCGCTGATCAGCGAAGTTGCGGCTTAGATATGCCAGCGCCGGCTCGCGCCGTACTGAGAGCCCAACCTGGAAGCGGTTGTCACAGGTAATGAAGCGACGCTGCCCGTCTTAGGTTAGGCGGGCAGCCAAGCGGCGTGACTCGATTGTTAATACTTTGCAGGAGATAGCTTGATCAAAAAACGTGACGCCTCGTGATTAACGAGAGGCGAAACTTCGACTCTATTAAGGACACGAAAGATGACATGGCTCAGCACGATGCAGTGAGTCATACCGTCCGGAGACGGCGATCGGTTTGAATCTATATCCGAACGTCAAGTGCGCTCATCCGCCAGAAGCCGCTCGATGACCTTTCGAGCCATAACACCACCGGCATCGATATTTAGCTTGAGCAAGTCTCGCTTTGGCCACTCTTCCAGATTGCGCTGCTGCCTCTCCAACATTTCGAGATCTTCTGAGAAGATCTTTTGTTGACCTGTCCTGATTTGAGCGGTCAGGCCGGCGTCTTCCGGACGAAAGCGCCGTGCCATTCCCCAGAAATACCAGATGGTCGAATCGGTCTCCGGCGTGATGAAGTCAACGACGATCGAGGATACCTTGGACGAGGCAGGTGCATCGTAGCCACCCTGTCCAGCAAGTGCGACCCCAACTTCAATCAGCACATGACTGGGCGGCGAAAAGCGGCAAATCTGCCACCGATCAACTGGAACATCTTCTGGCAGACCGTTGCTGCGCATTGCCATTTTCCAGAACGATGGGGCTATGACGCCTTCCATCCGTCGACTGGTTATGACAGCGTCTCCGTCATTGACCGTCGTGGGAATCGCTTCGTCGATCTCTTTCTGCCCGATACTGCTGGAATGAACGTACGTTTCGTGCGTCAAATCCATCAGGTTGTCGATCATCAATCGGTAGTCGCACCGGATATGGAAAAAACCGCCGCCATAGGCCCACGATGGGTCGTTCTCCCACGCCAAATGGGGCATTTTTTCCGGATCCGCTTGCGCGGGGTCGCCCGGCCACACCCATACGAAGCCGTATCGCTCAATGACGGGAAAACTGCGAATTGACGGGAACCCCTTGACTCGCTGCCCCGGCATGCTCAGCGCTCTGCCAGCGCAATCCATTTTGAGGCCGTGGTAGCCGCATACAAGGTCTCCATTCTCGACGAAGCCCAAAGAAAGCGGCGCACCCCGATGTGGGCAGAAGTCTTCGAGAGCAACGACGTTGCCTTGAACATTTCGATAGAACGCCATTGATTCGCCGCATATCTTGCGCCCAAGCGGCCTATCCGAAATCTCTTCGGGCGTACATGCCACGTACCATGCATTCTTGAGAAACATTTGCGTCTCCAATCGTTTCCTAAAAGACCATGTCGGCTGAGTGCAAACAGCGAGACTGAGACCGGCTTAACCCGGTCCTCCGCTCGCTGGCAAACACATTTTCGGTCAGGTCCAGCTGTCGCCCATTTACCTGTCCTTCCGAAATTCGAGACGGAATGGCTTTGTTATCCGCCTCAAGTCGCCATGCTCGATCGAGGGCGCAGCAATCAATTTATCCGCACGTCGGCGACGCGTCTGTCGTAAGCACCCGGTGAAGTCATCTTGATCGGCAAGTCGTGCCACCCCAGGATCATGTCCATTCAAATTTTAAATGGACAGGTGTACACGATGGACGAAGTCGAGGTTGTACCGGATGTCGTTCAGCCGACGCGGCGCCGTCGGCATAGCAAGGAATTCAAGGAGACGGTCATTCGGGCGGCAATGCAGCCGAACGTGTCGATTGCGGCCGTGGCACTGCATTACCGGTTGAACGCCAACCTGCTGCGCAGTTGGGTTGCGGCGCGGGAGGAACGCGATGCCGCTGAAGCGGCCCGACAGGAATTGGATGTCTCGCCGCCGGAATTTGTGCCGCTGCAGATGCAGAATGGTGTTGCAGCGGCGACGCACATCGAGATCGAGGTACGCAGGGGCGCGACGGCAATCACGGTGCGCTGGCCGCTGTCGGCCGCGAGCGACTGCGCAACGTGGCTGCTGGGGTGGTTGCGTTGATTCGCATTGATGCCATCTGGCTCGCGACGGAGCCGGTCGACATGCGCGCTGGCGTCGATACGCTGCTCGCACGCGTGGTCAAGGT
>NZ_JAMBPS010000066.1:0-35961 GCF_024206515.1 Paraburkholderia sp. CNPSo 3281 | reverse complement strand
CGCGGCGGTGATCTCGGTGGCAACGGTGATTTCGTACCTCACGGGTCCGATCAGCCTGATGGCGCTCAAGCGTGCCGCCACGGACATCGAGCGCCCGCTCTCCGTGCCGTTCATGAAAGTGATCGCGCCGTTCGCATTCGTCTGCGCATCGATGATCCTGTACTGGGCGAAGTGGCCGCTGACCGGCGAAATCATTCTGCTGATGGTCGTCGCGCTGCCGGTGTACTTCTACTTCCAGCGCAAGCAGGGTTTTGACGGCTGGGGCCAGGATCTGAAGGCCGCATGGTGGCTGTGTGCCTATCTGCCGATCATGGCGCTCCTCTCGCTGATCGGCAGCAAGCAGTTCGGCGGCGCCGGTCTGCTGCCCTACGGCTGGGACATGCTGGTCGTCGCGCTGATCGCGCTCGTGTTCTATTACTGGGGTGTGAATTCGGGCTACCGCTCGCCGTACCTCGCGGAACGCCAGGAGCACGACGAAGTCCTCGAAGGCATCGGCGCGCACTAAGTGTCGAACCAGACGCCGCACTAAGCGTCGCGCAGTACAAAAAGCCCGCCTGAAGCGATTCAGGCGGGCTTTTTTGCCTTTTGAGCAAAAGCGGAGCCGGCGTGTCGGCCCGCGGTGGCCTTATTGCACGGCGCTGCCGAACACGTAGTTCGTCATCGCGAGCGCGCGCTGGTAGGTGCCCAGGGACTGCACGCCGAGCGTGTAGTCGTCGTCGGCTGCGCCGAGCGCCGCGAAGACGGGCAGCAGGTGCTCGTCGGTCGGGTGCATGAGCGCCGCATGCGGGGCGCGCTGGCGGTAGTCGAGCAACGCGTCGATGTCGCGCGCGGCGAGGTGATTCTCGAACCATTGCGTGAACTCGGCCACGCGCGGATCGGCGTCTTCCGGCCGCGCCGAGAAGTCCGCCTCGCGCAGGTTATGCGTGATCTGGCCTGAGCCGATCACCATCACGCCGTCGTCGCGCAGCGAGCGCAGCGCACGGCCAAGCGCGAAGTGATGGGCAGCGTCGGCGCGCGGCTGGATCGAAAGCTGGGCGACGGGCACGTTCGCATCGGGGAACATCAGCAGCATGGGCACCCACGCGCCATGGTCGAGGCCGTGCGCTTCCTCATCGACGGGAACGCCTTGCTCGCGCAGCAGCGCCGCTGCGCGCTGCGCCATCTCGGGCGCGCCCGGCGCGGGGTACTGGATCTCGTAGAGCGCGCGCGGAAAGCCGTAGAAGTCGTGGATTGTCTCAGGCTGCGTGGCGGTGCTCACCACGGGGCGCATCGTGCCCCAATGCGCGGAGAGCATGAGCACCGACTGCGGACGCGGCAAATGCTCCGAGAGCACGGTGAAGCCGCCAGAAGGCAGCGACGGGTCGATCGGCAGCGTAGGAGCGCCGTGCGAGAGGAAAAGAGTAGGCGTGCGGATGGTCATGATCGTGGGCTGACCGCGCCAAGGCGGTCCGAAAGTATCGTATTGCGATCAATATAAGACCCTACCGTCGCGAATTAAACGGGGCAAAAGGGAATTGATTGTGTCGCCACTATTGATAATCGGTGCGGCAGGCAATAGCGCGCTCGGCGCTTATTCGTCGGTGCCGCGCAGCCCCGGCCAGGCGGGCGAGAGCGCGGGCCCGAGCGCGAACAGGTCGAGCACGCGCGCAACCGTGTGATCGACCATCTCGTCGATCGAAGCCGGCTGGTTGTAGAAGGCCGGCAACGGCGGGAAGATCACGCCGCCCATTTCGGTCACGGCCGTCATGTTGCGCAGATGCGCGAGGTTGAACGGCGTTTCACGCACGAGCAGCACGAGACGGCGGCGCTCCTTGAGCGTGACGTCGGCGGCGCGCGCGATCAGGTTGTCGGAGAGACCGTGGGCGACGCTCGCGAGCGTCTTCATCGAGCAGGGCGCGACGATCATGCCGTCGGTTGCGAACGAGCCCGAAGCGATGGTCGCGCCGACGTCGCGCACGGAATGCACGACGTCAGCGCGTGCGTGCAGATCGTCCTTGCTGAGTTGCAGTTCGTGCTGGATGTTGAGCCAGCCCGCCGCCGAAACGAGCAGATGCGTTTCGACGCCGCCGAGCCGCCGCAGCATGTCGAGCATGCGTACGCCGTAGATCGCGCCCGTGGCCCCCGTGATCGCGACGATCAGCCGGCGTTGCGGCAGTTGTGCGATAGCGGACGAGGCAGGGAAGGCGGTATTCACGTCAGGCGGGAATCGGAGCGAAGGCGAGGTCGAGGTCGAGGCGAAAACGACGCATGCAGCGCCTCGTGAAAAAGCGCCGGCGTGGCGTAGCGCACTCGGGACGGAACAGGCGCAACGTCGTGCGCCCGATGCCGCCCCGTGGCTGGGGATTACGCCGCGGCGAAAAGCTGCTGCAGCTCGCCGTTCTGGTACATCTCCATCATGATGTCCGAGCCGCCGACGAACTCGCCCTTCACGTAGAGCTGCGGGATGGTCGGCCAGTTCGAGAATTCCTTGATGCCCTGGCGGACCGCGTCGTCTTCGAGCACGTTGACGGTCTTGAACTGATCGACGCCGCAGGCTTTCAGGATCTGCACCGCGCGACCGGAGAAGCCGCACATCGGGAACTGCGCGTTGCCCTTCATGAAGAGGACGACGGCGTTTTCGTCGACGATCTGCTTGATGCGTTGTTGGGTGTCCATGACTGACCTTGCGATTGAATTGATGCTGAATACGTTGGAATGCAGGATGAAATGATAGCGGATTTCGCCCGTGCGAGCCCGACGTTACCGGGAGCTTTCCTGGCCGGCCGGCAGGGGTAGACGGCCTCCGCTGATGCGTTCGATGCCGGCCAGATCGCGCTCGGAGCGCACGTCCTTGAAACCGGCGTGTTCCAGCAACGCCCGGACGGTGGCCGCCTGGTCGTAGCCGTGCTCCATCCAGAGCACGCCGCCCGGCGCGAGCCGGGCAAGTGCGCCCGCGACGATCGCGCGCAGGGCGGTGAGGCCGTCGGCTTCGTCGGTGAGCGCGCCGCGCGGCTCGAAGCGCAGGTCGCCTTGTTCGAGATGCGGATCGCCGCTCGCGATATACGGTGGATTGCTCACGATCGCCTCGAATCGCAACGCCGCATCGAGCGTGTCGTACCAGCTGCCCGCCACGAACGCGAGCGGGCCGCCGGGACGTTGGGCGTCGAGCAGCTTTGCGGCGTTGCGCGCGGCCACCTCGAGCGCGGCCGCCGAGCGATCGACGGCCCAGACGCGCGCATCGGGGCGTGCCGAGGCGAGCGCCACGGCAATCGCGCCGCTGCCGGTGCCGAGGTCGAGCACGCGCGGCTGTGCGACGCCTTCGAGCGCCGCGAGCGCCGTTTCCACCAGCAATTCGGTATCGGGGCGCGGAATCAGCACGTCGGGCGTCACGTCGAAGTCGAGGCCGTAGAACTCGCGCGCGCCCACCAACTGCGCGATCGGCTCGCCACGCACGCGGCGCGCTTCGAGCACGCGGTAGGCGTCCACGCGGGCCGCGTCGAGCGCCCGATCGCCGCGCGTGATGAGTTCGGTGCGGCGCCAGCCGAGTACGTGCATCAGCAGAATGCGCGCTTCTAGCGCAGGCAGCGGCGTGGCGCGCAGCAGCGCCTCGGCGGTAACGGCTTCGCTCATGTCAAATGCGCGCTCAATCCGCGTCGCCGAGCGAGGCGAGCTGCTCGGCCTGATGCTCGGAGACGAGTGCGCCGATTAGTTCACCAAGGTCGCCGTCCATGATCGCCTCGAGGCGATAGAGCGTGAGATTGATGCGGTGATCGGTGAGTCGCCCCTGCGGGAAGTTGTAGGTGCGGATGCGCTCCGAGCGGTCGCCCGAGCCCACGAGGCTCTTGCGCGTAGCCGCTTCCTTGGCGTGCTGCTCCTGGTACTGCTTGTCCTTGATGCGCGCGGCGAGCACCTTCAGCGCGCGATCCTTATTCTTGTGCTGCGAGCGGTCGTCCTGGCACTCCACCACGATGCCGGTTGGAAGGTGCGTCACACGCACGGCCGAATCGGTCTTGTTGATGTGCTGGCCGCCCGCGCCCGAGGCACGGAACGTGTCGATGCGCAGGTCGGCGGGATTGATCTCCACTTCGCCGATTTCGTCGGCTTCCGGCATCACCGCGACCGTACAGGCCGACGTGTGGATGCGGCCCTGCGTTTCGGTGGCGGGCACGCGCTGCACGCGATGGCCGCCCGACTCGAACTTGAGCTTCGAGTACGCCGCCTCGCCCGCAATGCGCACGATCACTTCCTTGTAGCCGCCCAGATCCGACTCGCTCGCCGACATCATTTCGATCTGCCAGCGGTTGCGTTCCGCGTAGCGCAGGTACATGCGCAGCAGGTCGCCCGCGAACAGCGCCGATTCGTCGCCGCCCGTGCCCGCGCGGATTTCGAGGAACACGTTGCGGTCGTCGTTGGGGTCCTTCGGCAGCAGCATCATCTGCAATTCGTGCTGGAGCTGCGCCATGCGCTCGCGCGCGGCTTTCACCTCGTCTTCGGCGAAGTCGCGCATCGAGGCGTCGGAGAGCAGGTCTTTCGCCGCGGCCTCGTCGTCTTTGGCCTGGCGCCACTGCCCGTAGTGCTCGACCACGGGACCCAGCTCCGCGTGCTCGCGCGTGAGCTTGCGGTACTGGTCGCGGTTCGAGGTCACGTCGGGACGGCTCAACAGGTCGTTGAGCTCGGCCAGGCGCGTAGTCAGCTGGTCGAGCTTCGATTGCATGCTCGTTTTCATCGGGCGGTGCGGAGCGGGCTCCGGATAGGACTGCGAGAGAGAAGAGGCGGGCGGGCGGCCCTGTCGTGCAGGGCACGCATGGCGCGCGCCCGACCGCGAGCGTCGCTAACGGTCCGAACTGCCGGACGAGTCGGAAGAGCCGGCAGAACGCGGCGAGGCGGTGACGTCCGCCGCGGACTGCGCGTCGTCGTCAGCTCTCGCCGGCTGGCCGTGGCGGTAAAAGCCGCCCATCAGCTCGATGAGCGAATCGCGCTGATCGCCGCTCGACGTGTTGAGCGCATGGGTCGGACCGTGGATCAGCTTGTTGGTGAGCGACTGCGACAGCGCTTCGAGCACGGCCGATGGGTCGTCACCGCGCGCGAGCATCTTGCGGGCGCGTTCGAGTTCGGCGCGACGCAGCGTGTCGGCCTGGGTGTGCATATGGCGGATGACCGGCACGATGCTGCGCGAGTCGAGCCATTGCATGAAGTTCGCCACGCGCGACTCGATGATCGTCTCGGCCTGTGCGACGGCGGCCTGGCGCGAGGCATTGCCTTCGCGCACGATCGTGCCGAGATCGTCGACGGTATAGAGGAACACGTCTTCGAGCTGGGCGACTTCGGGCTCGATGTCGCGGGGCACCGCGAGGTCGACCATGAAAATGGGGCGGTGGCGGCGTGCCTTCACCGCGCGCTCCACAGCGCCGAGTCCGATG
The DNA here is from genome assembly GCF_024206515.1 of Paraburkholderia sp. CNPSo 3281. Lineage (NCBI taxonomy): Bacteria > Pseudomonadati > Pseudomonadota > Betaproteobacteria > Burkholderiales > Burkholderiaceae > Paraburkholderia > Paraburkholderia sp. CNPSo 3281. The sequence continues at coordinate 30,562 of NZ_JAMBPS010000066.1, read as the reverse complement.
ATGGGCAGCGTGGACGCCGTGCATGAGACGATGATGTCGAACTCGTGCATGCGCGCGGGCAGATCGGAGAGCGGAATGGAGCGGCCGCCGAAGCGTTCCGCAACATAGCGCCCGCGCTCGGCGGTGCGGTTGGCGACCACGAGTTCGCGCGGCTGCTGCGCGGCGAAGTGCGCGGCGCACAGTTCGATCATCTCGCCCGCGCCGATGAAGAGCACGCGCTGGTTGGCGATCTTGTCGAAGATGCGCTGCGCGAGGCGCACGGCGGCGGCGGCCATCGAAACCGACTGCGCGCCGATTTCGGTCGTGCTGCGCACTTCCTTCGCCACGGCGAAGGTGCGCTGGAACAACTGGTTCAAATAGGTGCCGAGTGCGCCGGCCTCGGTCGCGGTGCGCACCGCCGTCTTCATCTGGCCGACGATCTGCGTCTCGCCCAGCACCATCGAATCGAGCCCCGAAGCCACCCGGAACGCATGACGCACCGCTTCGGACTGCGGCAGCGTATAGACGTGCGGCGCAAGTTCCTCTTCGCGGATGCCGTGGTAGTGCGAGAGCCAGCTCACGGCGGCGTCGCGCGAGCTTTGCGCGTCGGTCGCGCAGTAAAGCTCGGTGCGGTTGCAGGTGGAGAGAATGGCGGCTTCTGGCGCGCTCAGCGAACGCTTGCCGGACCACGCTTCCTTGAACAGGGCGAGCGCGGGCTTGATCTGTTCGAGCGGAAACGCCACGCGTTCGCGCAAGGCGACGGGCGCGGTGTGGTGATTGATTCCGATCGTTAGAAGCTGCATACCATGGGGGCGAGATTTAGGCGGATATTATAACTTTTCCTCGCTTCCGACATTCGCGCCGACAGAGTCCGACACTCCGGTAGGTGATAGGGGGAGCCTTTCGAGCTGGTAGCCATAACCGTACAAAGTGGTCAAACGCCAGCCGTGCTCGGGCCCGAGCTGCAATTTGCTGCGCAGGCGGGAGGCGTGCGTGTCGAGCGTGCGCGACCGAACGTCGCGGTTCAGATTCCACACGGTTTCGAGAATGCGTGCCCGCGAAACGGGGCGCGATGCATTGGTGAAGAGCAACAGCGCGAAACGGTATTCCTTGGGTGTGAGCGTGACGGTGTGACCCCGAAACGACACCTCGTAGCGCGCGGAATCGAAGAGGTAGTCCCCAAAGCCATGGCGGGCACGGTTGCGCGGCCGGCGCACGCCGGCGCGGCGCAGGAGCGCGTCGATGCGCGCGAGCATTTCGGGGCCGCGCACGGGCTTGGCGATGCAGTCGTCCGCGCCGGCCTGCAGGCTTGCGACGATTTCGCTTTCATGGGGCGCGAGCATCAGCGCGATCGCGGGCAGACCCGGCAGCAGCTTGCGCGCCTGGGGAATGAGGTCGTCGGCGCCGGCGTCGCCGCACCACCATGCTGCGATCAGCAGGTCGAAGGTTTCCTTTTCGAGGGTTTCGAAGAGTTGTGCGCCAAGCGGGAAATGGTGGCATGCATGCCCGCCCGCAATGAGCAGGCGGACGAGGGTTTCGGCCTGACGGGTGTCCGGTTCGACAAGGGCGATTCGCATACGAGAGAGTGCGGCTGGGGCGGCCCGGACGCGCTTGCCTTGCGCAATCCCGCCCCCTACACTCAACCGCTACGCGGGAAGCGCCGAGCCGACCGTTTTCCAGTATTAATAGAGATTAATCAGGCTACCAATGCTAGCTCTCGTGCTTCGGCGGTCCTATCGGACTTATCCGAAAACCTATAGGACAAGTCCTTAATGGGCTGGCCCGGTATCGTCATTCTGGGTCTGGCGGTGGGCTGCGCGGGATGGTGGCTCCATCCCTTGCGCCGCGCCGCACGTCACGGACTCGCTCTGGCGGTCGTGGCCGGCGTGCTCGGCGCGGCGCTCGCGAACGCGGCGGGCAGTGCGACCGGCCTCTTCTACGATGGCGAGTTGCTCCAGTGGCCGCTTTGCACGGCGCTCGCGCTCGTTTTCGTGGGCGTGTGCGTGGCGCTGCGCGCGCGGCGCAGCTAGTCGTGCGCAGCCGGGCCTCCCAGGCGCCGCCTTTGGCCGAACCCCGATCTTCTGCTTCAAATTCTTCGCAGGTGAAAACATGAACGCCCGACTCCCCGAAACCTCCTCGATTCCCGAACGCATTGCCGCCCTGCGCGCCGCGCTGACGCGCGCCGGCGTGGATGCCGCCCTCGTGCCCTCCGCCGATCCGCATCTGTCCGAATACCTGCCGCGCCGCTGGCAGGGGCGCGAGTGGCTCTCGGGCTTCACCGGCTCGGTGGGGACGCTCGTGGTGACGAAGGACTTCGCGGGCGTGTGGGTGGACAGCCGCTACTGGGTGCAGGCCGAGCAGCAACTGGCCGGCACCGGCATCCAGCTCATGAAGATGATGGGCGGCCAGCAGAGCGCGCCGCACATCGACTGGCTCGCACAGAACGTGAGTGCGGGCGGCGCGGTGGCCGTGGATGGCGCGGTGCTCGGCGTCGCGTCGGCGCGCGCGCTGGCCGAGGCGCTCAAGGCGCGCGATGTCGCGCTGCGCACGGACCTCGATCTGCTCGACGACGTCTGGCAAGGCCGCCCGTCGCTGCCGCTCGAGCCCGTGTACGAGCACGTCGCGCCGCACGCCGACACGAGCCGCGCCGGCAAGCTCGATCAGGTGCGCCGCACGATGCAGGAGAAGGGCGCGCAGTGGCACTTCATCTCCACGCTCGACGACCTTGCCTGGCTCTTCAACCTGCGCGGCGCGGACGTGAACTACAACCCGGTATTCGTCGCGCACGCGCTGATCGGGCCGGACGACGCGACGCTCTTCGTCGCCGACGGCAAGGTGAGCGAGGCGCTCGTACAGTCGCTCGCGAAAGACAAGGTGCGCGTTGCGCCGTATGCCGAGGCCGCTGCCGCGCTCGCGGCGCTGCCCGCGAAGGCCGCGTTGCTCGTCGATCCGCGCCGCGTGACGTATGGCTTGCTGCAGGCGGTGTCGTCGGCGGTGAAGCTCGTGGAGTCGGTCAATCCGAGCACGTTCTTCAAGTCGCGCAAAACAGCGGCCGAAGCCGACCATGTGCGCGCGACCATGGAGCACGACGGTGCGGCGCTTGCCGAGTTCTTCGCATGGTTCGAGGCGGCGCTTGGCCGCGAGACCGTCACCGAGCTGACCATCGACGAAAAGCTTTCCGCCGCGCGTGCGCGCCGCGCAGGCTTCAAGTCGCTCTCGTTCGCGACCATCGCGGGCTTCAACGCGAACGGCGCGATGCCGCACTACCGCGCCACGCCGGAGTCGCACAGCGTGATCGAAGGCAATGGCCTGCTGCTCATCGACTCGGGCGGCCAGTACCTCGACGGCACGACCGACATCACGCGCGTCGTGCCCGTGGGCACGCCGGGTGCGGAGCAAAAGCGCGATTTCACGCTCGTGCTCAAGGGCATGATGGCGCTCTCGCGCGCGAAGTTCCCGCGCGGCATCCGCTCGCCGATGCTCGACGCCATTGCGCGCGCGCCGATCTGGGAAGCGGGCGCGGACTACGGTCACGGCACGGGCCACGGCGTGGGCTACTTCCTGAACGTGCACGAAGGTCCGCAGGTTATTTCGCATTACGCGCCGGCCGAGCCCTGGACCGCGATGGAAGAGGGCATGATCACCTCGGTCGAGCCGGGCATCTACCGGCCGGGCAAGTGGGGCGTGCGTATCGAGAATCTCGTGCTCAACCAGCGCGCCGAAACCACCGAATTCGGCGAGTTCCTCAGCTTCGAGACGCTCACGCTCTGCCCGATCGACACGCGTTGCATCGATCTCGCGCTCCTGCGTGCGGACGAGCGCGAGTGGCTCAATGCGTACCACCAGACGGTGCGCGTGCGCGTGGCGCCGCACGTGAGCGGCGATGCGCTCGCGTGGCTCGAAAAGCGCACGCAGCCGATCTGATTTCCCTGGTATCCCGATAGCGATTAAGCGGAGCGAGAGGCGCATGACGATCAAGGCAGTGGTGTTCGATTTCGGTGGGGTGCTCGTGGACTGGAGTCCCGAGTATCTCTATCGCAAGCTGATTCCCGACGACCACGAGCGCCGCTGGTTTCTCACGCACGTCTGCAAGATGGACTGGGTGATCCGCCAGGACGGCGGCGAGCCCATTGCCGTGGGTACCGAGGAGCTGGTCGCGGCGTTTCCCGAGCACGAAGCGCTCATCCGCGCGTTCTACGAGCGCTGGCACGAGATGGTCGGCGGCTTGCTCGCCGGGGGCGTCGCGACATTTGAGCGCCTGGAGGCGGCGGGCATGCCGATCTTCGGTCTCACGAACTGGTCGGCCGAGACGTTTCCGTGGGCGTGGGAGCGTTTCGGCATCCTGCGCCGCTGCCGCGATATCGTCGTGTCGGGCCACGTGAAGCTCGTGAAGCCCGATCCGGCGATCTTCCACGAGATGTTCCGCCGCATCGAGGCACAGTTGCCGGGCGTGAAGCCCGAGGAACTCGTTTTCATCGACGACAACGCGCACAACGCCGAAGCGGCCACGGCGCTCGGCTGGCATGGCGTGCACCACACGAGCAACGCCACCACCGACGCTAAGCTGCGCGAACTCGGCCTGCCGGTCTAACCAGGCTCAAGCCGGCGTCCCGCGCGCTATTTCGAGGCGGGTGCCGGCGCCACCGGCTGCAGCAGACTGCGCAGCGCGTCGGCGATACCCTTCGCGGTTTGCCCGGCGCCCTTCGCCACCCCTTCCGCGCTCACCCCGAGCGCCTGCGCAAACCCTGCGCGCAACTCCGTCATCAGGTTTTCGTTGAGCTTGAACTTCGGGTCGCGCAGGTTGCCGTCGAGCACGAAATGCAGCGTGATCTCACCCTTGTGCGCCTTCAATGCGGCCACGGCGGCGCGCGTCGGGATCGACAGGAACGTGTCCACCGCGTCGCCGCTTTCCGAGAGTCGCAGGTTGTGCAGTGTGACCGTGCCCGGCGCATGCAGGTGATAGCCGCGCACGGTCGAGGTGAGATCGAGGTCGAGCGTGCCGCCCGTCACATTGGCTTTCGCGCCGGCTTTTTTGAGCAGATAGGGATCGATCGTGCGCACATCCACGCCACGCAGCGTCGTGTGGAGTTGCGAGTCCTTACTCGCGATTTGCATCCAGCCGTCGAACGTGACGCGTCCTGTGTGCTCCGGGCCGACCACGTTGCCCACGACCGAAACGCGCGTCGGCTCCATGAGCGCCGGCAGATGGACGTTGTCGACGCTCGCCTGCGCGCGGTTCACCGTGACGCGCCACGGCGGATTGCTAATCGCCCGGTCGTAGAAGTCGAATGTGCCGTTTTCGAAGCCGATATGGTCGATGACCTTTTCCTGCGGCAGGCCGCTTCCTCCCTGCGCGCCGCTCGTGGGCGTGGCGCTTTGCGTCATCTCTTCGCGCAGATTCGGCAGGAGCAGGATCGAGCCGCTTTCCCGGCGCAGCACCGTCATCGTGAAATCGCTCACGGTGACGTCGCGAATATGCACGCGGTGCGAGAGTAGCGCGCGCAAGTCGGGCGTGATCGTAATGCGCGCGGCGCGCAACGTGTCGGCAGTGGGCCAGTTGGGCGGCGGCTTCAGGCGCACGTCGGTGAGTTCGACGGATGAGAGATTGAACGCCACGTTGACGCTCGCGGCCGTGCCGACGGGCGCGAGCGCGCGCTCTACGTACGCCTTCGCCTCGCGCTGCAGCGCGTAGAGCGTGCCGAGCGCCGCGAGCACGAGCAGCGCGACGACGATCGCCACGATGAGGACAACACGGTTGCGCAACGGCATCGCCATACGGAATTCCTCGCGGAGCTGGGCTTAAGTAAGGCCCTAAGTGACCCTAAGCGTAGCGGCATTCGAGCAACCGTCATGCCGCGCGTGCTCCCAGAACGACAACGGCGGCCCGCGGGCCGCCGTTGTTTGCTATCGATCCCGCCTGCTTAGCGGCTGATCGGCTTGTAGCGCAGACGCTTCGGGCGTGCGGCTTCTTCACCAAGACGCTTGATCTTGTCGGCCTCGTACTCCTGGTAGTTGCCGTCGAAGAACGTGACCTGCGAGTCGCCCTCGAACGCGAGGATGTGCGTGGCGATACGGTCGAGGAACCAGCGATCGTGCGAAATCACCATCACCGAGCCCGCGAATTCGAGCAGGGCGTCTTCGAGCGCGCGCAGCGTTTCGACGTCCAGATCGTTCGACGGTTCGTCGAGCAGCAGGACGTTGCCGCCCGAAATCAGCGTTTTGGCCAGATGCAGACGGCCACGCTCACCACCCGAGAGATTGCCGACGATCTTCTGCTGATCGCCGCCCTTGAAGTTGAAGCGGCCGATGTACGCGCGCGAAGGCGTTTCGTACTTGCCCACGGTCAGCACGTCCGCGCCGCCCGAGATCTCTTCGAACACGGTCTTGTCGGCGACGAGCGCGTCGCGGCTCTGGTCCACGTAGGCGAGCTTGACGGTCGGGCCTTGCACGATTTCGCCCGAATCCGGCTGCTCCTTGCCCGTGAGCATGCGGAAGAGGGTCGACTTGCCGGCGCCGTTCGGCCCGATGATGCCGACGATCGCGCCCGCGGGAATCTTGAAGCTCAGGTCGTCGATGAGTAGACGGTCGCCATAAGACTTGCTGACGTTCTTGAACTCGATGACCTCGTTGCCCAGACGTTCGCCCGCCGGAATGAAGATTTCCTGCGTTTCGTTGCGCTTCTGGTATTCGAGGCTCGACAGTTCCTCGAAACGCGCGATACGCGCCTTCGACTTCGCCTGACGGCCCTTCGGGTTCTGGCGTACCCACTCCAGTTCCTTCTTGATCGCCTTCTGGCGAGCGGATTCCGACGATTCTTCCTGCTTCAGGCGCTCTTCCTTCTGGTCGAGCCAGCTGGAGTAGTTGCCCTTCCAGGGGATACCGTGGCCGCGGTCGAGTTCGAGAATCCATTCGGCGGCGTTGTCGAGGAAGTAGCGGTCGTGGGTCACGGCGACCACGGTGCCCGGGAAGCGCGTGAGGAACTGCTCGAGCCACTCGACCGATTCCGCGTCGAGGTGGTTGGTCGGCTCGTCGAGCAGCAGCATGTCGGGCTTTTCGAGCAGCAGCTTGCACAGCGCGACGCGGCGCTTTTCACCGCCCGAGAGGTTGCCGATCTTCGCGTCCCATGCCGGCAGGCGCAGTGCGTCGGCGGCGATTTCGATCTGCTGTTCCGCGCTGCCGTCGGTCGTCGCGAGGATCGCTTCGTACTTCGCCTGCTCGGCGGCCAGCGCGTCGAAATCGGCGTCCGGTTCGGCGTAGGCCGCGTAGATCTCGTCGAGCTTCTTCTGCGCGTTGAACACGTCGCCCAGACCTTCCTCGACCGCTTCGCGCACGGTCTTTTCCGGATCGAGCTGCGGCTCCTGCGGCAGGTAGCCGATGTTCAGATTCGGCATCGGCGTAGCTTCGCCTTCGATGTCCTTGTCGACGCCGGCCATGATCTTGATGAGCGTGGACTTGCCCGAGCCGTTCAGGCCGAGCAGGCCGATCTTGGCGCCGGGGAAGAACGACAGCGAGATGTCCTTCAGGATCTGGCGCTTGGGCGGCACGATCTTGCCGACCCGGTTCATGGTGAAGACGTATTGGGCCATAAGAGTGTCTTTGGAAACGGGAAGAAAAAGGTGTCGCTTACACGTTGAACAGGAAGTTCATCACGTCGCCGTCGTGCACGACGTATTCCTTGCCTTCGGCGCGCATCTTGCCGGCTTCCTTCGCGCCGGTTTCGCCCTTGTACTGGATGTAGTCGTCGAACGCGATGGTCTGCGCGCGGATGAAGCCGCGCTCGAAGTCGGTGTGGATCGCGCCCGCGGCTTGCGGGGCCGTATCGCCGACATGGATCGTCCACGCGCGCACTTCCTTCACGCCCGCCGTGAAGTACGTCTGCAGGCCGAGCAGCCTGAAGCCCGCGCGGATCACGCGGTCGAGGCCCGGCTCGTTCATGCCCATGTCGGCGAGGAACGCGATCTTGTCTTCATCGTCGAGATCGGCGATTTCCGCTTCGATCGCCGCGCACACGGCCACGACCGGCGAGCCCTCGGCTTCGGCGTGCTTGCGCACGGCGTCCAGGTAGGGGTTGTTCTCGAAGCCGTCGTCCTTCACGTTCGCGACGTACATCGTCTTCTTCGCGGTGATCAGGCAGAAGGGCTTGAGGAGCGCCTGTTCGTCCTCGTTCAGGTCGAGTGCGCGCACGGGCAAGGCCTGGTCGAGCTGCGCACGCACTTTTTCGAGCACGGCGACGAGCTTCGCGGCTTCCTTGTCGTTGCCCGACCTGGCGGCCTTCGAATAGCGCGTGAGCGACTTTTCGACGGTGGCGAGGTCGGCGAGCGCGAGTTCGGTGTTGATGACTTCGATGTCGGAGAGCGGATCGACCTTGCCCGCCACGTGGATCACGTTTTCGTCTTCGAAGCAGCGCACGACGTGCGTAATCGCATCCGTTTCGCGGATGTTCGCGAGGAACTGGTTGCCGAGGCCTTCACCCTTGCTCGCGCCCGCGACCAGACCCGCGATGTCGACGAACTCGACCACGGCCGGCACGACGCGCTCGGGCTTGACGATTTCGGCAAGCGCCTTCAGGCGCTGATCCGGCACTTCGACCACGCCGACGTTGGGCTCGATCGTGCAGAACGGATAGTTTTCGGCCGCGATGCCCGCCTTGGTCAGCGCGTTGAAGAGGGTGGACTTGCCGACGTTAGGCAAGCCGACGATGCCGCATTGGAGGCTCATGTAAATCTCTGCATGTCAGGGTGGTGACGTGCGGCTCGCCGCGCGCGAAGCGCCCGGGGCCGGGCGTCTCGCGAAAGCGGAAGCGGCGGGCGGGGCGGCGCAGGTGGCACGTCGGGGGATGTGACGGGGAGTCACGAAAACCGTAATTGTAACCTCGTCCGGGTAAGGGTTAGCCGCGGGCGTCGCCGCGCCTCCGGGCCGCCTTCCTGCAACGCCTTGCTGCGCCGCAACATCGCGCCCGTCCGGCCCGGTCACACAAGCGCCCGCGGCTATAATGCGCGCATGACTGCAAGCAACCAGACCTTTGATGTCGCCGTGATCGGCGGCGGGCTCGTCGGCAAGTCGGCGGCGCTCGCGCTGACCCAGAGCGGCCTGCGCGTGGCGCTACTCGCGCAGCCATGCGCGCCGCTGCCCGCGGGCGCCGTGTTCGACGCGCGCGTGTACGCCTTTTCGCGCAGTTCGCAGGCGCTGTTCGAGCGGCTGCGGGTCTGGCAGGCCGCCGATGCCGCGCGCCTCACGCCCGTCTACGACATGCGCGTGTTCGGCGACGCCGCGGCGGAGCTGCACTTCTCGGCCTATCAGGCGTCGGTTGCGCAGCTTGCGTGGATTGCCGAGTCGTCGGTCGTCGAGCGCGCGCTCGACGCCGCGCTGCACTTCCAGCCCAATCTCGCGTGGATCGACACGCGTGCACAGACGCTCGACGTGAAATCCGACGCGGCCGTGATCGGCCTCGCCAATGGCCGCACGATCGAAGCCGACCTCGCGATCGGCGCGGACGGCGCGCATTCGTGGGTGCGTGCGCAGATCGGCTCGAAGGTCGAGCGGCGCGATTACCGGCAAACCGGCGTGGTCGCCAATTTCCGGGCGGAAAAGCCGCACGGCGAAACGGCGTATCAGTGGTTTCGCGAGGGCGAGATCGTCGCCTTGCTGCCGCTGCCGGATCGTCACGTGTCGCTCGTCTGGTCGGCGCAGACCGAACATGCCGACGAACTGCTCAAGTTCGAACCGGCGCAGCTTGCCGCCGAAGTCGAGCGCGTCTCGCAAAGCCAGCTGGGCGCGCTCGAATGCGTCACGCCCGCGCGCGGCTTTCCGCTGTCGCTGCAAACCGTCGACCGGCTCGTGGCGCCCCGCGTCGCCCTGGTCGGCGATGCCGCGCATCTGATTCACCCGCTTGCGGGCCAGGGCGTGAACCTCGGCTTGCGCGACGTTGCCGCGCTCGTCGACGTGGTCATGAAGAAAGAGGCGTTCCGTGATCTCGGCGACATCGTGCTGCTGCGCCGCTACGAACGCGGCCGCCGTGAGGACATCCAGAAGCTCGTCGTCGCCACCGACGGTCTACAGCGGCTCTTCTCGTTCCCCGGCACGCTCGCTCGCGCGGTGCGCAATACGGGTATGGCATTCGTGGGCGCGCAGCCGCTGCTCAAGCGCTGGCTGGTGGCCTCGGCGCTCGGCTAATATCCCCGGGCTTTATCGCTCATTTACCGCCCATTTGCCACTCAAGCGGGCATTTCGATTGCTTGAGTCCCGGTGCAGCTTAGAATGGGCGTATTGGCCGCGTCCGCAGCGCATGCCGCGCCGGCCATTCAACGGAACTCTGCGCGCGCCGCCCCTGCGCGTCGCGCCCGAATCAGGAATGCATCCCATGCAAACGCGTATTCGATTTGCCGCGCTCGTGATCGCGGTAGCTACCTCGGCGCTCGGCTGCTCGGCCCAGGCCGACCAGACCACCGACAAGATCAAGTCGGCGCTGCAGACGCGCCTCGGCATCGACGCCAGCGACATCAAGGGCATCACCAAAGCGCCCATGCCCGGTCTTTACGAGATCAACCTCGGCACGCAGATCGTCTACAGCGACGCCAACGGCGACTACGTGCTCAACGGCGAACTCATCGACACCAAGGCGCACCGCAATCTCACCGAGGCGCGCCTGAACGAAATCAACAAGGTCGATTTCGCGAAGCTGCCGCTCGAGAACGCGGTCAAGGTCGTGAAGGGCGACGGCAAGCGCAAGATGGCCGTGTTCTCCGACCCGAACTGCCCGTACTGCCATCAGCTCGAAAACACGCTGAAGTCCGTGGACAACGTGACGGTCTACACGTTCCTGTATCCGGTGCTCTCGCCTGATTCGACGGCGAAGGCCAAGCAGATCTGGTGCTCGTCGGACCGCGCGAAGGCGTGGGAGTCGTGGATGGTGGACCGCAAGGCGCCCACCGCAGCCGGCACGTGCGACACGGCCGCCATCGACAGCAATCTCGCGCTCGGGCAGAAGATGAACGTGACCGGCACGCCCACCGTGATCCTCGCCGACGGCACGCGCCTGCCGGGCGCAGTCAGCGCCGACCGGCTCGAACGCGGACTGAACGGCGCTCACTGACGCCTCTCCCAAATCCGCCGGCCGCTTTCGCGGCCGGTGCTTTTTTTGCCCGGCGCTTTTTGTCCGTTTCTGTCTGCCGGGCATACTGAATTTGCAATCCGCGTCTGCTGACCGAATCTCTCACCGATCCCGCCGATGAAGCCGATCCGATACACCATCGTCCCGAAGAATCCCGCCGCGCATCTGTTCGAGGTGACGCTCACCGTGGAAGACCCCGCGCCGGACGGCCAACGCTTCATGCTGCCCGTCTGGATTCCGGGCAGTTACATGGTGCGCGAGTTCGCGCGCAACATCGTCACGCTGCGCGCTTTCAACGACGCGGGCCGCAAGGTGCGCGTGACAAAGACCGACAAGCATTCGTGGCAGGCCGCGCCCGTGAAGGGCGCGCTCACGCTGCGCTACGAGGTCTACGCGTGGGACCTGTCGGTGCGCGCGGCGCATCTCGACGACACGGTGGGCTTCTTCAACGGCACGAGCGTGTTTCTCGCGGCGCTCGGCCATGAGGAGGCGCAGCACGCGGTCGATATTCAGCGTCCGGATGGGCACGCGTACCGCCACTGGCGCGTGGGCACGGCGCTGACGGAAGCGCGCGGCACCAAGCGTTACGGCTTCGGCGAATATACGGCCACGAACTACGACGAGCTGATCGATCACCCGGTCACGCTCGGCGAGTTCACGCTCGCGAGCTTCAAGGCGCATGGCGTGCCGCACGACATCGTGATCGCGGGCCGCGTGGTCGCGCTCGACACCGAGCGTCTCGCCGCCGACCTGAAGAAGATTTGCGAGGCGCAGATCGCGCTCTTCGAGCCGCGCACGAAGCGCGCGCCGATGGAGCGCTACGTGTTCATGACGCAAGCCGTGAGCGACGGTTACGGTGGCCTCGAGCATCGCGCATCGACGGCGCTCATCTGCAATCGCACCGACCTGCCGGTGAAGGGCAGGCCGGAGACGTCGGACGGCTATCGCACCTATCTCGGCCTGTGCAGCCACGAATACTTCCACACGTGGAACGTGAAGCGCATCAAGCCGGCGGCGTTCGTGCCGTACGACCTCACGCGCGAGGACTATACGTCGCTGCTGTGGCTGTTCGAGGGCTTCACGTCGTACTACGACGATCTCATGCTCGTGCGCAGCGGGCTCATTTCCACAGACGAATACTTCGGCCTGCTCGGCAAGACGATCGCCGGCGTGCTGCGCGGGGCGGGGCGGCTGAAGCAGAGCGTCGCGGAAAGCTCGTTCGACGCGTGGGTGAAGTACTACCGTCAGGACGAGAACGCGTCGAATGCGATCGTCAGCTACTACACCAAGGGCTCGCTCGTGGCGCTGTCGTTCGACCTCGCGATTCGCGCGCAGACGAACGGCCGCAAATCGCTTGACGACGGCATGCGCCTGCTGTGGCAGCGCTATGGGCGCGACTTCTATCGCGGCAAGCCGGTCGGCGTGGGCGAGGACGATGTCGAGGCGCTGATTGCCGAGGCAACGGGCGTGGAGTTGGGCGCGCTCTTTAGCGACGCCGTGCGCGGCACGCGCGACCTGCCGCTCGCAACGCTGTTCGAGCCGTTCGGCGTGACGCTCGAAGGGGAGCCCGAGCGCGGCGCGAAGCCGTCGCTCGGCGCGCGGCTGCGTGGCGGCGCCGAAGCGACGCTTGCCGTGGTCTACGAAGGCGGCGCGGCCCAGAAGGCGGGCCTGTCGGCTGGCGACACGCTCGTTGCGCTCGACGGCCTGCGCGTGACGGGCTCGAATCTCGACGCGCTGCTTTCGCGCTACCAGCCGGGCACGAAGGTCGAAATCCACGCGTTCCGCCGCGACGAGCTTCGCGCGGCGCGTCTGACCCTCGACGCGCCCGAAGTCGCGCGCTACAAGATCGCGGCCTCCGACAAGCGTGCGCCCGAGCGCGGCTTGCGCGAGCGCTGGCTGGCGGCGTAAGCCGCGGGACGGGGCGCGGCGGTACCAAAAACGGCGTGGGGACTGATCCCGTGCCGTCTTTTCGTACCGGCGATTGTTCTATCGCTGCAACGATCCGTCATCGGCGGACTACTTTTTCGGGGCGCAGTAAAAAAACACAATGGCTTCACTCGCGCAACGTTGCGCAACAGAGACCCGAAGGAGCCACCATGACCACGATCCTGCAAATCAATTCCGCCGCCCGCTCGCAAGGCGCCCAGTCGACGCTGCTCGTCAACGAATTGACGGCCAGACTGCAACAATCGAATCCGGGCGCGCAAGTCGTCACGCGTAACCTGCAAGCCGATCCGCTGCCGCACCTCGACGACGCCGTGCTCGGCGCGTTCTTCACGCCGGCCGAGCAGCGCACGCCGGAACAGCAGGCCGTCGCCGCACGCAGCGAAGCGCTGATCGCAGAACTGCAGGCAGCGGACGTCATCGTGATCGGTGCGCCGATGTACAACTTCGGCGTCTCGTCGCAGCTCAAGACGTATTTCGACTGGATCGCGCGTGCCGGCATCACGTTCCGCTACACCGCAAACGGTCCCGAAGGGCTCGTGAACGGCAAGAAGGTGTATGTCGTTTCGGCGCGCGGCGGCAAGTATCAAGGCACCCCGCACGACAGCCAGACGCCGTACCTGAAGTCGTTCCTCGGCTTCCTCGGCATGACCGACGTGAACTTCATCTACGCCGAAGGCCTGAACATGGGCCCGGACGCGGCAAGCGCCGCGCTCGCGGGCGCGCGTGAGGCGATCGCTGCAGCGTAAAGTGCGCGCTTGACGGCTGTTTGACGGCTGTAAAAGCAAAAACGCCACGAGAGCGATCCCGTGGCGTTTTTCATTACGCGTCCCGTCGTGAGGCTCAAGCGGCTCAAGGGGCTCAAGGGGCTCAAGGGGCTCAAGCGAGCACGAGGCCTTCCTCCGGCAAACGCCAGTCGATCGGCTGGCGACCGTGCGCCTGCAGATACTCGTTGGCCTGCGCGAAATGCCCGCAGCCGAGAAAGCCCCGATGCGCGGAAAGCGGCGACGGATGCGGCGCTTCCAGCACGCAATGCGGACCCGAAAGCAGTGCGCGCTTGTTCTGCGCGTGCGCGCCCCACAGCATGAACACGAGGTTCTCGTGGCGCGCGGCGAGTTGCTGGATCAGCGTGTCGGTGCAGCGCTCCCAGCCGCGCTTCGCGTGGCTCGCGGCGCTCGCGCGCTCGACGGTCAGCACCGTGTTCAGCAGCAGCACGCCCTGGCGCGCCCAGGCGTCGAGACAGCCGTGCGCGGGCGCTTGAATGCCGAGGCTCGCCGCGATCTCCTTGAAGATATTGCGCAGCGAAGGCGGCGGGCGCACCGAGGGCGGCACCGAGAACGCCAGGCCATGCGCCTGCGGCGTGCCTCGATCGTCGCCGTGGTACGGGTCCTGGCCGAGGATCACGACTTTCACCTCGTCTGGCGAGGTGAGGCGCAGCGCGCGGAACACGTCGGCGGGGTAGACGGTCTTGCCGGCGGCGCGCTCGTCGTCGACGAAGCGGCACAGCGGCGCGTAGGCGTCGCTCGCGATGAAAGGCGCGAGCAGCTCGCGCCAGGCGGCGGGCAGCGCGTCGAACTGGTCTTCGAGGCGCGTGGTGTCGATGGCGGCCTGCGGCGCGGCGGGTTCGTTGGACATGGCGGGGGCGGGCATAACGGCGTGCGTGCGCTCGGGCGCCGGGAATTCGTCGGCGCCGAACAGCGAGAAGATCGTGATCTGGCGCGGGTCGATTTCGGGCAGCGGCGGCTCGTCGAGCGTGGCTTGCGCTGCGTCGGACAGAAAGTCGTCGAACAGCGAGGCTTGCACCGGCATCGCGACGCGCGGGCGTTTCGTGGAGGTCATGGGCGGCAAGTGTCGCAGCAATTGCGCGGCGATTCAATCCGGCGCGAGCGCGGCTGGGCGGCCTTTTCCGGCATCGGCGCTGATGTTGCAACTAACAGCACCTTTTTCGCGCTTTCCTCGAGGGTTTGGGCGCGTTCGTGCGGCGCGCCGAAGCCGCGCCGCGTCGTTCTCAGCCTTCGCGCAGCTTGTATCCGCGTTGGGCCTTGCTGATGTCGTCCGGCGCGAGGCCGGGTAGCGCCTGCGCGAGTTCCGCCGCGAGCGCGTGCAATGCCGCTTCGTCGCCCGATTTCAGTTCGAGTTCGATTTCGCAAATCGGCTTGTGCCGCGTTTCGCCGTTCACTTCCGCGGTGACTTCGCCCTGATCGATAGCCGCTTCCACCTGCGCGTCGTCGACTTCGAGCGTCCATAGCGTGCGCGTGAAGTCGGTGCGAAAGAGCGGGATCAGGTTCGCGGCGGCATCGGAGAGCGCGGTCGAAACACCGGCTTCGTCGCACTCGTGCAGCAGCTTTTCGATTTCGAGCGCTTCGCCCGTCACCGGCATTTCCCACTCGTGCCGCGCGTGCAGCCCGTTTTGCGCCACACCCACCGTTTTGAACGTCTGCAGCCAGCCTTCGGGCGCGCGACGCAGGCGCAGCGCGCTCTTTGCGCGCGCAAGCGCGAGCGCCGGCGTGTCGAAGTAGATGTTTTCGAGCCGGATGGCGTGACCCGGCTTGCCGGCGCGCGTCTCGAAGAGACGCAGCGCCGCGTCTACCTGGTCGCGCGGCAGCGCGAGCTTGATTTCGCGTTCGATACCCATGGTGCCGCGCGATCAGAAGAACATGCGGGCGAGTTCCGCGCCCGGCTGCTCGGCGCGCATGAACGCCTCGCCGACGAGGAACGTGTGAACGGAAAGCGCGCGCATTTTCTCGACATCGGCACGCGAGAGAATGCCCGACTCGGTCACGACGATGCGGTCTTCAGGCACGTCGTCGAGCATGCCGATGGTCGTATCCAGCGTGGTTTCGAAGGTGCGCAGATTGCGATTGTTGATGCCGATGAGCGGCGTCTTCAGCGTGAGCGCGTGCGTGAGTTCTGCGCGGTCGTGCACTTCGACGAGCACCGCGAGACCGAGCGAATGCGCAAGCGCTTCGAGGTCGCGCATTTCGCCGGGCTGGAGCGCGGCGGCGATCAGCAGGATCGCGTCGGCGCCCATCGCGCGGGCTTCGACGACCTGATACGGATCGACGATGAAGTCCTTGCGCAGCACCGGCAAGTTGCACGCGGCGCGCGCGGCTTCGAGGTACGCGGCGCTGCCCTGGAAGAACTGTACGTCGGTCAGCACGGAGAGGCAGGCCGCGCCGCCCTCGGCGTACGAGCGTGCGATTTCGGCGGGCTGGAAGTTTTCGCGCAGCACGCCCTTCGACGGACTTGCCTTCTTCACTTCGGCGATCACGGCGGCCTGGCCGTTGTCGTGCTTCGCGCGCAATGCGCCGACGAAATCGCGCAGGTCGCGCGTGCGCGCCTGCAGACGCAGTTCTTCGAGCGGGGCGCTCTGCTCGGCGGCGCGCACTTCTTCGCGCTTGACCGCGATGATCTTTTCGAGGATGTCACTCATGATGTTCGGAGGCAAAAAAACGGTGCTGGATCAGCGTTTGAACTGTTGCGTGAAGCGTACCAGTTCGTCGACTTTGGCGCGCGCGCGGCCGCTGGCGAGGGTCTCGCGCGCGAGCGCGATGCCGTCGGCGATCGAGTCCGCGACGTTGGCGCAATAGAGCGCCGTGCCCGCGTTCAGCGCGACGATCTCGCGTGCCGTGCCTGGCTCGTTCGAGAGCGCGCCGAGCAGCATCGTCTTCGACTCGTCGGCGTTTTCGACCTTGAGCGAACGGTTCGAGACCATCTGCATGCCGAAGTCTTCGGGGTGGATCTCGTACTCGCGAATCTGGCCGTCCTTCAGTTCGCCGACGAGCGTGGCCGCGCCGAGCGAGACTTCGTCCATGCCGTCCTTGCCGTACACCACGCACACGTGTTTTGCGCCAAGCCGCTCCATCACGCGCACCTGAATGCCGACGAGGTCCGGATGAAACACGCCCATCAGCTGATTGGGCGCGCCGGCCGGATTCGTGAGCGGCCCGAGGATGTTGAAGATCGTGCGCACGCCCAACTCACGGCGCACGGCGGCGATGTTCTTCATCGCGGGATGGTGGTTGGGCGCGAACATGAAGCCCACCCCCGTTTCGGCAATCGAGGCGGCCACCTGGTCCGGCTGCAGGTCGATGTTCACGCCGAGCGCTTCGAGCACGTCCGCGCTGCCCGACTTGCTGGAGACGCCCCGGTTGCCGTGCTTCGCGACCTTCGCGCCGGCTGCCGCGACCACGAACATCGAGGCCGTGGAGATATTGAAGGTGTGCGAGCCGTCGCCGCCCGTGCCGACGATGTCGATGAAGTTCGAGTTGTCCTTCACCTCGACGTGATTCGCGAACTCGCGCATCACCGTCGCGGCGGCGGTGATCTCGCCGATGGTTTCCTTCTTCACGCGCAGGCCGGTGAGGATGGCCGCCGATTGGACGGGCGAGAGCTCGCCGCGCATGATCAGGCGCATGAGGTGCAGCATCTCGTCGTGAAAAATCTCGCGATGCTCGATCGTGCGCTGGAGCGCTTCCTGCGGGGTGATCATGATGTTCGTCTCCGTATCAAGCGCTTTTGGTTTGCTTCAGGAAATTCTCGAAGAGGGCATGGCCGTGCTCCGAGAGAATCGATTCCGGATGGAACTGCACGCCTTCCACCGCAAGCTCGCGGTGACGCACGCCCATGATCTCGCCGTCATCGGTCCAGGCCGACACTTCGAGACAGTCGGGCAGCGACTCGCGCTCGATGGCGAGCGAGTGATAACGGGTGACGTTGAAGTGCTTCGGCAGGTCGGCGAACACGCCTTTGCAGTCGGTTTCGATCTGGCTCACCTTGCCGTGCATGATGGTCTTCGCCCGCACGACGCGCCCGCCGAACGCTTCGCCAATCGCCTGATGGCCGAGGCACACGCCGAGAATCGGCGTCTTGCCTGCGAATTCGCGCAGCACCTCGAGCGTGATGCCCGCGTGCTGCGGGTTGCTCGGTCCGGGCGAGAGGCAGATGCGCGCGGGGTTGAGCTTCGCGATTTCGTCGATGGTGATTTCGTCGTTGCGGTACGTATGAACGTCTTCGCCGAGTTCGCCGAAGTACTGGACGATGTTGTAGGTAAACGAATCGTAGTTGTCGATCATGAGCAACATGGTCTTTTCTCCGCTCAGAAGTCGCTGTCGAGGCCGTCCTGCACCTGCTCGGCGGCGCGCAGCACGGCGCGCGCCTTGTTCTCGGTTTCCTGCCATTCGGACTCGGGCACCGAATCGGCAACCACGCCCGCGGCGGCCTGCACATACAGATTGCCGTTGTGGATGAGGCCGGTGCGGATCGCGATCGCCAGGTCCATCTCGCCGTTGAACGAAAGATAGCCGACCGCGCCGCCGTAGAGCCCGCGCTTCACCGGCTCCAGTTCGTCGATCAGTTCCATCGCGCGCACCTTCGGCGCGCCCGAGAGCGTGCCGGCCGGGAACGTGGCGCGCAGGACGTCGAAATTGTTCATGCCGGGCTTGAGCTTGCCTTCCACCGAACTCACGATGTGCTGCACGTGCGAGTACTTCTCGATGATCATCTTGTCGGTGACGGCCACCGAGCCGATCTCGGCGATGCGGCCCACGTCGTTGCGCGCGAGGTCGATCAGCATGACGTGCTCGGCGATTTCCTTCGGGTCGTTGAGCAGTTCGGTCGCGAGTTCGGCGTCGCGCTCGGGCGTGTTGCCGCGCGGCCGCGTGCCCGCGAGCGGACGGATCGTCACGATGCGGTCTTCGCCGCGTTTTTCCTGGCGCACGAGAATTTCCGGCGACGCGCCCACCACGTGGAATTCGCCGAAGTTGTAGTAGTACATGTACGGCGACGGGTTGAGCGAGCGCAGCGCACGGTAGAGCGAGAGCGGATTGTCGCGATACGGCTTGCTGAGGCGCTGGCCGACCTGAACCTGCATCAACTCGCCAGCGGCGATGTATTCCTTCGCCTTGCGCACGGCGGCAAGGTAATCGTCCTTCTTGAATTCGCGGAAGGTTTCGGTACGCACGCTCGCCGAGGTCACCGGCGGCTGCACCGTGGTGCGCAGGCGCTGCTTGAGTTCGCGCAGGCGGTGTTTGGCCTTGGTGTACGCCTCGGGCGTTTGCGGATCGGCGTAGACGATCAGATACAGCTTGCCCGCGAGATTGTCGATGACCGCGACTTCTTCGGTCAGCAGCAACTGGATGTCGGGCAGGCCGAGGTCGTCGGTCGGGCAGGTATCGGCGAGCTTCTTCTCGATGTAGCGCACCGCGTCGTAGCCAAAGTAGCCCGCGAGACCGCCGCAGAAACGCGGCAGGCCCGGACGCTGCGCGACCTTGAAGCGCGCCTGGTACTTCGCGATGAATTCGAGCGGATCGCTGTCATGCGTCTCGATCACCTGGCCGTCGCGCACGACCTCCGAGACGCCGTTGCGCGTGCGGATCAGCGAGCGCGCCGGCAGGCCGATGAACGAGTAGCGCCCGAAGCGCTCGCCGCCCACCACGGACTCCAGCAGGAAAGAATTGGCGCCGCTGCGCTCGGGCTGCGCGAGCTTCAGATACAGCGAGAGCGGCGTTTCGAGATCGGCGAGCGCTTCGGCGATCAGCGGGATGCGGTTGTAGCCCTCGTTGGCGAGGGACTGAAATTCGAGTTCGGTCATGTTCCGATCCTGTTCGTGCTGCCGGTCGCGGCGGGTGCGGGCCCAGTGCGGCTCAAAACGGGGCGCGCGGTGAGCGCGAGGCGTTTGTTTTTGAGTGCTTGATGGCCGCTGGCGCTCGCTCGTGCGGCCCGAGGTCGCGCTGATGATCAAGCGCTTGCCGGGCCGGCGTGCAGTACATCGACGGAAGGTGAAGCGTAGCCGCTCGCGCCTCGCGCACCTCGCCGCGAACGGCGAAACGACACGCAAGGACAACGAAAGCCAACGGCCAGACCAGCCGACGGGTTACTGCAACAGTTTAGAGTCGAGACACGCGCGAGTGCGCAGCGAAGTAAAAAACGGTGCTGAAGACAATCTTCAGCGAACCTCGGGTGAGGTTAGCGCGACCAGCGACGCCAGGGCCAGGCTCCCCGGTCGATCGTGCTCAGACTCCGTTTTTTATTCAGAAACATGAGGATAGTTGACGTTCAGTTGAGAACTTAAGTCAGATCATTGTGCGCTGCGACCGCCTTGGCGGCGTCGAACAGCGAGGCAACTATACCATCCGATTCAATTTTTTGTACAGGTTGGCCGTGGTTGTAGCCGTAGGGCACCGTGAGCGTGGCCATGCCGGCCGCGCGGCCCGCAATCGCATCGTTCTCCGAATCGCCGATCGCAACCGCCGCCGCGGGCTTCACACCGAGGCGCTCGCAGGCCGTGAGCATCGGCAGCGGGTCGGGCTTCTTCTTCGCCAGACTGTCGCCGCCGATCACGACTTCGAAGTAGTGGGCCAGGCCGTATTGCTGCAAAAGCTCAACGGCGAAGCGGTGCGGCTTGTTAGTCACGCACGCGAGCTTGATGCCCTGGTCGCGCAGTGCGGCGAGGCCCGCTTCGACGTCCGGGTACAGATGCGTGTGGCGGCCGTTGATCTTCGCGTACTCATCCTGGTAGAGCGCGAGCGCTTCGTCAAAGCGCGCCTCCACGTTGCCCGCGGGAAAGCGCGGCGCGAGCACGCTGCGGATCAGGTGCTCCGAGCCCTTGCCCACGTACCCCATCACTTCCTCGCGCGTGGTTTCCTCGGCGTCGAGCTGCGCGAGCATGCCGTTCAGGCCGGCGGCGAAGTCGTCGGCGGTGTCGACCATCGTGCCGTCGAGGTCGATCAGCGCCGCTTCGATGCGCGGCGCGGTGAACTTGATGGGGGCGTTCATTTTGCGTTTGCAGCGCTTGTTGCGGTCACGAGCTGCGCGCGCATCTCGTCGATCACGGTCTTGTAGTCATGCTTGCCGAAGATCGCCGACCCGGCCACGAAGGTGTCCGCGCCAGCCGCCGCGATTTCGGCGATGTTGTCGACCTTCACGCCGCCGTCCACTTCGAGGTGGATTTCGCGGCCCGTGCGCGCCGTGTAGGCGTCGATCTTCGCGCGCGCCTCGCGCAGCTTGTTGAGCGCCTCGGGAATGAACGACTGGCCACCGAAGCCCGGATTCACCGACATGATGAGCACGAGATCGAGCTTGTCCATCACGTGGTCGAGGTAGTTCAGCGGCGTGGCGGGGTTGAACACGAGGCCAGCCTTGCAGCCGTGGTCACGGATCAGCGAGAGCGTGCGGTCGATGTGGTCCGAGCCTTCCGGGTGGAAGCTGATGAGGTTCGCTCCGGCCTTGGCGAAGTCGGGCACGATGCGGTCGACCGGGCGCACCATCAGATGCACGTCGATGGGCACGCTCACGTGCGGGCGGATTGCCTCGCACACCAGCGGGCCGATGGTGAGGTTCGGCACGTAATGGTTATCCATCACGTCGAAGTGGATCCAGTCGGCGCCGGCAGCGACGACGTTGCGGACTTCCTCGCCAAGACGCGCGAAGTCGGCGGAGAGAATGCTGGGGGCGATGCGGAATTGCGTCATGGCGGCAATCGGGAAACGGTCGGAAAAACCGTATTTTACCGTCAGTAGGAGAGCCTTTCGCGGCGGGTGCCGCGGGCCGCGCCGGGTTGCGGGTGCCCGTTGCATCAAGCAGAATGCCAAACCATGTGCCGCGCCTCGCGGCGCGCTCGCGAGCGCCTTGCCGCGCGGGCGTCTCAGTCAACGGACTCAGCAGCCGCACCCGGGCGAATGGAACAAGGATGAGCCAGTACGAATTCAGCGTGACGTCGCAGGTGCGCTACCTGCCCGAAGAATCGGACCCGGAGCGCCGGCAATATGCCTTCGCGTATACGCTGACCATTCGCAATACCGGTCAGGTGGGCGCCCAGCTGATCGCGCGCCACTGGGTGATCACCGACAGCGAAAATCACGTGCAGGAAGTGAAGGGGCTGGGCGTAGTCGGCCATCAGCCGCTTCTGAAGCCGGGCGAGCAGTTCGAGTACACGAGCTGGGCCGTGATTGCGACCCCGGTGGGCACCATGCGCGGCGAGTACTTCTGTGTCGCCGAGGACGCCGAGCGCTTCGAGGCGCCCGTACCCGAATTCGTGCTGCGCATGCCGCGCACACTGCATTGAACCGCCGCGGGAATTCGGGGTCTGCTAGTCCTGACGCCGATCGTCGCGCGCGGCTTGCTTCTTCCTGCCCGACGCGGTCCACACAACGATGAAAATCAGCAGGAACAGCGCAAGGAGCGCTTCCAGACCAAACATGAGCATCGGGTATTCGTCGAGCAGTTCTGACATGGCGGCATCCATCGAGAGCCAATATTGTAGGCGTGATTTTGACGTCGATTCCGGTCTCGATGTCCCGGTGATGCCGGGATTCACAAAGATGCGATATTGCGTGGGGTCGGCGCTTCGGCGTGGGAGGAGCCGCCTGGGCGTCCGGTTAGGCGGATGGTTGGGCGCTGCTTCGCTGGCGGCTTTGCTTGCCGCATGCGGCGGCCCGAGCTACGTGCGCAACGTGCCGCCCAAGGGCACGCCCACGCTGCCCTCGCAGCTCGCCGCGCAACGCCTCACACCGGTCGCCTGGCAGCAGGTGCCGGGCTGGCAGGACGACTCGCTGATCGGCGTGACCGCGGCGCTGCGCGCGAACTGCACGCGCCTCGCGCGCGATCCTCGCTGGCAGCGCGCGTGCTCGGCGGCCTCGCAGCTCGACGACCTGGACGCCTCGAGCGCACGTGCATTCTTCGAAACGTATTTCACGCCCTATCAGTTCGCCAACAACGACGGCACGCTCGACGGCCTCGTGACCGGCTACTACGAACCGCTGCTGCACGGTTCGCGCACGCGTCACGGCATCTATCAGACCGCGCTGTATCGCTGGCCGTCCGGCTATCGTCCGGGTGCCGCGATGCCGCCGCGCGCGCAGCTCGAACGTTCGGGCGTGCTGGGCGGCAACGAACTCGTGTGGGTGGACGATCCGATCGAAGCGTTCTTCCTGCAGGTGCAGGGCTCCGGGCGCGTCGTGATGGAAGACGGCAGCGTGATGCGCGTGGGTTTTGGCGGCACCAACAACCAGCCGTACAAATCGATCGGGCGCTGGCTGCTCGACCGCGGCGAACTCACGCCCGCGCAGGCGACCATGCAGGGCATCAAGGCATGGGCGCGCGCGAACCCGACGCGCGTGGACGCACTCCTCGACACCAATCCGCGCTTCGTGTTTTTCCGCGAGATGACTGGCTCCGAAGGCGACGCGCAGGGCGGCGCGGACGGCCCGATCGGTGCGCTCGGCGTGCCGCTCACGCCGGAACGCTCGATTGCCGTCGATCCGTCGTCGATCCCGCTTGGCACGCCGGTGTTTCTTCAGACCACGCGCCCGCTCACGAATACGCCGCTCAACCGGCTCGTGTTCGCGCAGGACACGGGCACGGCGATCAAGGGCGGCGTGCGCGCCGACTACTTCTGGGGCCTCGGCGACGATGCCGGCGACCTGGCCGGCAAGATGAAGCAGGGCGGCCGCATGTGGCTGCTGTTCCCGAACTCGTGATCGTGGTGGCGCCTGCGCCGCGCACGTGAAGCGAAAAAGCCGGCGCTTGCCGGCTTTTTCTTTTGCTGCGCGCTGCGAGCCGCGGTTACTTCGGCCGCTTGTCGATGACTCGCCGGGCCTTGCCAACCGAGCGCTCAATGCCGTTCACTTCGAGCACGTTCACCTTGCATGTGACGCCGATCAGCGCCTTGATGTCATAAGCGAGCGCCTTGCTGGCCGCGTCGAGCGCGCCGTAATCGGGCGCGGTTTCCGGGCACGGTTCGCAGTTGAGCGACATCACGTCCATCGGACCTTCCTTCGTCAGGACGATCTGATAGTGCGGTGCGAGCGCCGGCTGCTTGAGCAGCAGTTCCTCGATCTGCGTGGGAAACACGTTCACGCCGCGGATGATCAACATGTCGTCCGAGCGGCCCGTGATCTTTTCCATGCGGCGCATGGTGCGCGCCGTACCGGGCAACAGACGCGTGAGGTCGCGCGTGCGGTAACGGACGATGGGCAGCGCTTCCTTCGTGAGCGAGGTGAAGACGAGCTCGCCCAATTCGCCGTCGGGCAGCACTTCGCCGGTTTCCGGGTCGATGATCTCGGGGTAGAAGTGGTCTTCCCAGATCGTCGGGCCGTCTTTCGTCTCCGCGCACTCCGAGGCGACGCCCGGGCCCATCACTTCCGAAAGACCGTAGATGTCGACGGCCGTGATGCCCATGCGCTGCTCGATGGCCTTGCGCATTTCATTGGTCCACGGCTCCGCGCCGAAGATGCCGATGCGCAACGAACAGGTGGCCGGATCAATGCCCTGGCGCTCCATTTCGTCGGCGATGGCGAGCATGTAGCTCGGCGTGACCATGATGATGTCGGGACGGAAGTCCTGGATCAGCTGGACCTGCTTCTCGGTCTGGCCGCCGCCAAACGGAATGACGGTGAGACCCGCACGTTCCGCGCCGTAGTGTGCGCCAAGGCCGCCCGTAAAGAGTCCATAACCGTAGCTGATGTGCACCTTGTCGCCGCGCCTGGCGCCCGCTGCGCGCACCGAACGCGCGACGAGGTTCGCCCAGGTGTCGATGTCGCGCGCCGTGTAGGCCACTACGGTCGGCTTGCCCGTCGTACCCGACGACGCATGGATGCGCGAAATCTGGTCTTGCGGCACCGCGAACATGCCGAAGGGATAGTTGTCGCGCAGATCCTTCTTCGTAGTGAACGGGAAGCGCGCGAGGTCGGCGAGCGACTGCACCTGGGACGGATGCACGCCCGCTTCGTCGAATTTGCGGCGATAGACCGGCGAATTCTCGTAAGCGTGGTTCAGCGACCATTTCAGACGCTCGAGCTGCAGCGCAGCAAGCTCGTCGCGGCTCGCCTTTTCGATGTGTTCGAGCGGCAGCGTGGTACTCATGGGTGTCTCCTGGATCTTAAGAACTTTACTCGTGACGCGTGCGGAATCGAGAAGGGGAAACCCGCTTCACGTTGCGACTGGAATGACATTGCCGCGAATCTGCGCGGACTTGCCTCGGAAAAGCGCGACGGTTTCGCCTGCCCGGTTCGTCACGCGGATGTCGTAGACCCCGTTGCGTCCCGATAGCACCTGTTCGACGGCTTCGGCGGTCAACACCTCGTCGCGCAGGACCGGACGCAGGAACTCGATCGAGCAGCCGGCCGCTACGGTGTTGACGTTGTACGAATTGCACGCGAAGGCGAATGCCGAATCCGCGAGCGAGAAGATCATCCCGCCGTGGCAGGTTTGATGGCCGTTGAGAAACTCGGGGCGCACGGCCATGCGCAGGCGCGCGTAACCGGCGCGCACTTCGACGAGTTCCATGCCGAGCGCGCGGGTGCAGCCGTCCGATTCGTACATCGCTTGCGCGGCCGCGCGGGCGAGTTCGTCGGGCGACATGCCGTCTCCCTCTGACAGTTGCGAGACTTGCGTGGACATCTCAGCGACCCTCGAAATGTGGTGCGCGTTTTTCGATGAAGGCCTGGACGCCTTCCGCGTAGTCGTACGAAGCGCCCAGTTCGCGCTGCAGATCGCGTTCGAGGTCGAGTTGCTGGTCGAGCGAGTTCGTGGCCGATGCGCGCAGCGCTTCGCGCGTGGCAACGATGGCGCGCGTGGGTTGCTGCGCGAGGCGCGCGGCGAGCGCGCCGGCCGTTTGCGCGAGCTCCGCGTCGTCGGTCACTTGCCAGACGAGGCCCCAGCTCTCCGCCTTTTCCGCGCCCAGCTTTTCGCCGGTCACGGCGAGCCCGAGCGCGCGCGCCATGCCCACGCGCCTGGGCAGGAACCACGTGCCGCCGGAATCGGGCACGAGGCCGATCTTCACGAACGCCTGGATGAAGCTTGCCGAGCGTGCGGCGAGCACGAGGTCGCAGGCGAGGGCGAGATTGGCGCCGGCGCCGGCCGCGGTGCCGTTGACGGCGGCGATCACAGGCATCGGCAGCGCCTGCAGGCGCTTGATCAGCGGATTGAAATGCTCGTCGATGAGGTCGCCGAGATCGGTCATCGCACCCGGCGTGAAGTCGAGATCGGCGAGATCCTGGCCCGCGCAGAAGCCGCGGCCCGCGCCCGTCAGCACGAGGGCCCGCGCGCCGGCTGCGGCGACCTCGTCGAGCGCTGCGACAAGCTCGCGGTGCATGGCGCGCGTAAAGCTGTTGAGCTTGTCCGGGCGGTTCAGCGTGATCGTGGCCACGCGGGTGGATGCGTCGATTTCGACGCGGATCGCATCGTAGGGCATCGGTTGTCTCCTTGTCGACCAGAGTTAGCGCTTCAGCGCTTACTCTGGTCCCATGCAAAGCTGTCTGAGACCGCCGAACGCATCGCCCGGCGGCCGGTCGATACTGCCTGCGTTATGCCTCGACGCGTTCGATTGCGAGGGCGATACCCTGGCCGACGCCGATGCACATCGTACAAAGTGCGAAGCGTCCGTTCGTGCGCTCCAGCTGATGGAGCGCCGTCGTCACGAGACGCGCGCCCGAAGCGCCGAGCGGGTGGCCTAGTGCAATTGCGCCGCCATTCGGGTTCACGCGCGGATCGTCGTCGGCAATGCCGAGTGCGCGCAGCACGGCGAGACCTTGCGAGGCGAACGCCTCGTTAAGCTCGATTACGTCGAACTGATCCAGCGTCAT
The DNA here is from genome assembly GCF_024206515.1 of Paraburkholderia sp. CNPSo 3281. Taxonomy (NCBI): domain Bacteria; kingdom Pseudomonadati; phylum Pseudomonadota; class Betaproteobacteria; order Burkholderiales; family Burkholderiaceae; genus Paraburkholderia; species Paraburkholderia sp. CNPSo 3281. The sequence continues at coordinate 3,946 of NZ_JAMBPS010000066.1, read as the reverse complement.
GCCGAGCTGCTTGAGCAGCTTTTGCGTAGCGGGCGCCGGGCCGATGCCCATGATGCGCGGTGCGACGCCGGCGGTCGCCATGCCCAGCACGCGCGCGCGGCGGCGCAGGCCATACTGCTTAGCGGCCTCCTCATTGGCGAGCAGCAGGGCGCACGCGCCGTCGTTGACGCCCGAGGCGTTGCCCGCCGTGACCGTGCCGTCCGGCTTCACGACGCCCTTGAGCTTGCCGAGCGATTCGAGCGAAGTCTCGCGCGGGTGCTCGTCGAGCGTCACGCGCACGGGGTCACCCTTCTTTTGCGCAATCTCGACCGCGACGATTTCCTGCGCAAGCGTGCCGTCCTTCTGCGCGCGGGCCGCTTTCTGCTGGCTGCGCAGCGCGAACGCGTCCTGATCGGCGCGGTTGATCCCGAAATCTTCCGCGACGTTTTCCGCCGTTTCCGGCATCGAATCGACACCGTACTGCTGCTTCATCAGCTTGTTGACGAAACGCCAGCCGATGGTCGTGTCGTAGATGGCCGCTTCGCGCGAAAACGCCGAAGCCGCCTTGCCCATGACGAACGGCGCGCGCGTCATGCTTTCCACGCCGCCTGCGATCATGAGGCGCGCTTCGCCTGCCTTGATCGCGCGCGCCGCACTGCCGACGGCGTCGAGGCCCGAGCCGCACAGGCGGTTGAGTGTGCCGCCCGGCGCGTCGGTCGGCAGGCCCGCGAGCAGCGCGGCCATGCGCGCGACGTTGCGGTTGTCTTCGCCGGCCTGGTTGGCGCAGCCGTAGAGCACGTCGTCGAGCGCGCTCCAGTCCACGCCGGGATTGCGCTCGACGAGCGCGCGGATGGGCACCGCGGCGAGGTCGTCTGCGCGGACGTCCTTGAGGGCGCCGCCGTAGCGGCCGAACGGGGTGCGAATCGCGTCGCAGATATAGGCTTCGGTCATCTCGGGTTCCTGGGGCGCGAGCGCGGAAGTGCGCTCACGCCTTGCATGCTAGAGGGATGGGCAATCGGGCGCCATTCGGCTGAGCGGCATGGGCCGATCAGCTGGCAACTGCGGGGACCGCTTTCGGTTCGACGTGAACACGGCTCTGAACCACGCGGAAGCGGTTCGCCACGAACGCGGCGTCGGCGAGCGCGGCGTTTGCCGCGGGGTTCGCGCCGGTGCCGTGGAAGTCCGAGAACGCCGCCGACTGGTTCACGAACACGCCGCCCGTGAGATTGATCGAGAGCGCCACGCCGCCGGTGATGGCGGCTTCGTGCGCGGCTTCGATCACGGCGTCGTCCGTGCTGTAGACGGAAAGCGTGAGCGCGCCGTGGTCGCGCGCGGTCTCGCCGGCCAGCTTCAGCGACTGGGCCGTCGAATCCGTGGCGATCACGAACGAGATCGGGCCGAACCATTCGCGCGTGAACTGGGCGGCGTCGCGGGCTGCGTCGAGCGAAAGCACGAGCGGCGTGCGCACGCGTGCGCCGGCGAACTGCGGGTGTTCGAGCGTCTGGCTGTCGGCGAGCACGGTGCCGAGCTTGCGGGCTTCGTCGATGCGAGCCGTCACGCCTTCGTTCTGGATTGCGCCGAGCACTTCGACGGCGCGCGCCGGATCGGCGACGAACTTCTGCACGGCGCCGGCGATCGCCTGGGCGACGGCCTCGAAGCTCACCTGGCCTTCAGCGGTGCGGATGCCGTCGCGCGGCACATAGATGTTCTGCGGGGCCGTGCACATCTGGCCCGAGTAAAGGGACAGCGAGAACGCGATGTTGCGGGCGACGGCCTTCAGGTCGTCCGCGGAGTCGATCACGATCTGGTTCACGCCTGCCTTTTCCGTGTAGACCTGCGCCTGATGCGCATTGCGCTCGAGCCAGTCGCCGTTTTGCGTGCTGCCCGTGAAGTCGATCAGTTTGATCTCGGGGCGCAGTGCGAGCTGCTGCACGAGTGCGCCGTCGTTGGGATCGGTGGCGAGCAGCGTCACGACGTTCGGATCGAAGCCGGCTTCGCGCAGCACGTCACGCGCAATGCGCACGGTGATCGCGAGCGGCAGGATTGCGCCCGGGTGCGGCTTGACGATGACCGTGTTGCCCGTCGCCAGATCGGCGAAAAGGCCGGGGTAGCCGTTCCAGGTCGGAAACGTGCAGCAGCCGAGCACGAGGCCGGTGCCGCGCGGCACGATGGTGAAGCGCTTTTGCATCGCGAGGGGCGGGTTCTTGCCCTGCGGCTTTTCCCAGTGCGCGTCGGCGGGAATGCGGCGCAGCTGGTCGTAGGCGTAGGTGACGGCTTCGAGCGCGCGGTCCTGAGCGTGCGGGCCGCCGGCCTGGAAGGCCATCATGAACGCCTGGCCGGTCGTGTGCATCACGCTGAAGGCGATCTCGAAGCTCGCGCGGTTCAAGCGCTCGAGGATCTCGAGGCTCACACCTGCCCATGCTTGCGGGCCGGCGGCGCGCCAGTCGCGCTGGGCTTGCTGCGCGGCTTCGATCAACTGGTCCGGCGTCGACTTCGGATAGCGCGCGCCGAGCGCAAAGCCAAACGGCGAGGCCTCGCTGCCGACGGTTTCGCCCGTCGACGGCTGGTCGAGTTCGAAGGTGCGATTCAGGTGGGCCTTGAACGCGCCTTCGCCATCTGCGCTAGCGGTTTCCCCGTACACTTTGGGGCTAGGCATTTCGGCGAACGGGCTCCAATAGCCGCGGGTCTCGATGGCGGCAAGCGCTTTTTGAAGCGCGCCCTCATGCTTGGCGAACAGCGAATGTGTCATGGCTCAACGTTGATTGAGAGGTTGGACAGGGCCCGTGCCAATTAATTGACCGACCGGTTGGTTGGCCAATGTTAGCATTAGTCAAAGTTCGGCGTAAAAAATTTTTTTGGGGACTTTCTTTTGATGGAAGGAGGAGTTATGGGGTACGAAAACATCCTGGTCGAGACGCGAGGCAAGGTCGGCCTGATCACGCTGAACCGGCCAAAGGCGCTCAATGCGCTAAACGATGCGCTCATGGACGAACTGGGCGCGGCACTCAAGGCGTTCGACGCCGATGAGGGCGTTGGCGCGATCGTCATCACCGGTAGCGAAAAGGCGTTCGCCGCGGGCGCGGACATCGGGATGATGGCGAGCTACACCTTCATGGATGTGTACAAGGGCGACTACATCACGCGCAACTGGGAAACGATCCGCTCGATTCGCAAGCCGATCATCGCGGCGGTCGCGGGCTTCGCGCTCGGCGGCGGCTGCGAGCTGGCCATGATGTGCGACATGATTTTCGCCGCCGATACGGCGAAGTTCGGCCAGCCCGAGATCAAGCTGGGCGTGATTCCGGGTGCGGGCGGTACGCAGCGTCTGCCGCGCGCGGTGTCGAAAGCGAAGGCGATGGACCTGTGCCTGACTGCGCGGATGATGGGCGCGGAAGAGGCGGAGCGCGCCGGGCTCGTATCGCGGGTGATTCCTGCGGCAGAGTTGCTGAACGAAACGCTGGCCGCGGCGGCGACCATCTGCGAATTCTCGTTGCCCGCCGTGATGATGGCGAAGGAGTCGGTGAATCGCGCCTACGAGACGACGCTGGCTGAAGGCGTGCACTTTGAGCGCCGGCTGTTCCATTCGCTCTTCGCTTCGGAAGATCAAAAGGAAGGGATGGCGGCCTTCGTCGAGAAGCGCAAGCCCGCGTTCAAGAACAAGTAATTGACTGGGAATTTCGATCGCCGGGAACGGCGATCGAAATTATTTTCGCCACCCCCTTGCACAGCGCCGGCTGGGGCGATAAGATTCGCCCCCTTCGCAGTTCGATGTCTCTGACGTCAGGGCAGCGAAGGCCGCCGCGGAAACCGGCGGACGCAGGAGTCGGCAGCTTTTTTAAGCGGTGAGCGAAAAAAAGGGGTTGACGAAGCGAAAAAGATTCTTCATAATCTCGTTTCTCTGCTGCTGACGCAGCAACGCAGAAAGAAGCCGGTAGTTAAGTGGTTGTCTGAACGAAACTGCGCGGCA
>NZ_JAMBPS010000065.1:0-36329 GCF_024206515.1 Paraburkholderia sp. CNPSo 3281 | reverse complement strand
GTCTGGTGGCGGCGGTGGCGGTGGGCCTGGCGGCGGCGGTGGTCGTCCGCCTCAGGGTAGTTAACGTCGCGACTCGCGCGCGGGCAAGTCATGCCAAACCACGGTATGTCCGCGCTTGCTACGTCACCATCGCTCAGAACCGGTAGCCGATACCACCGAGGATCACGTCCGTATCGCGGCTATAGCGCGTGACCACGCGGTTCCACGTGACGCGCGCAGCCCAGTGCTGCGTCAAGCGATAGGAAGCCGAGACGGAGATCAGCCCCGAGAGAATCCCGTCGCCGGTATCACGCTCGTCGGGATGCTCGCCGTGGTGGATTGCCGCGTAGAGGCCCGCGCCGAACCCGAGCGTGAGGCGCTCGTCGAAGAACGCGCGCGTGAGCCAGAGCTGCGCGGTCGCGCCATCGCGCCGCGCCGAATTGCCATTGCCCTCGTGCAGATATCCCACCGTAGCGTCGAGAAAGGAATTGATGCCGCGCCGGTACTCGATCGCCTCGGCCGCCGAAGTCTGCGATTCGAGGCTGTTGAGGATCGTCTCGCCCGCCATCAGCGTGATCTCGTTGTTCGTCACTTTCTGCGTGCGCGGCAACGCGAAATCGCGCGGGCCTGGCGTGTCGGGCGCGTCGAGCTGATAGCCCACGCCCAGCATGAGCGATGTCGTCGATGGGCCGCGCGACACCTGCACGCGGTTGAGCTGCAGGTTCGCCGTCCAGCGATGCGTGGAGTACCACGTGGCGCGCGCACTATAGAGCACGCCCCAGCCGTGTGTATCGGACCAGCCCTGGCCCTGTGACGCGGCCTCGGTATCGAAATAGCGATACGGCCCGACACCCAGCGCGAACACGAAGCGGCGCTGCGCGAGCGGCAAACGCGCCCACGCCTGGATGGCCTGGCCGTCACGGTGATGATCCGGAATATGGCCTTCGTTCAACCACGCAATGCTGCCGGCAAAATACTGGCCGAAACCCTCCGTGTAATCCATTTGCCACGAATAGGTACGGTCGGCGCCGCTTTTGAGCGGCCCTGTGTAGAGCGTGAATTCCTGCGCGCAAACCGACCCCGAAGCCATGGCGAGCGCGCTGCCGACAATACCGGCTGCGGCTAGCGACGTGATGTTTTTCATTGCGTGCGTTGGCCTTGCGGTTGGGATGACGTGACTCGCTGCAAGGAAAATGTATGCAACGGAACGCGGAGCATACCGCGCCGCGACATTTATTGTGTGAACCCACTCTTTCAATTGATTAAGAGATGACGCAGCACAAACTTCTGATATTTATTTCGCCATCCTAATTACTCGATAACAAAAGAAACGCCGCACAAAAAGTGCGCCGCAGGAAATCAGGGCGAACAGGCTGACAGCGGGCTTGATAACGGCGTTCATGACTCGGCTCTTGCGTGTGAAAACAGCGTGGGTGGGAATGAAAAGCCAGCACTGTATCGCAGAGTGTTCCGCGGCGTATTACACGGATGTAACGGGCGTAGCGCTCGATGAAAGGCTCTTGGCACGCCTTGCTGCGCAAGACCGGGTCGCGGCGGCCGCTCAAATAGTGGGCTCGCCACCCTCGTCGTGTGTGAGACGCCGCAGCAGTTCGCGACCTCGGGTGGTGAGGCGCAGCGTGGGGTCGCCGCCCGCCTCGTCCATTTCGACGAGACGGTAGCGCTGAAGCGCCAGGAAATCGGAATCAAGCATCTGAATCGGCGCGTCCGCATCACGGATCAGCAGCAAGGTCGCTAGTTCGTGGTGGCTGAGCATCAAGTCTCTCCAGTTGTTGGCCGGAGTCGGGGCGTAAGTGCCGATTCCAGTCACATGCCCGACAAGCAATCGACCGAAGGGTCGTGGGCTTGAGTCACCCCAGCATAGCGAGTCAATCGTACAGTTTCGCTACAGTCGTGTTTCGCTGTGTTACGCATCGGTGTCTGAAGCAAGAAAGCGGCGCGCAAACTGCATATCGTGCAGTCTGCGCGCCGCCCGCTCAACGCCTTTTCCGCCTTAGTTGATTTCGAGGCGCTTACTGGCGCTTGCGGCCCGCTTCGGTAGCGTCAGCTTCAGCACGCCATCCTTGTATTGCGCGCTCGCCTTTTCATCGTCGATTTCCGCGGCGAGCGTGAACGCGCGGCTCACGCTGCCCGCATAACGCTCACGACGCACGACGCGCTCGCCTTCCTTCAGTTCGCTGCCGCGCTCGACTTTCGCGGCAATCGAAACGAGATTGCCATCGATTTTCACGTCGATGTCTTTCCGGTCGACGCCGGGCATTTCGGCCTTCACCGTGAAGCCGGCCTCGTCTTCCGTCACGTCGATCCGGATACTGGCCGCCTGCACCTCCACGCCGCTCGTAGCACGCAACGGCCGGAACAGCCCGTGAAACAGATCGGGCACACCTTCCATCGAAAACGGATCGTAACGCGAGATAGTGCTCATTGATGCCTCCATGGACCGAACGATTTTCGTGTCGACGCAACGACGATGTTGCATCGGATTCCTAAATTCCCCGTTAGTTGGCGCAGATGCATGTCGCATCTGCGGCCAACGATGGAGAATCGCCTGCAACGAAGCGCGCCGCTCGCGCGGCGCGGTCGCTGCCGCTTACCGTTCCAACATGAAGGCGCCTCGCGCGTTTGCAAGACCCTTTTTTTGCCGCACGCGAAATTTTTGCATCGCAGCGCGGCGCGTCATTGCATGTGCATGCCGCCGTTGATCGCGATATCGGCGCCGGTGATGAACGCCGCGTCGTCCGAGCAGAGGAACGCCACCAATGCCGCGACCTCGTTCGGCTGGCCGAGACGGCCGACCGGAATCTGCGGGAGGATGCGCGTGTCCAGCACGTCTTTCGGCACGGCTTCCACCATTTGCGTGGCGAGATAGCCCGGCGACACGGTGTTCACCGTCACGCCTTTCTTCGCCACTTCCAGTGCGAGCGCCTTCGTAAAGCCATGCATGCCCGCTTTCGCCGCCGAATAGTTGGTCTGGCCGAAAGCGCCGCGCGAGCCGTTGACCGAGCCGATATTGATAATGCGCCCGAAGCCGCGCGCGATCATGCCGGGCAAGAACGGCTTCGTCACGTTGAAGAGCGCGTCGAGATCGGTGCGCAGCACCGAGTCCCAGTCGCCTTTCGACATCTTCACGAAGCTGCGGTCGCACGTAATGCCCGCGTTGTTGATGAGCACGTCCACCTGGCCGAGATTGTCGAGCGCTTGCTGCGCCGCGCGCTCGCAGGCCTCGCAGTCGGCGACGTTCATCTGGTGGCAACCGAAGTCGCGGCCCGCCGCGCGTTCGGCGGCAAGCCAGGCATCGGCGCGCGTGTTCGCCGCCGAGCACGAGACGGCGACGGTCATCCCCGCGTCGTGCAGGCGCCGGCTGATCGCCTCGCCGAGTCCGCCCATGCCGCCCGTGACGAAAGCAACGCGCTTAGTGGCCATGCTGGCCTCCGCCCGCGCTCGCGCCCTGCGCACGGCCCGCGCCCGCCGGCTTGCCCGGATGCGCGGCGCCATTGGCGGCGCTGCTCATCGCACGCTCGAAGGCGTTCATCCACTCGCGCATCGGCAGCGCACCCGGCACTCTGGACGCGCTGGCTTGCGCGCCCGCGCAGGCCTCCTGCCACTGCTGCGTGAAGTCGCGCGCATTGTCGGACCACGTGCTCGCGCCCTGCATCGCCGCCGCGACGCCCTCTTGCCAGAGGGTGGTGCTCGCGCCGAGATAGTCGCGCCAGACCGATTGCGTGGCGACCGCGAAATCGGTCCAGTCGCGCGCGGTGCGCAGCGATTCGAGCAGGCCTTCGACCGCCTCGCGGTCGCGCGCGATCCGGCGCTGCTCCAGCTTCAACAACTGCTCGCGCCATTGCTGCTGCCCGGCGAGCAAACGCAGTGCGGCCGACGTGTTGGCACGGTACGTGTCGAATGAGGCGCCCATCGCGTTGCCGAGCGAGGCGGCGTCGAATGAGGGATGGGAAGCGGTTGCCATGGTCAATCTCCTCCTTATGTAGCTTTCGCCCGGCGCGGCCGGATGCGCTTACTGCCAAAGGGACCGCGGTGGACCGCGACGGGACGCGGGCTGCGGCGAGCGAAATGAAAGCGCTTCACGCGCGACGATGGGGAACGGGATGCTTCGGAGTGCCGTGTGTTCGCAAGACAGCCGGCTCAAGCCAACATCATAGGCAGTAAGACGGGCTCCCGCGCGGCGAATGGGCGATTTGTCGCTTGAGCGACGTCTCATTTCGAGATAGTTGATGCGCAGCGAGTCAAAACCAGGCTTGCTAATGCGGGTATTTCGCGACGGATTGTAAGGGCGGAAACGCTGCCCGGCCGATCGCGCCCTCGCCGCGAACCGGCCGGTGGAACCGGGCGCCCCAGTCAGGCGGCCGGCGCCTCTTCGTCGCGCACCAGCATCACCGGCCTGTCCGCCATGCGCAGGAACGATTCGGCCACGCTGCCGAGCAACAGGCGCTTCATGCCCGACAAGCCGCGCGTGCCCATCACGACGAGGTCCGCGCCGTCCTCGGCGGCAATGCGCGAGATCACCGCGGCGATCTCCTCGCCGCTCGCATCCGCTGCGCGCGTGGAGCCCGGCACCTGAGCCTGGGCGAACACCAGTTTCGCTTCTTCGAGCGCCGCCGTTGCTGCGTCGTTTTCCGCCGAGTGGCGCGCCTGTTCCTCGGCGAAGCCGGAACTCACGTCCACGAGCCGCGCCGGATGCCGCACGACACATAGCGCCTGAACGGCGCCGCCCGTCGCTTTCGCGATCTTCACGGCCTCCTCGAGCGCGCGCCGGCCGCTGCGGCTGCCATCGACCGCTACCAGAATCTGCTTGTACATCATGGACCTCCCGGGCCTTGCCCATGTTGCGCGGCATGCTCGCCGCGCGCTATCTAGATAAAGTTCGTTGTAGCGCATTTGGGTACGGATGCGCGCTCCGGCCAGTGCGACCTGTTGTCTCTACTGCGTCAGCCTCGTGATCAACCTGACCAGCTCGGCGCATCGTCAACACCGCCGCGCCCGTAAGCCGTCCCTCGCGCAAATCGGCCAGCGCCTCGTTCGCGCGCGCGAGCGGGTACGGCGTGGTCTCGATTTCGAGCTTGTGCCGCGCGGCGATCGCCATGAAGGTCGCACCGTCCTCGCGCGTGAGATTCGCCACCGAGACGATGCGCCGCTCTTCCCACAGCCAGGCGTAAGGAAACGAGGGAATGTCGCTCATGTGGATGCCGCCGCACACGACCGTGCCGCCCTTCGTCAGCGCCCGCAGCGCGGCGGGCACGAGCGCGCCGACCGGCGCGAACAGCAGCGCAGCGTCGAGCTCCTCGGGCGCGCGCTCGTCGCTGCCGCCCGCCCACCTTGCACCGAGGCGCCGCGCGAACTGCTGCGCCGCGGCATCGCCCGGACGCGTGAACGCGTAGACCGTGCGCCCCTGGTGGCGAGCGACCTGCGCGACGATATGCGCCGCCGCGCCGAAGCCATAGATGCCGATGCGCCGTGCATCGCCCGCCATCGCGAGCGAGCGATAGCCGATGAGTCCCGCGCAGAGGAGCGGCGCGGCCTCGACGTCGCTGTACTGCCGCGGCAGATGGAAGCAATAGCGGGCGTCGGCGACGGTGCGCGTCGCATAGCCACCGTCGATCGTGTAGCCGGTGAAGCCGGGCGCGTTGCAGAGGTTCTCACGCCCGTCGGCGCAGAAACGGCAATGGCCGCAGGTGTGCCCGAGCCACGGCACGCCCACGCGGTCGCCGGGCGCGAACCCCGTCACGCCTGCCCCGAACGCCGCGACCGTGCCGACGATCTCGTGGCCGGGAATGACGGGCCTTTTCGGGTGCGCGAGATCGCCGTCCACGACGTGCAGGTCGGTGCGGCACACGCCGCACGCGCGCACATCGATCAGCAGTTCGCCCGCGCCCGGCACCGGGTCGGGTAGATCGGCTTCGCGCAGCTGCGGATTCTCGCCGTCGAACAGCATTGCCCGCATCGCCATCCTCCTCGCCAGATCGCGGCAGACGCGCCGCATCGATCACCATAAAACCATGTTATGCAATCGGGCCGCGCGCTGTCGTGCATTGCGCGCTGCGGCGCAGCTACACGCCCGATGCGACTCGCCGCCACAGGGCATCCACGCGTGGCGCGCCGCGCGATCGTGGCACCATAAGACGAATCCCACAGGACCACGAGGGCCGCCGCCCGGCGTCGCGCGCGGAGTCCGTCCGCCGTGCGGTCCGCTGGCTCGCGCCACGCGCGCCGCGGCGTCGCGCACGCAGTCCGCCTCGGTCCGCCTTCCGCCGCCGCGCAACCGGAGCCCCGCATGAATGCCACCGACACACCTGCCTACCCGCCGCTCTCCGACGACCTGCTGCGCCGCATGGACGCGTGGTGGCGCGCCGCCAACTATCTCTCGGTCGGCCAGATCTATCTGCTCGCCAATCCACTGTTGCGCGAGCCGCTGCAACTCGCGCACGTGAAGCCGCGCCTGCTCGGCCACTGGGGCACGACGCCGGGCCTGAACTTCCTCTACACGCACCTGAACCGCATCATCAGCGCGCGCGATCTCGACGTGCTGTTTCTCGCGGGGCCGGGCCACGGCGGCCCCGCCGTCGTCGCGAACACCTGGCTCGAAGGCACCTACAGCGAAACCTGGCCGAACGTGCCGCTGGACGTCGAGGGCATGGCCGTGCTCTTCAAGCAGTTCAGCTTTCCGGGCGGCATTCCGAGCCACGTCGCGCCGCAAACACCGGGGTCGATCCACGAAGGCGGCGAACTCGGCTACGCGCTCTCGCACGCCTACGGCGCGGTGTTCGACAACCCGGATCTGGTCGTCGCCTGCGTGGTGGGCGACGGCGAAGCCGAAACGGGGCCGCTCGCCACCGCCTGGCACTCGAACAAGTTCCTCAATCCCGCCACCGACGGCGCGGTGCTGCCCATCCTCCATCTGAACGGCTACAAGATCGCGGGGCCGACCGTGCTCGCGCGCATAGGCGACGACGAACTCGCCTCGCTCATGAAGGGCTATGGCCACGAGCCGATCTTCGTGGAAGCCGAGGAGCCCGACGTCGCGCATCGCCTGATGGCCACAGCGTTCGACACGGCGTTCGACGACATTGCGCGCATCCAGAAAACTGCGCGCGAACTCGCGGACGAACACGGCAACTTGCCGCCCGGCTACGTGCGCCCGCGCTGGCCGATGATCGTCATGCGCACGCCCAAGGGCTGGACGGGCCCGAAGACCGTGGATGGCCAGAAGACCGAAGGCTCGTGGCGCTCGCACCAGGTGCCGCTCGCCAACATTTCGAAGCCGGGGCACCTCGCGTTGCTGGAAAGCTGGATGCGCAGCTACAAGCCCGAGGAACTCTTCGACGCGCAAGGCCGACTCGTGCCCGACATCGCCGCGCTCGCGCCGCAAGGCGAAAAGCGCATGAGCGCGAACCCGCGTTCGAACGGCGGCGGCCGCGTGCGCGAACTGCGCGTGCCGCCCTTCGAGCACCACGCCGTGGATGTGCCCGCGCCCGGCCAGGTGGACGCCGAAGCCACGCGCGTGATGGGCGCGTTCCTGCGCGAAGTGATGCGCGTGAACGACGCCACGCGCAACTTCCGCATCTTTGGGCCCGACGAGACGGCCTCGAACCGCTGGAGCGACGTATTCGACGTGACGTCGCGCACCTGGCTCGCGGAGGTCACGCCCGACGACATCCAGCTCGCGACCAACGGCCGCGTGATGGAAATCCTGTCCGAGCACACCTGCCAGGGCTGGCTGGAAGGCTATCTGCTCACGGGCCGCCACGGCTTCATGTCGTGTTACGAGGCGTTCATCCACATCATCGACTCGATGTTCAACCAGCATGCGAAGTGGCTGAAGGTGATCCGCGAGATTCCGTGGCGGCGGCCGCTGCCGTCGCTCAACTATCTGCTCACCTCGCACGTATGGCGCCAGGACCATAACGGCTTCAGCCATCAGGACCCGGGCTTCATCGACTATGCGGTGAACAAGAAGTCGGACACCGTGCGCGTCTATCTGCCGCCCGACGCCAACACGCTGCTCGCCGTGACCGACCACGTGCTGCGCACCTGGAACCGCATCAACATCATCGTGGCGGGCAAGCAGCCGCAGGCGCAATGGCTCGACATGGACGCGGCCATTCGCCACTGCGCGGACGGCATCGGTATCTGGCAATGGGCGAGCAACGATGATGGCGGCGAGCCCGACGTGGTCATGGCCTGTGCCGGCGACGTCCCGACCATGGAGACGCTAGCCGCCGTCGACCTGCTGCGCACCTGCCTGCCCGACCTGAAGATCCGCGTGGTGAACGTGGTGGACCTGATGACGCTCGAACCCGCCGACCGCCATCCGCATGGCCTGCCGGACGCCGACTTCAACGCGCTCTTCACGACCGACAAGCCCGTCATCTTCGCGCACCACAGCTATCCCTCGCTGATCCACCGGCTCACGTACCGGCGCGCCAATCACGCGAACATTCACGTGCACGGCTTCATCGAGGAAGGCACGACGACCACGCCGTTCGACATGACGGTGCTCAACCGGCTCGACCGCTACCATCTGTGCGAAGCCGTGATCGACCGCGTGGACGGACTCGCGCAGCGCGCGGCGCACCTGCGCCAGACACTGCACGACAAGCTGGCCGCGCACCGCCGTTACGTGGACGAGTACGGCGACGACATGCCCGAAATCCGCAACTGGCGCTGGCCGGCGGCGCGCGCCGCGCACGGCCCAGGCGAAACGGCTTAGTTGCGCCTTGCGCCGCTCAGGCCGAAGCCGGCTTCGCGCGCCCGAACACGCGTGCGAACGCGGTGACGAACGCGTCGAGCCGGGTCGATTCGAGGCAGTCGATGCCCGCCGCGCCTACCCGGCCGTTTCCGCCAGGGAACGCGCGGCAGAGTTCATCCGCGCCGCGCGGTTCCGTGAGCGGCGCGCGCACGCTCACCGCGTAGTTGCCGTCCGCGTTCACGCTCAGCACCGCGTGCGCGCGCGAAGGTTCCTCGTTCGCGAGCACGTTGGCGAACACGCCGCGCACGCGGCGCGCCCACGCCTCGTCGGGCAACACGCAAACGCTGCCGTACTGGAGCGCGATGAGCGGCGCGATGGCCTGGGCCAGTTCGAGATCATCGTGACGGCAGCGGGCGAGCTGTCCGACGATGGGCTCCGCGGCGATGAAATCGAACGGGGCGGCATAGGGCTTCATCGCCGCGTACAGGTCGATCGGCGCGATCATGAGATCTTCGACGCAGTCGCCGTAAGCGTTGTAGTTGATCGACTCGCCCAGCTCGCGCAGCTGTTCGGCCTGCGCGGCGTCGAGCCCGGCCTGCTGGGCAAGCGCCTGCGCCGTGGCGGGCAGGTTGTCGCCCCAGGCCGCCGCGATCGCCCACGGCCGGTAGCGGCCGGCGAGATGGCGGTCGACGAGCACGCTCGTGCAGACCTGTGCCGTCGTGTCGATGTGCGCGACGAGATTCCGGTTCACAGGCAGGTCGCCCGCGTGGTGATGGTCGAAATATTCGACCGCGACGTCCTTCGCGAGCAGCGCGGTGAGCGCCTTGCGATTCACTTCGAACGAAATGTCAAGCACCGTGAGCGAATCGCCCGGCTGGGCGGGCACGCGCTCGACGAGTGCGATGTCGCGCTTCGCGCCCGTGATGAGCGTCGCCTCGCGCGGCCTTGCGAGCCGCAGCTGATGCAGCGCGCAGATGCCGTCTGCGTCGCCGTTGAATACGTCGAAATGCGCCATGTCTCCGAGATTCCGTTGGGTTGAGCATCACAGTATCGCGCAGCCTCGTCGGATTGCACAAAACGTCCAATCCGGCGATGCCCATGCAGGCTGTTTCGATCAAGGCATTGACATGCCGCGCGACGGCCTTCCCGCGCTGGCTCGAGGTATGCTGGTTCCGACGCGCAGCGCCCCGTAGCCCTCTACTCCCACGATAGCCACGCCGATGTCCGACACGCCGATCTCACACCACGTCCTCAACCGTCAGCGCATAGCGCGCCGCCACAGTCGCCTCGTGGACGCCGCGCTCTCGCGCGCCTCCACGTATGCGCACCCGGCCGGGCGCATCGTGCGCATCGAAACGCATATATCCGTGGTGTATCTCTGCGGGCGGTACGCGTACAAGATCATGAAGCCCGTCGATTTCGGCTTCGTCAATTTTGTGCGGCTCGATGTCCGACTCCGCTGCTGCGAAGCTGAGATTCGTCTGAATGCGCCATTCGCGGGACCGATTTATCGCGACACAGGCGAGCTATTTTTTGACGGTCGGCGTTGCAGGCTCAGGCCCAGGCGCGGCGTTCGCGGCAATGTAAAAGTCGTCGACTATGCGGTGCGTATGCGCCGCTTCGACCAGCGTCTGCTGTTTTCGAACCTGATCGGGCACGGCGAACTGAGCACGGCCGATATCGATGCGGCCGCAACCAGCCTCGCCGCGAGCCATCGGCATGCGTGCCGGGCCGGACACGGGCCGATGGCGGCGGCGACGCGACTCGGCTCGGCAGCACTGCTGCGCGAACAGGTGCTCGCGGCGCTCGCGCCCCTCGAAGCGGATCCGCGCACGGCGCACGCGGTGGGAAGCGCCGCGTTGCGCGCGACTTGCGAAAGCGAACTCGCACGCCTCGCTCGGCACCTCGACGCACGCCGCGCGAACGGATTCGTGCGGGCCTGCCACGGCGACCTGCATCTCGACAACATCGTGCGGTACGGGCGGCACGCGCTGATGTTCGATTGCATCGAGTTCAGCGACGAACTGCGCTGGATCGACGTGACCTGCGATCTTGCGTTCCTGCTGATGGATCTGCGCGCGCACGGCCACGCGGCCTATGCCCACCGTCTGCTCAATCGCTACCTCGAAGCGACGGGCGATTTCGCGGGGCTCGCTGCACTGCGGCTTTATATCGTTTATCGCGCGCTGGTGCGGGCATTGGTCGCAATGCTCAAGGCGGGATCGTCCGCGCGGCCCGACGCGCAAGCGAGCGCAGGCGCCGCCTCGCGCTACCTGGCGCTCGCGGCCGGCGAAGCGCGCGCCATGCGCGAGCCCGCGCCCTGGCTTCTGCTCTGCCACGGCTTTTCGGGGTCGGGAAAGTCGGTGGCGAGCCGCGCGCTCGCCGAATTGAGCGGGGCGATCCGTGTGTCGAGCGATCTCGAACGCAAGCGGCTCGAACCCTTCGCGCCGCCCTCGCTCGACGCGCTGCCGGCAAGCGCGTACACGCAAGCCGCGCTCGACGCGCATTACGAACGCCACGTCGCCCATGTGCGCGACGTGCTAAACGCGGGCTACACGGCGCTAGTCGATGCGACGTTTCTCAAGGCGACGCATCGCGCGCGCTTCGCAGCGCTCGCGCGTGAGCTGAACCGGCCAATGCTGATCCTGAACTTCTACGCGCCGCAAGCGCGGCTCGCCGAGCGTGTGAACGCCCGCGCGCGCGGGCCGCGCGACGCTTCCGACGCCGGCGCCGACGTGCTCGCCGCGCAGGTCGCGCAAGCGGATCCACTCGATGCGCGGGAGCGGCAGCGCACGGTTGATCTCGACACCGACGTGGAAATCGGGGCATTCTCGCGCGAGTCATGGTGGACGCCGCTGTTCGCGCGCATGCGTGCGGAGAGTGGGGAGATTTGAAGCGGCGGCGGACTCATAATCCGCCGCCGCAGCCCTGCTGGCTCAGCGTTCCACGAAAGGCCGCGCGAGCGGCCAGCGCAGCGAGGACGCCACCGGAAAGCGCGGCTTGCGGCCAGCCGGCGCGCGCCACGGCTGCATGCGTGCGGCCATGGCCGCGCACAGGGCGAGGCCTTCCTCGCCGTGCAGACGCTCCATGGCGTGATGCACGAGACCGGCGTCGAACCACAGCTTGAAGCGGCGATGGCAGGTGCGGAAATCAGGATACTGCTCGGGCAGCTTCGACCAGACCGAGCCGGTGGCCAGTACCCAAAGGATGCCCGCGAAAACGTGACGAGGATTGTGCGCCGGGCGCCCGCGACGACGACCGTCAACGCGGATTTCGTGAAACATGGGCGCGATGCTGCGCCACTGCACATCGGTAAGTTCCGGAGATATGCGGGAAGACATCTGATGGTCCCTGTGAAGTTATCTGACACAACAGGACTAAGGTAGCCTCACAGCGGACAAGAAAATATCGGACTATGCCTAAAAATCGAGATGAACTCGCCGGTTCCGGGTCGGCACACTAACCGGAGGCCGTGGCCATGGCTGCGCTACACTGCCCCATCCCGGCTTCGATGACGGATTTCCAATGGCGCCTTCATCCCCTTCAAAAGCCCGGCACGGCCGGATTCGCGTCGGCGTGGGCGGCTGGATCTATGCGCCGTGGCGCGGCGCGTTCTATCCAGACGGCCTGGCGCAGCGCCGCGAACTGGAATACGCGAGCCGTCATCTCTCGACGCTGGAAATCAACAGCACGTATTACGGCGCGCAGCGCCCGGAAAGCTTCACGCGCTGGCACGACGAAACCCCCGAAGACTTCGTGTTCTCGCTGAAGGCCCCGCGCTTTGCGATGAATCGCCGTGTGCTGGCCGAAGCCGGGGCCACGATCGAGCGCTTCCTGGGCGGCGGCGTGCTGAACCTGCGCGACAAGCTCGGGCCGATCAACTGGCAGATCACGCCGGGCAAGCGCTTCGATCCCGAGGACTACGCACGATTTCTCGAACTGCTGCCGGGCGAGGCCGAAGGCCGCCCGCTGCGCCACGCGCTCGAAGTGCGCGACGAGAGCTTTTGCACGCCGGAATTCGTCGCGCTCGCGCGCAAGCACAAGGCGGCGATCGTCATCAGCGGCGATTCCAGCTACCCGCTGATCGGCGATACGAGCGCGCCGTTCGTCTATGCCCGCATCATGGGAACCGCGCAGGATCACCCGCAGGGCTATGCTCCCGCCGACCTCGACCTTTGGGCGTCGCGCGCGCTCGCCTGGGCGCGCGGCGAAACACCCGACGACCTCGCCACCTACGCGAAGCCGCTCGCCGCGAAGGCCGGCCGGGACGTGTATCTCTACGTCATCAGCGGCTTCAAGGAACGCAACCCGGCGGCAGCCATGGCACTGATCGAGCGCCTCGGCGCGAGGTAGCCGCGCACGGCGAGTCTCATCCGACACGTAAAAGACCGTAACGCCGCCGTAATGACTTGGTCAGCAGCGAGTTGATATCGGTCAACATGCAAACTTGCAACGCAGCGAGATACTGAATCGATGCGTTGCGGGCACTGCCGCTCCCGCCGCCCAACCGCACCACGGAGTGTCCTGCCTTTGCAAACCGCAATCGAATTCACCATCCGCACCGGTGTCCTGCTACTCCTCATCGCGCTCTGCCATGCCGCTGCGCAGCGATTTCGCCTCTCCGATTCGTTCGGTCTGACCAGCGCCGGCGTGCTGCTCGGCGCCGGCTACCTCGCCTTGCTCAACCTCGCGCCCGGCTTCACCGCTTCGAGCGTCGTACCCTTGCTCACGCCTTCGCTTCCGCCCGAGGCCTATCTCTGGATCTTCCTGCCGCCCATCCTCTTCGAAGCGGCGTTGCAGGTCGATACGCGCGGTCTTCTCGCCGATCTCGCGCCTATCCTGTTACTCGCGATCGGCGCGGTGGTGGCCGCGGCGGCAGGCGTCGGCCTCGCCACGTGGATCAGCAGCGGCGAGAGCCTGATCGTGTGCCTGCTGCTCGGCGCTATCGTCAGCACGACGGATCCTTCCACCGTGATCGCGCTCTTTCGCAACAGCGGCGCGCCCGAACGCCTGATCCGGCTGGTCGAGGGCGAAAGCCTGCTCAACGACGCCGCCGCCATCAGCATCTCCACGCTCCTCACCAGCGCGCTGGTGCTCACGCCGCCCGCCGGGCACACGCACAGCTACCCACTCGCCGCGTTCCTCGTATCGCTCGTCGGCGGCTGTGCGTTCGGGGCGCTCGCGGGAGCACTTTTCGTCGCGACGTCGAGCGCGCTGCGCAGCCTGCCTTTTTCCGAGTACGCGCTCTCGCTCGCGCTGCCCACGCTGCTCTATCCGGCCGCGGAACACGGGCTTCACGTGTCTGGTGTGGCCGCAGTGGTGTGCGCGGGTCTCGCGGCCAGCCAGCTCATGCGAACACGCCGGGCCGCCGCGAGCCAGGGGCTGTTTCGCCAGCTATGGGCGTACCAGGCTGGCATCGCCTCCGCCGCTGTCTTTCTGCTCGCGTCGGCGCGCGTGCCCGGTCTGGTGCACAAGCTGCATCTGCGCGACGCCCTCCCGCTCGGGCTCGCGCTGCTGGCCGCCACCCTGAGCCGCTTCGGCATCCTCACGATCTTCGTGCCGCTGCTGAGCCGCTTTGGCATCTGCAAGCCGCTGCCGCGCGCACATCAATGGCTGATCGCATGGGGCGGCGTGCGCGGGCCCGTCACGCTCACGCTCGCGATCTGCGTCGCGCGCAACGACGCGCTCTCGCCCGACACCCGCGCGTTCGCGGCCGCGATGGCCGCTGCCTTCGTGCTGCTGAATCTGCTCTGCAACGGCCTCACGTTAGGGCGTGTGGCGCGATGGCTCGGCATCGCGCCACACACTTCCGGCTAACGAGCGGCGTTTCGCCCCGATCGTGGACGCAGGCAGGCCAGGCTGCGGACGTTACTCGCTGCGCTCGGTGCACCACAAATAGCCGATCGCGGCACGCGCGTCGAGCGGCGCTTTCGAGGATGCGGGCAGCGGCTTCGAGTATCGCGTCAACCGTGGCGGCGGAACGGCGCTGTACGGGCCGCTTGCGCGCGTCTAGTGGCGCGGGGCGTCTGGGTCATGGCGGGCAATGCGCGGCAGGCATCGAATGTGAGCAATGGCTCGTATTTTATCCGCCCTCGGCACGCCCGCCTGAAATCGCCTTGAAGTGTTGCATTGAAGCGGCGCGCGTAACGCAACGTGCAATCCTTACATATCCACCCGTTGCGTTACGCCGGTCACACGCCGCTGACCTCCCCCCGTCTTCTGGCACGGAACCGAAACACCGCGCCTCAAATCTGCCGGCGCATTTCCGCCGCCGGCAGCTTCATCATCTGCCGATACTTCGTGACCGTGCGGCGCGCAACCTGCACGCCCTGCTTTTCGAGTTCCTGCGTGAGGATGACATCGGAAAGCGGGTCGCGCGGATCTTCGGCGTCGATCATTTCCTTGATGAGCGCGCGCACCGCAGCCGCCGAGCACGTGCCGCCCGTGCGCGTCTCCAGCTCGCGCGGGAAGAAGCGCTTGAACTCGAAGATGCCCCGCGGCGTGGCCATGTACTTGTTGCCCGTGGCGCGCGAGACGGTCGACTCGTGCAAGCCCAGTTCGTCGGCGACGTCGCGCAGCAGCATGGGCCGCAGGGCGATTTCGCCGTACTGGAAAAACGCCTTCTGACGCGCGACGATGCACTCGCCCACGCGCAGGATCGTCTCGCAGCGCTTGTGCGCGTTGCGGATCAGCCAGCGCGCTTCCTGCAGCTGTTGGGCGAGCGGCGAGCGGCTCGTCTGATCCGAGCGCGCGAACATCTCCGCATAGAGTTTATGAATGCGCGCCCGCGGCTCGATGGCCGGGTTCACGCTTACCACCCATTTGCCGCGCACCTGCCGCACGATCACGTCCGGAATGACATAGCCGCCGTCCGCACGCCCATAGTGGTTGCCCGGCTTCGGATCGAGGCGGCGCACGAGCGCACTCGCGGCCTGCAGCGAGGCGGCGTCGCAGCCGAGCTGGCGCTGCAGCTCCCCATGCTCGCGGCGCGCGAGGCGTTCGAGATGATGCGAGACGATCTGCATGGCCAGTTCGCGATGCGGGGTGTCGTCAGGCATCGCATTGAGCTGAAGCGCGAGGCATTCGGAGAGCGAACGCGCACCGATGCCAGGGCGATCGAGCGTCTGCACCACGCGCAGCGCCACACGCAGACGGTCCTCGTCGAGCGTGTCGCCCGCACCCTCTACGTCGGCGAGATCGGCGAGGTCCTGGCGCAGGTAGCCGTCGTCGTCGAGCGCCTCGATCACGATCTGCGTGGCGATCCGGTCAAGGTCGTCGAGCGGCGAGAGGCGCAGCGCGTCATGCAACTGCTCGCGCAGCGTGAGCGGCACGCGCACCCAGTCGGAGGCCTCGGAATCGCCGTCCTCGCCGCCGCGATAGCTCGATGTGCGCAACGCGCCAGGCGTTGGCATCTCGGCGGTGTAGCCCGAACCTTCGTCGCTATAGCTGGCCTCGGCGTACGAGGTCTCGGCGTAGGGGGACGTTTCCTGCTCCATGCCGGCATCGAGGCCAGACTCGCCGGCGCCTTCCGTCGCCATGGCGGGGGCTTCGGCCGCGGGTGCCGCCGCGGAGCCGATGCCCGCCGCGCCGTCGGCCGCTTCGGCGGCCTCGCCGGTCTCCGAGGCCGGCGCAACATATTCGAGGAACGGATTGGTGTCGAGCGCCTCGCGCAGCTCCTGCTGGAATTCGAGCGATGACAGTTGCAGCAGCCTCACCGCCTGCTGAAGACGCGGCGTGAGCGCCAGATGCTGGCGCGCGTGTAACGCGATGGAAGGCATGGCAATCCCGTTTTGTTGAATTGAGTGGTAGCCCCCTCATGCAACAGCCATGCCAGTTTTTACAACGTCCTGTTTTGAAACGGGATCGGCGCTTGCAACATAGGCTTTGCGAGTCTCTTTTCCGACCCCTGCGTGGAGATTTTTACAAAGGTGCGGAAAAATTGTTGCGCGGGCCGGTTGGGAAAACCGTGGCTGCGTGAAGCGGCCGCGATCCCGCATAGTGGGCGGTTACAGCCGCTTCCAGCAGGCTTTCAACGGCGCGCGGAAGCGAGCACGGACGCGGCGAGGCACGCACCTTGCGGAAGGAAGCGGCGACCACAACCAGAAAGGGAGTAGCCATGAAGCGCATCCTGATCCTCAAGACCGCGGCTGGTGCCGCCTGCATGACGTTCGCACTGATAGCCGGTGCGCAGACCACGACGAACAGTTCCGCGCCCGCGGGCAGTTCGGAATCCATGGGCCAGCACGTTGACGACGCAACCATCACGACCAAGGTCAAGGCCGAACTGCTCGGCGCGAAGAACGTGAAGTCCGAGCACATCCACGTGAAGACGCGCAATGGCGTGGTCTCGCTCACCGGCACCGTGCCGAGCGCCGCGGACCGCGACAACGCGAAGCAGGTCGTGGAAGGCGTTTCGGGCGTGAGCTCGGTGAAGAACCATCTGAAGGTCTCGGCGGCGAGCTGATCGATCCGCCGGGCCACCGGATCGAGCCAGTTTCGAGCCGGACTGCGCCGGCGGCTTCCACCGCCGGCGCTTCTCCTGCCAGCCTCATCCCTGCCTCATTCCTCGTCCTGCCGCGCCTGCCTGAGCTGGGCGCGCCGCTGCTCGCCCTGACGCGCGAGCATCCAGCCCGGATACTCCGCGGGCAACCCACTCGCCTCGCCCAGTACGCCTAGCTCTTCGATACTGAGCTTCACTTTCGTCGCCGCGATGTTGTCGTCGAGCTGGTCCACGCGTTTCGCGCCCATGATCACCGATGTCACCGCCTTCTGATGCAGCAGCCAGGCGAGCGCGATCTGCGCGACCGACACGCCTTTGGCCTGCGCGATCGGCCGCATCGCGTCCACACAGTCCCATGCGCGCTCGCGGTTCACGGGCGGAAAATCGAAGGTCGTGCGGCGGCTGCCCGCCTCGCCTTGCTGGTCGCGCCCGTACTTGCCGCTCAGGAGCCCGCCCGCGAGCGGACTCCAGACCATCAGTCCGAGCCCCTCGCTTTCCAGCATCGGCACGAGTTCGCGTTCGAGATCGCGCCCTGCGATCGTGTAGTAGGCCTGCAGCGACTCGAAGCGCGCGAGCCCTTCGCGCTGCGCAATGCCGAGCGCCTTCACGATCTGCCAGGCCGCCCAGTTCGAAACGCCGGCGTAGCGCACGTGGCCCTGCTGCACGAGCGTATCGAGCGCGCGCACCGTTTCCTCGATCGGGGTGACGGGGTCGAAGGCGTGAATCTGATAGAGGTCGATGTGGTCGAGCTGCAGGCGCTTCAAGCTCGCCTTCACGCCGTCCATGATGTGAGAGCGCGTGGCGCCGCGCTCGTTCGGCGACGAGCCCATTTCACCGAACACCTTGGTCGCGATCACCACCTGCTCGCGCGGGATCTTGAGGTTCTTGAGCGCCAGGCCGGTGATCTGCTCGGAAACGCCTTGCGAGTAGACGTCGGCGGTATCGATGAAATTGACGCCTGCGTCCAGCGCGCGGCCAACGAGCCGTTCGGCGTCGGACTGCTGGAGATCGCCGATCTGGTTCCAGATGCCAGCGCCGCCGCCGAAGGTCATCGTGCCGAGGCAGAGTTCCGAAACGAACAGGCCGGTGCGGCCCAGAGGGTTGTAACGCATGGTGTGACTCCGTCGTGGTTCGAGGGAAAGTCCAACGCGGCGAGGATACTGCGATCACGCCGGGCCTGCCGAACGGCCGCCACGGCTTGAAACGCCGCAAGGCGGCCGTACATTCCTGCTTACGCCCTGCAACGCCCGCACCTGGCCCGCCCCGCGCCAGGCAGGCGCGCACGAAAGCTGCGAGACTGGCAGACGTGCAATGCCGCCTTCTCCGCCGCTTTTTCTGCCGCACACCGCCCGCATGACCACACCTTCGCCCGTATCCGATCCGCACGCCCCTCAAGCCGCCAATCAGGACGGCGAGCAAAGCGACGTGCTCGCGCGCTTCCATCCGGCCGTGGCCGGCTGGTTCCGGCGCAGTTTCAACGCGCCCACTGCCGCGCAACGCGCCGCATGGCCGCTTATCGCGAACCGGCGCGCGACGCTGGTGGCCGCCCCGACCGGCTCGGGCAAGACGCTCACCGCCTTTCTCGCCGCGCTCGACGAACTGGTGCGCGAAGGCCTCGCGAATGGCGGCGCGCTACCCGACACGACGCTCGTCGTCTACGTGTCGCCGCTCAAGGCGCTCTCCAACGACATCCGGCTCAATCTCGAACGGCCGCTCGAAGGCATCGGCGAGGAACTCGCGCGGCTTGGCTTGCCGCCGGTCGAAATCCGTACCGCGGTGCGCACCGGCGACACGCCGCAGCCCGAGCGCGCCGCGCTGCGAAAACGCGCACCGCACATTCTCGTCACGACGCCCGAATCGCTCTACGTGCTGCTCGGCTCCGAATCGGGCCGCCGCATGCTGGCGAGCGCACGCAGCGTGATCGTCGACGAGATTCACGCGCTCGCGGGCAACAAGCGCGGCGGCCATCTCGCGCTGAGCCTCGAACGGCTCGACGCATTGTGCGGCTCGCGCCTGCTGCGCATCGGGCTGTCGGCCACGCAAAAACCGATCGAAAGCGTCGCGCGCTTTCTGGTGGGCATGGGCGACGCCGCGCAGGATCCGAACGCCAGGCCGCCCGCGTGCGAGATCGTCGACGTAGGCCATGCGCGCACGCGCGACCTTGCGATAGAAATGCCGCCCGTGCCGCTCGAAGCCGTGATGGCGAACGACGTGTGGGAGCGCGTGTACGACCGCATGGCCGAACTCGTCGCCATGCACCGCACGACGCTCGTGTTCGTCAACACGCGCCGCATGGCCGAGCGCGTGGCGCGCCACCTCACCGACCGTCTGGGCACCGAAGCCGTGGCCGCGCACCACGGCAGCCTCGCGCGCGAGCATCGTTTTCTCGCCGAGCAGCGGCTCAAGAGCGGCGATCTGCGCGTGCTCGTGGCGACGGCGTCGCTCGAACTGGGCATCGATATCGGCGACGTCGATCTCGTGTGCCAGATCGGCTCGCCGCGCTCGATTGCGGCCTTCCTGCAGCGCGTCGGGCGCTCGGGCCACCAGGTCGGCGGCGTGCCGAAGGGACGGCTCTTCCCCACGTCGCGCGACGACCTGATCGAATGTGCGGCGCTGCTCGATAGCGTGCGGCGCGGTGAACTCGATCGCCTCGCGCTGCCGCAAGCGCCGCTCGATGTGCTCGCACAGCAGATCGTTGCGGAAGTGGCCTGCGAGGCCTGGGAAGAAGACGCGCTCTACGCGCTCGTGCGGCGCGCCACGCCATGGGCGGCGCTCGAGCGCGCGCAGTTCGATGCCGTGCTGCGCATGCTCGCCGAGGGCTACACGAGCCGCCACGGGCCGCGCGCCGCCTACCTGCATCGCGACGTGGTGAGCCACACGCTGCGCGCGCGGCGCGGCGCGCGGCTCGTCGCGCTCACGTCGGGCGGCACGATTCCCGACAACGCCGACTACTCGGTGCTGCTCGAACCGCAGGGCGTGCAGATCGGCACCGTCAACGAGGACTTCGCCGTCGAAAGCCTCGCGGGCGACGTGTTCCAGCTCGGCAACGCCTCGTACCGGATCCTGCGCATCGAGGCGGGCCGCGTGCGCGTGGAAGACGCCCAGGGGCAGCCGCCCAACATTCCTTTCTGGCTGGGCGAGGCGCCGGGCCGCAGCGACGAGCTTTCGTTCGCGATTTCGCGGCTGCGCAAGCAGGTGGAAGCCGCGCTGATCGACGCGAGCGCGAATGCTGGCGCGACGGATGACGCTGCATCGCCCGCCGTGGTCGATCGGGCCACGGTGGCGCTCGCCGCTTCGCTCGCGATCGATGATGCCGCCGCGCGCCAGATCGTCGAATATCTTGCGCGCGCCCGCGTCGCGCTCACGGTGCTGCCCACCCAGGACACGCTCGTCATGGAGCGTTTTTTTGACGAGGCCGGCGGCACGCAGCTCGTGATCCACACGCCGTTCGGAAGCCGCCTGAACCGTGCGTGGGGTCTCGCGCTGCGCAAGCGTTTTTGCCGCCAGTTCAACTTCGAGCTACAGGCCGCCGCGACCGAGGACGCCATCATCCTCTCGCTCACCGGTGCGCACAGCTTCGCGCTGGACGAGGTGTGGCGCTATCTCCATTCGAATTCCGCAGAGCATCTGCTCGTGCAGGCGCTGCTCGACGCACCACTGTTCGGCGTGCGCTGGCGCTGGAATGCGACCACGTCGCTCGCGCTGCCGCGTCAGACCAGCGGGCGCAAAACGCCGCCGCAGATCCAGCGCATGCGCAGCGAAGACCTGCTCGCAGCCGTGTTTCCCGACCAGGTGGCGTGCGTCGAAAACATCGCGGGCGAGCGCGAAGTGCCGCGCCATCCGCTCGTCGATCAGACGCTCGACGACTGCCTGCACGATGCTATGGATACCGAAGCATGGATTGCGCTGCTGCGGCGCATCGAGGCGGGCGACCTGAAGCTCGTGGTGCGCGAACTGCCCGCGCCCTCGCCCCTCGCGGCCGAAATCCTCACCGCGCGCCCGTATGCGTTCCTCGACGATGCCCCGATCGAAGAACGCCGCACCCAGGCCGTGCTGTCGCGCCGCTGGAGCGACCCCGAATCCACCGACGATCTCGGCGCGCTGGACCCCGAAGCGATCACGAGCGTGCGTGAAGAAGCCTGGCCGCAAGTGCGCGATGCCGACGAAATGCACGACGCGCTCACGAGCCTCGGCGCACTGGCCGAAAGCGAGGCGCAGCAGGCGCCGCAGTGGCTCGCATGGCTCGCCGGTCTGGCGGCGGCGGGCCGCGCAACGCGGCTGCCGGTCGCCGACCACGACGCGCTGTGGGTGGGCATCGAGCGGCTTGCGTGCGTCCAGGCCATCTACCCGCAGGCGCGATGCGAGCCGCCGCTCACGCCGCCGCCTGAATACGCGGAGACGTGGACCGAGGACGCGGCGCTCGTCGAGATCGTGCGTGCGCGCCTGTCGGGCTTCGGACCGCTCACGGTCGCGCAGGTGGCGCGGCCGCTCGCGCTGGAGGCGAGCGTGGCGGCGCTCGCGCTCACGCGCCTCGAAACCGAAGGCACCGTGATGCGCGGACGCTTTACGCCGCAAGCGATGAACGGCGGCCAGGAGGAATGGTGCGAACGCCATCTGCTCGCGCGCATCCACCGCTACACGGTGCGCAAGCTGCGGCGCGAAATCGAGCCGGTCGAGCGTCACGACTTCATGCGCTTCCTGTTCGAATGGCAACGCGTGGCGCCCGGCACGCGCGGCTCGGGCCGCGACGCGCTGGCCGCCGTGCTCGACCAGCTCGAAGGCTGGGAAGCCTCGGCGCTCGCGTGGGAGGACGACATCCTGCCGGCGCGCATCGACGACTACACGCCCATGCTGCTCGACGAGCTGTGCCGCTCGGGGCGCCTCGCCTGGGCACGGCTGCCCGCGCGCGCGGCGGCCGCTTCGACGGTACGCAGCACGCCGGTCGTGCTGCTCGCGCGCCGCGAGCTGGCGCGCTGGATGGCGCTCGTCGAAACGACCGACACGGCCGGCCTTTCAGCGCGCGCGCAGCGTGTCTACGAGGCGCTGCTGCGGCACGGCGCGATGTTCTTCGACGAACTCGCCGCCGATGCGCACTTGCTCGGCGTCGAGCTGGAAAATGCGCTTGGCGAACTGGTGGCGGCGGGTCTCGTCAACGCAGACAGCTTTGCCGGGCTGCGTGCGCTCGTGAAGCCGGCCGCGCAGCGTAGCGCGCATCACGGCAGACGCCGGCCGCGCGGCTTCGGGCCGCTCGCGGGCGGCATGGCCGACGCGGGACGCTGGGCGACGCTGCGGCGCGTTGAGCTGGCCAAGGCGTTGGCCGATGCGTCGATCACTCCGCTTGCGGATCTGGACTCTGAAGCGGCGCTCGTCGCGACGGAGTCGGCTGTACCGAATTCGGGCGTAGCAGCAGCCTCGCGCTCGCAGGCGCTTGCGCGTGCCAGGCAAACGACCGCCAGCGCCGCGCGCCGGCCGCCCGCCGACCCGGATCTGCTGGAGCACGTCGCCAATGTGCTGCTGCGCCGTTACGGCGTGGTCAGTTGGCATCTGCTCGGACGCGAGGCCGCGTGGCTGCCGCCGTGGCGCGATCTGCTGCGCGTGCTGCATCGCATGGAGGCGCGCGGCGAGGTGCGCGGCGGGCGCTTCGTCACCGGGATTTCGGGCGAACAGTTCGCGCTGCCCGAAGCCGTGGCGCTGCTGCGCGACGTGCGGCGGCGCGCTGCGGCACAAGGCGAAGGCGGCGCGCTCGTTTGCGTGAGCGCCGCCGATCCGCTCAATCTCGTCGGCACGCTGCTGCCCGGCGAGAAAGTGCCCGCGCTCGCCGGCAACCGCATCGTGTTCCGTGACGGCGTGCCGGCCGCCACCCTGATTGCCGGCCGCTTCGGGTTTCTCGGCGAGTTCGACGAGAGCACGCGCGCCGAACTGCGCGCGCGGCTCGCCAAACCCTGGTGAGGCGCGCTGGGCGCGCGCGGGCGGGATTGGCTGTTAGTTGCGTTGTGCTGCGTGCGCGGAAGGCTTCGTCACGCTGCGCGTGCCGTCGAAATGCCGGCGCACGCGCAGACCGTTCGCCACGACGAGCAGGCTCGCACCCACGTCGGCGAACACGGCCATCCAGAGCGTGGCCGCGCCCGCCATCGCGAGCACGAGAAACACGGCCTTGATGCCGAGCGCAAGCGCGATGTTCTGCTTGAGCACACCCGCGGTCTTGCGCGAGAGGCCAATGAACGCGGCGATCTTGCGAGGATCGTCGTCCATGATCGCAACGTCGGCGGTTTCGAGCGCGGTCGCGGTGCCCGCCGCGCCCATCGCGAAGCCGATGTCGGCGCGCGCGAGCGCGGGCGCGTCGTTCACGCCGTCGCCGACCATTGCAGCCATGCCGTACTGCTTCGAGAGTGAGGCGATCGCGTCCTGCTTGTCCTGCGGCAGCAGATTGCCGCGCGCGTCGTCGATGCCGAGTTGATCGGCGATCGCACGCCCGGTCGACGCGTTGTCGCCGGTCAGCATGACGGGCGTCACGCCGAGCGCGCGCAAGGCCCGCACGGCCGGTGCGCTTTCCGTACGCAGCGCGTCGGCCACGGCGAACACGGCGACGGCCCCCTGCGGCGCGCACAGCACGATCGCGGTCTTGCCAACCCGTTCCAGCGCTGCCAGTTGCGCTTCGAGTTCGGGCGAGCACAAACCGAGCTCCTCCACGAGACGATGATTGCCGAGGCTCCAGAGCGTGCCGTCGATACGGCCTTGCACGCCGCGACCGTTCAGCACCGCGAACTGATCGACCGCGAGCAGGCGCGCTTCCGGCTGACGCGCCCGCCAGCCTTCAACCACCGCACGGGCGACGGGGTGCGTGCTTGCATCGTCCAGGCTCGCGGCGATGCGTAGTGCTTCTTGCGTCGAAAGCGGCGCTTCGCTGGACTCCCCTACGGTGGCGAGCGCCCGAACCGGCGCCGCGAGCGCATCGGTCAGGACAGGCTCGCCGCGCGTGAGCGTGCCGGTCTTGTCGAGCGCGACGGCCTTGAGCAGCCGGCCGCGTTCGAGCCACACGCCGCCCTTCACGAGCATGCCGTGGCGCGCGGCGGCGGCGAGGCCGCTCACGACCGTCACCGGCGTCGAGACGACGAGTGCGCACGGGCAGGCGATCACGAGCAGCACGAGCGCCTTGTAGAGCCACGCACTCCACGCGCCACCGAACACGAGCGGCCCGGCAAGCGCCAACACCACGGCCAGCACGACCACGGCCGGCGTGTAGTAGCGCGCGAACTGGTCGACGAAGCGCTGCGTGGGCGCGCGTTGCGCCTGCGCCTCCTGCACCGCCGAGGCGATGCGCGCGAGCGTGCTGTCCTTCGCGGCCGCGGTGACGAGCGCCTCGACCACGCCATCGACTACGATGCTGCCCGCGTAAAGCGCCGCGCCGGTCTCCTTGTCGACAGGCAGGCTTTCGCCCGTGATCGGCGCCTGATCGAGCGCGGCCCGGCCGGCGATCACGCGCGCGTCGAGCGGCACGCGCTGGCCGGTACGCACGCGAATCCGGCTGCCGACGGCCGCTTCGCCCACCGCGCACTCGCGCCATTCGCCTTGCCCGGGTGCGCCGTCGCCGGCTTGCCAGACTTCGGCGGTTTCAGGCGCGAGCGCGGTAAGCGCGCGGATCGCCTGACGGGCGCGTTCGAGCGAAAGCGCCTCGATTTCCTCTGCGAGCGCGAACAGGAAGACCACCATTGCCGCTTCGGGCCACTTGCCGATCGCAACGGCGCCGATCAACGCAAGCGACATCAGGAAATAGATGTTGATCGTGAAGTTGCGCAGCGCGATCCAGCCCTTGCGCAGCGTGGGCAAACCCGCGCACGCAATCGAGATGATTGCGCAGGCGAGTACAGGCAGGCTGGTTTCCCGGCCGGTGCTCCAGGCGAGCACCTCGGCGCCCGCGGCTGCCACGCCGCTCACCGCCAGCAGCAGCTTCTGGCCCAGCGCGAGACCGACAGACGCAGGCGGGGCGGCTTGCGCGCACGCGCGGTCGTCTAGCGCACGCGGCGCCATGTCGAGCGCGTGCAGCGCGGCGACGACAGGCTGCGTATCGTCGAGCCGATGATGCACGGTCAACTCGCGCGCGAGCAGGTCGAAGTCGAGGCGCACGACGCCCGGCATGGGCTCGAGCCGGTTGCGGATCAGGCGCTCCTCAGTCGGGCAATCCATGTTTTCGATGCGCCAGCGCGCGCGGCGCGTGCCTTCGGGCGCCGGGGCCGTGTTGCGCTGACTTTGCGGCGGCGTGCTGTGCGCCGCGCCGCCGTGACAGCAGCTGTGAGCGTGCTCGTGGCTTTTCGACCGGGCTTGTCCACGATCGTGATCGTGGTCATGGTCATGGGCGTGATCATCGGCGTGTCCTTGTTCCAGGCCGTGATCGTGCTCATGCTCGTGACCGCCGCACGCGCCACCCACGCCGCCAGACCCGTGAGCGCCGCCCATCTTCCGTTCCTCATCGCGCGCGCACAGGCGCTGCGCAATGCCGAGCCGCGACACGTAGCTCTGGTTCATAGCCGGTTTCTCCCAAAAGTGACACAATCATTGAACAGCCTGTAGCCACTACAGGGTCAAGTCATTTGGGAGAGCCGCGACTATGCGAATCGGTGAACTGGCGCGCTGCGCGCACTGCGATGTCGAAACGGTGCGCTTTTACGAGCGCGAAGGCCTGCTGGACGAGCCCGCGCGCGAAACCAACGGTTACCGCAGCTACACGGCCGTGCACGCCGCGCAGCTCAACTTTATCCGCCATTGCCGGTCGCTGGGCATCGGGCTCACCGACATCCGCATGCTGCGCCGCTTCCAGGCCGACCCGAGCCAGCCCTGCGACGAAGTCAACGATCTGATCGACAGCCAGATCGAGCGCATTCATCAGCAGATCGAAGCGATGCGCGTACTCGAGCAGCAATTACGCACGCTGCGCGAGAGCTGCCATGCCCATCAGAGCAGCAGCGCGGAGTGCGGGATCATGAAGAGCCTCGAACAGCCCATCGACGACGAAAGCTGCTCATGCCATGGCGACGGGCACGCCGCACAGGACGCGCCGCCCGCAGACGGCGCGCCCGCCCCTCACCGCCACTAGCCACTCAAGGACAACTCAAGGCGCGGCGGCGATCACTTCGGCCACCGTTGCCGTCAGCTTCTTCGCATAGGGAACATGCAGGAACTCGTTCGGGCCGTGCGCGTTGGACTTCGGACCGAGCACGCCGCACACCATGAATTGCGACTTGGGAAACCCTGCCTGCAGCACGTTCATCAGCGGGATCGTGCCGCCCTGGCCGAGATAAGCGCAGTCCGCGCCGAAATGCGTGCGCGAGGCGGCGTTGAGCGCTTCGGTGAGCCAAGGCGCGAGTTCCGGCGCGCTCCACCCGTTGGCCGCGCCGGCGTCCGGCTTGAAGGTGACCTTCGCGTTATACGGCGGATCGAGTTCGAGCAGCGCCTTCAGTTCGGCTACGGCCTTCGAAGCCTCGACTAGCGGCGGCAAGCGCAGGGAGAGCTTGAACGCCGTGCGCGGCCGCAGCACGTTGCCGGCGTCGGCGAGTGCGGGCAGGCCCGCCGCGCCCGTGACCGAAAGCGAGGGCCGCCACGTGGAATCGAGCAGCGCCTGCTGCGGATCCGTGGTGGTGGGCAGCACGCGCCGGCCGTCCTGGCCACATGCCCAAGGCAGGCTCTTCCAGACGTTTTCGCCAAGGATCTTCGCCGTGGCCTCGGCTTCGCTCAGGCGCTGCGAAGGAATCGCGCAATGGAAACCCTTGGGCAGCAGCGTGCCGCTCGCGGCGTCTTCGAGACG
Source organism: Paraburkholderia sp. CNPSo 3281 (assembly GCF_024206515.1). Classification (NCBI taxonomy): domain Bacteria; kingdom Pseudomonadati; phylum Pseudomonadota; class Betaproteobacteria; order Burkholderiales; family Burkholderiaceae; genus Paraburkholderia; species Paraburkholderia sp. CNPSo 3281. The sequence continues at coordinate 9,332 of NZ_JAMBPS010000065.1, read as the reverse complement.
CTCGAAGAGCTGCCGCATCACGCGGAAGCTGGACGGCGCAATGCCTCCGTAAGAGCCCGAGTGAATGCCCTCCTCGAGCACTTCGACTTCGAGGTCGCCCGCCACGAGCCCGCGCAGCGACGTGGTCAGCCACAACTGGTCGTAATTGCCCGCACCCGAATCGAGGCAAACGACGAGACCGACGTTGCCGAGCCGCTCGCGCAGCGCATCGACATAAGGCAGCAGGTCATAGCTGCCCGACTCCTCGCAGGTTTCGATGAGACCCACGCAGCGCGGACGCTCGATGCCTTGCGCGTCGAGCGCGGCGAGCGCCGTGACGCTCGCGTAGATCGCGTAGCCGTCGTCAGCGCCGCCGCGACCGTAGAGGCGGCCGTCTTCGAGCTTCGGCGTCCAGGGGCCCAGGTCGTTGCGCCAGCCAGCGAATTCAGGCTGCTTGTCGAGGTGGCCGTAGAGCACGACCGTCTCGCTGCTACCCGAGCGCGTGGCGGGCACCTCGAAGAAAATCACCGGCGTGCGATTGGGCAGGCGCACGATCTCCAGCTTCAGGCCGCGCACCGGCTGCTGCTCCGCCCACTTCGCGGCGTCCTGCACGACGCGCTCGAGATAGCCGTGCTGCGCCCACTGCGGGTCGAATGCCGGACTCTTGGCGGGCACCGCGATGTAGTCGGTCAACGCAGGCACGATCTCGTCATGCCATTTACGTTCGACGAAGGCGCGCAATTCGTCATGGTCGAGTTGGCGGGTGGCCTCGGACGGGTCGGAGATCATGGTGTGGGTTCCCAGCGATGAAAAAACCGATGATAGACCCGAACCCCCGCCCGCCGACACCCCTCACGCCCGTTGCTGGCCGTTCGGCCAGGGCATGGCGTGCGCTCTGGGTCAATCCGCGCGACAATGATGAATCGGGCATATCCGCCCTTTTTTCTGGAGAATGGAAATATGGTGAGCCGTTCCGTCTTCGAGATCGTCGTTCTCGCAGCGGTGGTCGCGCTCTACTTTCTCCCAGCGCTGATCGCCGACAGGCGCCAGCGTCACGACCTGCTGGTCATCGCCCTCTTCAATGCCGTGCTCGGCTGGACGCTGCTCGGCTGGCTGCTGGCGTTCTTCTGGGCGCTGCAACCGAATCCGCCGAAGGATCTCGGCGGCCAGACCAGGGTCCGCAACCGCCGGCTGGGCATGCAGCTCTTCTCGCGCCGGCTCGACGATCGGGTCCAGGCGCGCGAAACCCGCTCCGCGGAGAGCAAGCGCTCCCCGCATTGAGGCCGTCGCGGCTTATCCGTTTGGCCAACGTTGCAGGCCATGGCGCGCACGCGCGGCCCTCGCATGAAATAATCGCCGGGAATCAAGCTGCGTTGGCCGCGCCGTTTTGATCGCGCAGTATGAGGCGCATGCGTACAGGCCTGCGCCCACCTCCCAGGTCATCCTCACACCTAACAGCAACCCTCAACACGGAGCCCCGTCATGCCACACGCCGCCCCGCTGCTCGCCTTTGCCGCCGTTGCACTCGGCATGGCGCTCACGCCCGGACCCAACATGATCTATCTGATCTCGCGCTCGATCTGCCAGGGCCGCAAGGCGGGTCTGATTTCCCTGGGCGGGGTCGCGCTCGGCTTCGTGTTCTACATGCTGTGCGCCGCCTTCGGCATTACCGCGTTGCTCATGGCCGTGCCGTTCGCCTACGACGCGCTGCGCCTGGGCGGCGCGCTCTACCTGTTCTGGCTCGCATGGCAAGCGCTGAAGCCCGGCGGCCGCTCGCCGTTCCAGGTGCGCGAGCTGCCCGCCGACCGCCCGCGCAAGCTCTTTCTGATGGGGTTCGTCACGAACCTGCTGAATCCAAAAATCGCCATTCTGTATTTGTCGCTGCTGCCGCAGTTCATCGACCCGCATCACGGCAACGTGCTCGCGCAGTCCGTCGTGCTCGGCAGCGTGCAGATCGCGCTATCGATCAGCGTGAATGCCGCCGTTGCGATGACGGCGGGCACGATTGCAACGTTTCTCGGCGACCGGCCGGGCTGGCTCAAGCTTCAGCGCTGGCTCATGGGTACGGTGCTGGCCGGACTCGCCGTGCGTATCGCCGCCGAAGGCCAGCGCTAAAGCAAACGGCCGGGCGCATCTGGCCCGGCCGCTAATTCGTCCGTCTTCGTCCTTGTCTGGCACGCCTGCGACGCGTGTGCGCGTGCGCAGGTCTGTCTGGCTCTACTTCAGAACCCGCCGATGGCCCTTCCGCCAGCCGGGCTGCGCATCTTGACGAATGCCGCGGGAATCGAGCGCGGTTCGATCTGTACCATGTCCTGAGCGAACATGTCCTGGCGCAGTTCGCCGTGTTCGTCGAACCACTGGCAGATCAGCCAGTGACCGCTGGCAAAGCCAACCGGGCCGGCATACATGACGGTCATGCGCGGACCACCCGATTTCAGGGTGACAACGTCGCCAATTCCGGCCATGGCAGCGAGCGGCTTTTCAGCTACGTCGATGGTCGTATCAAGCATGATGTTCCCCGTTAAAAAAGTCGCACAGAGAAAAAAACCGGGCGGGTTAGCACCCCCGGCTCCCTACCGCCCATTTCGATAATGAGAATGGGGCGGTCATTAATAAGTTTGGCAAGACTATCAACTCGAATTAATGCGTGCAAGTGGTTTCCATTAAACCTGCTGAAAACCCTGTTATTCGACGCACGGCGAAAGCACCGTTTAATCCCGCTCCGCACAATTTACGCGGAAAGCCGTACATGGCTGGCAAAAGCTACCGGGCAAGGTTCTCCACGAAACAGTCATATTATTTCGAATCCGCCGCCAGAAAATACCGCAATGCAGCGGCGATAAACATGGTACACGGCGACTGCATTAACGATTTCAGCCGGAAACCGTAAGCCCAGCCAGAGCAGGTGGAAACGTTTTCCGCACCAATAAACCGTCCGTTCGATTAATTCGCTCGCGCCGTACGTGAACTGTTCGTCTGCGGGCAAATCCTCATGTTTTACCGGATGGCCTCAAAATTTATGCGGCTGAAATACGGCTGTCACTTAATTGGAATTGCAGTGCGGTGCAAAAAAAACCCATCCGGCAAAACCGGATGGGGCGGCGCGTGTGCAGGGCGCGATCAGGCCGCGCTTAATCGGCAAACGGCAAGGTCGTCTGGCCTTCGGCGCGCATGCCGAAGACGTTGAGCGTCATTGCGACGAACGCGTAGTAGCCAAGCAACCCGACCAGGTTGATCGTGGTTTCGTGGCCAAAGCGCTCGACGGCACGCGCGTAGGTCGCATCGGAAACACGCTTCGAGTCGTACAGCTCGGTCGTGAATGCGTAGATCAGCGCGTCGTCGGGCTCGTCGAACTGGGGCGTGGCGCCCGTGCGGATCTGCTCGGCCAGCGCCTCGGGCACGCCTGCCTTCAGCGCGATGGGATAGTGGATGTACCACTCGGCCTGCGCCTGCCAGCGCGCGGCCGTGACGAGGATCGCCAGTTCGGACAGGCGCAGCGACAGGCCCGTCTGGTAGCGGCAAAACGCGCCAAGGCGCTGCGCATGCTGCGCCAGTTCCGGGCTGTGGATCCAGCCGAGGAACGGGCCGTTGAGGTTGCCGCGCGGACCGGAAAGGATCTCGTCCAGCACCGCCTTCTGTTCAGGCGAAGCCTGGGCAGCGTCGAATGCGGGAAGCCGCGAGGTCGGATTTTGCGTCATCGATGGTCTCCATTGGAGGTCATGGCCGGTCGCGCCGACTGCTTGCGGCCGCCGCTAGGGGGGGACAGTTAGTTGCACTTCAATCCGTACGGCAAAGCTTACGCCGGGCGCGCCCCGCCCGTTGCGTCGAGCGCGCCGTCGACCGCGGCGGCAAGCCGCTCGACGATCGTGTCGATGTTCTGCTCCGTGCAAATGAAAGGCGGCGCGAGCAGCACATGATCGCCGTTGCGCCCGTCCACGGTGCCGCCCATCGGATAGACCATCAGGCCGCGCGCGAACGCCTCGCGCTTGATCGCCGCGTGCAGCTTGAGCGCCGGGTCGAAGGTCGCCTTCGTGGCGCGGTCCTTCACCAGCTCGACGGCCACGAACAGGCCGCGGCCGCGCACGTCGCCCACGTACGGATGGTGCGCATACCGCTCGCGCAGACGCGCGCGCAGTTGCTCGCCGCGGGCGAGCACGTTGTCGAGCAGTTGCTCTTCCGCGATGACGCGCTGCACTTCGAGCGCAGCCGCGCAGGCCGTGGCGTGGCCGATATAAGTATGGCCGTGCTGGAAGTAGCCGCTGCCGCCCACGATCGTCTCGTAGATGCGCTGGCTCACGAGCGTCGCGCCGATCGGCTGGTAGCCCGCGCCCAGGCCCTTCGCAATCGTCAGCAGATCCGGCGCAACGCCGTCCTCCTCGCAGGCGAACAGATACCCGGTACGGCCCATGCCCGACATGATCTCGTCGAGGATCAGCAGCACGCCGTAGCGGTCGCACACCGCGCGAATCTTGCGGAAGTACTCGCGCACGGGCGGCACCGCGCCGGCCGTTGCGCCCACCACGGTCTCGGCGACGAAAGCCGCGACCGTCTGCGGGCCGAGTTCGAGAATCTTCTGCTCGAGTTCGTCGGCAAGGCGCTGCGCGTAGGCCTCGTCGGTTTCGCCCTCGTTGCGCTCGCGGTACGCGTAGCACGGGCTCACATGATGCGATTCGATCAGGATCGGCAGGAATGGCTCGCGGCGCCACGCATTGCCGCCGATCGCGAGCGCGCCGAGCGTGTTGCCGTGATAGCTCTGGCGGCGCGCGATGAAGTGGCGGCGCGTAAGTTCGCCCTTCTCCACGAAGTACTGGCGCGCGAGTTTGAGCGCGGCTTCGATCGCCTCCGAACCGCCCGACACGAAGTACACATGGTCGAGCCCCTTGGGCGCGGCGGCGATGAGGTGATCGGCCAGTTGCTCCGAGGCCTCGGTCGTGAAGAACGAGGTATGCGCGTACGGCAGTTGTTGCGCCTGACGCTTGATCGCCTCGATTACGCGCTGGTTGCTGTGGCCGAGGCATGAGACAGCGGCGCCGCCGCTTGCGTCGATGTAGCGCTTGCCGGTGGAATCGATGATTTCGATGCCTTCGCCTGCCACCGCGACGGGCAAGGTTTGCTTCGGCATCCGGTGAAACACCTTGGTCATATGTGTCCTCGATGAAGTCCGTGCATGATTAGCGGGCCGCGCCGTCCACATGGCGCGCGTTCGAATCGATAAAGCAGCCGAGCACGCGCTCGCCGCCCTGCCAGACGTCGAACGCCACGCCGCGCGGCTCGACGCGCATGCAGGCGGTGGCGAGCGTGTTCTCGTCGTCGGGGTCGCGCGGGTCGTCGCGGAAGATCGGCAGGCCTGCGCCCGCGCGATCCTGCAACACCTGCACGAACGCCGCGCCGTCGGGCTGCGCGCCAAGCGCGGGCAACAGTTCGGCGAGACGGGTCTGGCGATCGCGCGACGAATCGGTGACGATCTGCGCCTCACGCTCGCAGCCCGTGTGGATGAGATGATTCGCGTGGCCCGAGGGCGCGCTCACTTCGCGCGCCGAAGCGCGCTGCGCGGTCGCTTCGACGCTAACCACACGCACCTCGCCCGCCTCGTCGGTCCCGCCGATCGTGTGGTGGAAGCCGCTCGCGCGCGGCGTGTCGCGCAGCCGCGCGAGGGCTTCTCCCAGCGTCGCGCAATCGAGCACGGCGCGCGCGAGAATCATGCGCGGCACGCCCACGTGCGGCTCGCGGATGCGCACGTTGTTGATCGCTTGCGCAAGTCCCGCGCGCGTGGCCGCGAAGGTATGCCCCGGCAGCGAGCCCGGATAGTAGAAGCTCACGAAACCGGGCCTTCCGTCGGGTTCGACCTCGACCACGCTGCAGCGGCCATGCAGCCAGGGGTCGCCGTCTTCGTTGTGCGCAATGAGGCCTGCGCCAGGCGTGCGCACCGCGAGCGTCGTGCAGCCGTCCGGCGCGTTGTGGATCAGTTCGCCGCGGCAATTCCAGAGGAACAGGTCGTCCGCGGACCAGTCGAGCGCCTGCGCCATGGCGTCGATTTCCGCGACATAGGCCGGGAAATGCTGCACGGCTGCGGCGCGCAACTGCTGCGCGAACGCACTGCCGCGCCAGCGGCTCACCGCCTGCCAGGCGCTGCTTTGCGCCATGTAAGCGGCAAAGAACGGCTTCACATGTGCGCCTAGCTGCCGGCCGATCGCCTCGGGCGAGCCGGCTACGCGGATAGTTTTAAGTTCCTGCATCTGTTTTCTCGCTTCGCTACCGGTATGGGTCTACCTCTTCCTATAGTGCGCTTTATACGTCTCAACAACATCTGTTGTCAATTGCAATATAGACTACAACAAATGAGATAGGTACGGATGATGCAAAACCGGATGCCGTCTCACAACGGCATCCGGCTGCGGAAAAACAAGCGGGAAATGGCACGGAAATGCCGGGGCGGCGCTCAGGGCATGTAAGCGCCGCGTGCGTTCAGGGAACGCTCGGCCTGTTCGAGCTGCGCGATCGCGCCCGAGCCCTCGAGCGCCAGCAGATGGGCGACGAGCGACTCGGCCAAGGCCGTCGCGGCGACGAGCGAAGGGAAAAACGACGGACTTTCGTGCGTGAAGATCAGCGCCTTGTCGGCGTTCAGTGCGATGGGCGAGACGGCGCTGTCGGTAATCGCGATCAGGCGGCTGCCTTTGGCGAGCGCGGCCTCGGCCACGCGCACCGCCTCGACCGAATACGGTGCGAAGCTGACAACAATCGTTGCGCTGTCGCGCTCGATGCCGAGCAACTGCATCTCCAGCGTCCCCGCCTCGCCGCCCAGCAAGGAAACCGAAGGCCGGAACAGCCGGTAGCCGTAAACGAGCCCGAACGCCACCGCATAGCACGAGCGAAAGCCTGCCACGTGCACATGCTTCGCGCGGCGCAATACGCGCGCCGCCTCGACCATCGAACGTGTGTTATGCGCGGCGCTCGCCTCCAGATTGTGCTGTTGCGCCACGAGCAGGTTGCGTGCAAGACCGTCCTTCGCATTGCCCGCCACGAGTGAGCGAGCCCGCGAGGAAAGCGGCTCCGGCCGCGTGCGCACACGCGCGACGAACAGGTCCCGCAGCTCGTTCCAGCCCGGAAAGCCCAATTGCTGGGAAAGCCGCACAAGCGAAGCGGGTTGCACACGGGCGCGCTCGGCCACTTTGCGCATGGACGAAACGGCCACTTCGTCGGGATGGTCGAGCAGGAAGGCAGCGCCGGTCTGGAACTGCGGGCTCAAGTCGGAGAAGCGCGCGCGGATCAACGCGGCGAGCTGGTCGAAACTGTCTGGCATGCGTCGCTCGGGCAGTGGGTGACAACAAATGTTACCACTGGTGTTGCCGGATGTTGCAAGTCGGGACAGATGTGGTGATTGGCAAACGAAACCTGTTCTGTGGCAAACAAACTTGTTCTCGCGATTCTGCGCAAATAAAACTGTTCTGGAAAATCGCCCTCGCCGTCCGACTCCTTACGCCATGAGGGTTTGCCTTGATCTGCACTCTTTGGGAGAAAAGGGGCGCTTTCGGTGGATTGTCGAAAAACTCTGCGGCTCACCGTTTGGGAAGAAAGAACGCTTGAACGAGCACTACCGGAAAAGCAGACGCCCAAGCGACGCAGATTCTGGCTCTAAAAAATTGCCAGTTTTACGTCCATCCAATACACGGCACAACAAATCCTGAACAGGGCAAAGACAAGTCACCAGATGGAACTCTCACGCCTGCGGGCGGAGAACAAGCGTCTGCAGATGGAACTTGAAATCGCAAAAAAAGCGGCGGCGTTCTTCGCGAAGGACCTCCTGTGAAGTACGCCTGGATTGATTCGCATCGCCGGCACTATCCGCTGTCGGCGCTGTGCGGGGTCCTGTCGGTCAGTCTGAATGGCTATCGGGCGTGGAAGCGCGGCGGCACGCGCGGGCGCCCGCGCCTCACAGAGGCCCAGTTGCTCGCTCTGATCCGGTCTATCCACGCCGAGGTCAAGGGCGCCTATGGCTCCCCACGGATGACCGAGGAAGTTCGCGCACGCGGCTTTCCGGCCAGCAAGGAGCGGGTTGGGCGGCTCATGCGCGAGAATGGCATCCGCGCTCGGCACAAACGACGTTACCGTGTCACGACGGACTCGAAGCACAAGCTGCCGGTTGCGGAAAATCTGCTGGGGCGCAACTTCACGCCGACAGCGCCGAATCAGGTCTATACGTCGGACATCACGTACATCTGGACCGATGAGGGCTGGCTGTATCTGGCGATCGTGCTGGACCTGTTCAATCGGGAAGTCGTCGGCTGGTCGATCAAGCCGCGCATGACGACTGACATCGTGACCGATGCGCTGACGATGACATGGTTCCGACGCCGGCCCGAGCCCGGCGCGCTGCATCATTCGGACAGGGGTAGCAATATGCCAGCGACGACTTCCAACGCAAGCTGGCGCAATATGGCATGCGCTGCTCGATGAGTCGCAAAGGAAATTGTTGGGGCAACGCCCCGACGGAGAGCTTCTTCAACAGCCTGAAGAACGAACGGGTGCATGCTACGAGATACCGCAACCATCAGGAAGCGATGGCGGACCTGTTCGAATACATCGAAGTGTTTTATAACCGCAGTCGTCGTCATTCGTCGCTCGGCTTTGTATCGCCGGTTCAGTTCCTGCAAGACTGGATCAAAGCTCAGCAGACCAAGGATGCGGCCGCGTAACCAGAGGCTTATGGAAGGCGAAATACCGAGGGAACCTCAGTACTACCTAAAAAGGTGATACCCTCATGCTCACCGAAGATCGGTGATCCGCACATTTTTCTTGAGGATGACATGCTTCCATTCGCGGATTCCACCAATCCACCGGTGCAAGATGACGTCTATGCACTCTGGGATCGGCTGGCCGAGTTCTCAGCAGGTGATGGCGATGTCGCGCTGTCCCATCTGCTAACCAAGCTCTGTGCCATGGTCAAAGCACAGAATGCGCTCTGGGCCGTTGTTGTGCGATTGCCTTCGCTCGCGCCAAAGGATCCCTTGTTCGGCTGGCGTCCACGACTGGTTCGGCTTCTGCATCCGGTACCGGCGATGGTCGCTTCCGTGCAGGAGCAGTACGACACGCTCTGGTCCGGCCACGTCGACTCGTCACATGTCGTGGCCGCCTCAGGGAACGAGCCGTTCTGCGCCAACCTGCTCTTCGAGGCGATGCCCGCCGAATGGTTTGAAGGTGAGCACTATCGGCGCCACTACCTCGAAGTCGGCCACGGCGACAGCATCCAGGTGCGTTGCTCGCTCAATGACGATGTGCGGATTCATCTCTTCGTGTTTCGCGATGTGCGGGCACCCCGATTCTCTGCGCCGGATCTCGAGCGTCTGGGTTTCGTG
>NZ_JAMBPS010000064.1:0-37760 GCF_024206515.1 Paraburkholderia sp. CNPSo 3281 | reverse complement strand
GCGTTCCCCGACAACCGCATCCTCGGAGCTGCCACGCTCGATCGGCTACGGCATGGCGCCTACCGTGTCGTCATTGAGGGTGAGAGCTTCCGCAAGCCGAAACCGATGCCCGAGAACGGCGAAAACGCGGTTGCAAAATCAGGCAAAAAAACGCATTCTTGAGTCCCTTCGAAATCGCGTTTCGGGGCCATTCCAAGTGGCCTCATTACGCCGATCATCCCCGGCTCGATTACGCCGATCCGTGACACCGGGAGACTCGGAGCGGGTGTAGGTGGGGCCCTGACGACAGACCTGATGTCGCCTGGCACTTCGGGCGGTGGTTCGTCGTACTACACACCCACGGGCCTCGGCACGTCTGATCAGACGTGGCAGCAGCTGCTTGCGCAGCTCAGCAACACTTACGATGTGACAGGGCTGAACCAGTACGGGGCTGCAATCGCTCAATCTCGGCACGGCCGCGAACAACACGTATTCGCCCGCATATCAGGCTGTGGAGGTCAAGCCGAGCGCGTGATTTTCTGCGACTTATGGCCGCTACCTCACGCGATGGAGGTAAAGCTCGCGCTTTCAGCGAAGCGGACATAAGCGGCGCGATCGGGGATCGAGTGGCAAGCGTGCTATTGTTCCCCGCCCGCTGATTAGAGCTAGTCATATCCTTCACAACGAAAGAGATCGCCATGCCTAACGTCCAGATTTACCGCTTCCAGAAATACGATATCAGTACCGATGAGTGGCAAACCTCGCGGCGCTGGGCCACGGCCGAGGCCATCACGAGAGTCGGCGGCCGGCTCCTTGGCGAGCCGCTGAATGTGGACGAGAGCGTGCTGGGTGGCGAGGTTGACGGCATGACGGATCGTGCCTTCAATCCGAATTCGACAATTGGCGGCGTCTTTCAGCAAACTGTGAAGCGCGGATACTGAGCGAGCCTATGCCGTGGACATCATTGCCGCGCTGTCAGGACTGAAATCCGCAATCGATCTTGCTAAATCGGCGATCGCGGCCCGAGATGACGCCATGCTCGCGCAAGCGCGATCGGAGATGCTGGAACACGTCATCGATGTGCAGTCGGAGTGCTTCGAACTGCAGCCAACCAACCAGCGGCTTCTGGCGGAGGCTCAGGCAGCGGGCACGCGTGAGAATGCGCTGAAGGCGGAGCTCCAGCAGATCCAGAACCACACGGCCGATATCACGAACAACTATGAATTCCGGGTAGGCGGGACGGGATCAAGCTACTACGAGGCAAAGACCCCCGATCCGGCGTCTAACGCGCGAGCCTACCTGTGCGCGAATTGCGCAGCTAGCGGCAAGAAGACATTCCTTCACCGGGCCGTGCTTGGATCGCATTACGTCTGCTCGGCCGGGCACGGAAACATCCAGCTGTGAGCCCATTAGCGAGCCGATAACGAACGGCAAGCTTCTGCGGTCAAGTGAGCCTTTTGAACGTCGCCTGGTTATGGGTGGACGCCGGCGCGAAGTGCGCTCAGATCCAACTGGCCCATTTGCCGAATCACCGCCTCGCGGTGTCGCACTACGTCCGCGAGGCGTTCAGCGTCCACGCCTCGCACCGTGGCCAGATAGCGAAGCAGTTCCCCGAGTTGCGCGTTCGTCGACGCAAGCAGTTCCTGCAGCGCAACCACCCGATAGCGCTCCGCGGCCATCCGCGCTTCAGCCGCCTTGCGTGCAGGTTCCGACTGGATCCCCTGCACGACCAGGCGGACAGCAGCCTCCTCGAGCGATTCGCCCGTGCCCAGCGTTGCCGCTTCGACGATCTGCTGGAGTCCCTTCGGCACTTTGGGCGGCACAACGCTCTTTTTAAGTCGCTCCACTATTTCAGTGTTCAGGCTTTGCCCTGCGGCATCGGCACAGTCCTGCAGGTCCTGCCGCAACTCGGGCGGCATTCGCAAAGGATAAGCAGCCGCCTGCTTCGCTCCCGTCTTTTCGTCCGACATGTGCCCCCTTGATAAATCTATGTGATTTGACGATACTTAGCATATGGCATCACGGAGATTCTACTATGAATCTATCTGTGAATAACTTGGAGCGAACGCTTCATGCCCGCACCGCAACCGAATTCGTATCCGCTGCGAATGCCAGCGGACCTGCGGCGTTTCCTGCAGGAAAAGGCTGACCGTCTCGAGCGGTCGCTGCATTGGGTGATCGTGAAAACGCTCGAGGACGTAGGAAGAAGGAGGCGCGCACGAAGGGCGGCTGATCGATAGAAAAAACCCCGACCGGGTATCTGGGGAGATGACGGTCGGGGCTTGATGTCCAATCTTGGAGAATGAACGCATGCATGCTAGCACGCGGGCGTTGACACGCCAACTGAAAGTGCCGTTCCACGGCACGGACCTTCATATCGTCGAGCACATCGGCCATCCTTACACGCCGATGAAGCCGATTGTCGAGGGTATGGGGCTGACGTGGCACGGACAGCACGGAAAGCTCAAAGACAACGCCCACCGCTGGGGCATTCTCGATTTGAGAATACCTTCGGCTGGCGGCCCGCAAATCATGATCTGCGTGCCGCTGCGCAAACTTCCCGGCTGGCTCGCGTCAATCGAGCCTGGCAAGGTGAAGGACATCGCCATCCGTGATCGCGTGATCCTTTACCAGGACAGCTGCGACGACGCGCTCTGGCGGCATTGGAATGAGCAAATCACCGCTCGCCCGCGCGCCGGAGACGCGAAGAGCACTGTCGCTGATCGCGCCGACGCCTTGCGCTTCGCCACCGAGCTGGTGATCGACAGACACGTTCCCTACAGTGCCGCGTATCAGGTAATGCGACTTTACGCCGGTACGCCGAGCTTTCGTGCGATGACGTGCGATCAGGCCGCCAGCGCGGCTGAGTTCGCACTGCGACTGCTCAACCACGACGACACGGTCGCAGACTGGAAGCGCGTCGAGCTCCACAAGAGCCAGCTGTACAACGCGCCCGAGCAGTTGACGCTGCCACTGCACCCGCGGCTCGCACCCGCCTGACCCGGCGACCGCGTGCAGCGAGTGTCGGCGCTACCCAGCGCTGGCGCGCGCCCTGCGCCAGCGACCACAACTCTTTCGGGGGATGCTGAATGAATCGATCGATGCGGAACGCATAAGATTGCAGACATTTCGATAAACTTGCGATAACCGGCGGCATAATCTCAGCACTGAACAATATGCACGCCCTCGTAGTGCGCAAAAACAAATACCTCTCAAAACAGGAGGCTGGGTCCTCCCGAAAATCAAATGGCCACAGAGACCAGAACACAAAAATCTGCTTACTATCGACGTGCGGCCATCGTGCCGACCTCCGCGCAAACGCTCCAGCAACTTTTTCAGCAAGCCCTCGGGCAGCAAAAGAAGATCAAGGATCGGCTTGAGGCTGTAGACGCTTCCGCCTCGCACTTCCGCGTCGTCAGCTCGAGCAAGACCGTAAAGGGAATGCTATGCGGGACCCTTGTCGCGTTCGAGCGGGGGGCCCATCAACTTGTGATCGTCGACGACCCCGAAGCCACCAGCCTGTCGATAGGCGCGCTTGAGCCTCCGCAGAAAGATGAGAAGCAGCAACAGTACGTCCCGGGCGTGCTGTTCTTTGCGGTGTTCGAAAATCATCTGGCGGTGGTCCATTCCCAATCGCTTAAAACGTCCGCGCTCGAGCAGCACATCGCGTGGCTGCTTCGCGAGAAAACTGGCTTGCTTGGCAGCCAGCAAGGGATTGCGCTCGCCGATGAGATCAAAAAGGCAACGAAAGAGCGGATCCGCAAGTCGCACGTGAAAGCGCTGTCATTCGGGAGGCCGTTCATGGCGCACGAGGACGATGCCTCGGTAGCACCATCGGCCGCAGTGGCGCTCAAAAAATCCGACGTTTCGAAGCTGACGCCCGACTCGGCTGTGGTCAGTTTCATCAAAAGCATCCTGCCGGGCGACAAGTTCGCAAAGCTCAATCTGGAAGACGCAGTGTTCGAGGGCAACCTCGAGGTATGGGTCGAAATCCGATACCCCTCGCGATCGCGATCTCAACCCGCGGACACCATGAAGTTGATCGACGACCTTGCGATTGCCCTGCGCGATCAGGAAGAGGATACGGTGATGCTGGAGCTAGCCGATGGCTCGAAAGTCAAGGGGTCCGAGCTCAAGATTTCAGCACCGATTACCCTCAAGAGCACCGGCGGCGTTCCGCAAGAGGACGCGTTCTATGACGACATGGCCGGGTGGTTGTCGAGTTTGATTGTCAACGGGGTGGTATCATCGTAGGGCCATGAGGACCTACTCCAGACCCCTGCTGCTTGTACTCGGAGCTGCGGCGTTCGCTGCCTTGGCGCCGTTTTTTCCGTCGCTTATCTCCGGGACCGTTGTCAAATATATGGCCGGCGTGTTCGTGCTGGTCGGGACAATGCTGTCCGTTTTCTTTGCGCAACTTGGAAACACCACGGGAGTGGGCGTACTCTCCTCCCGCGAAATGGAGCGCTACACAGCCAAGCGCATCGAGATCCGCGGGCGGTTCTGGCTGGTTATCGGTCTTTGTCTCGCGTGCAGTGTCGTCATGTGGCTGCTTAGCGAGAAGCACGTGAGCCGTATTGCCGCCGTCAACGGCGCAGTTGTCGGCTTCTTTGTTTTCGTGGGCGTGACTTACCTGCTCGTCGTGGCGCGTTGGATCAACGATTTGTCCGCGTTCGCAGACCGAATGCGGCTCATCGAACAGCAGCGAAAAGAGCATGAAGCGTTGCTGAAGCGGCTGGCCGACGCCGCGAAGAACCACAGCGCATAGCAAGACACCCAGCACAGCAAGGGTCATGAATGCAAAAGCCCCGCATTGTGCGGGGCTTTGTCTTTTCTGACGCGGGGCTTTGTGTAACCCCGCAGAGTGGCGAGGCCTTGAAGGTGGCGCGACAGGAGGGGCTCGAACGCCCGACCCTCGGCTTAGAAGGCCAATGCCCAGCCTACTAGGTGGACCGACCGAAGAAGATTGTACCTCTTGGAGCACTGAGCCAGCGGAGTCCGAACGGCTGTTCGGATCCACTCTCTAGATACCGTATCCGTCGGCGAGCGAGCTGCAAATGTAGGCTAAACAGCAGCCGTGCATGTAGTCTGACTACCTTTGACACTACAGGTCGCATGTCAACGAGACCACGGGAGCGTCGGGACCGCAGCAAGTCTCCGTCGTCGCTACAGATGAACTGTCACAGTCGGGTTAGCGGCGCGTTGGTACGTCAAGCCGGCATGTGCGTCGGCTCAGCGTTCGAAGAAGCCGAAGTTCAGATGGCGAGGAGCCCTGCTTAACGCATCATGCCGTACGCCTGACTGAACGTGGATCTTCAGGGCAAACGGTCACGAATGGCGAGCAACAGATCGAGGTGTCTTTCAACGAGCAGCGGGATTGCCGATTCACCACGGGTCCATCGACCGATGGTCCGGCGGTCGTAGCCCGAATATTCAGCGAACGTCACCTGCGTCCAGCCGAGGCGCGCCAATGCGTATGAAAGGTCAGCGGGTTTCATTGCGAAATGGACAAAATGTCCCACTCAGTTGGGGTTAATTGACGCATTTTGTCATGGAAGGCGGCAATTTCAAACCTCGGCCTGCTGTCGGCGATGCGCCGGCATGGGCGCTGACCCGGCTGGCAAAGCGGACGCAGTTTCCCCTGGTGCCCCATTGCCCTCCTGACCGGTCTCCAGAACCGTCTCTTCGCCGTTTTCTGCTGCCGTTGCGCGCAGTCGTTGCTCCGGCCGTGACTGAATCCCCTCCATGGTGCCCTTACCTGCGGTCCGCCGTCCCCCGCGAGCCCCATTTTTGAAAGATCTCGGGGCGACGACCACTCCACCCCATCACACCCACCGACTGTCCACGGAGTAGCTACACATTATCGATGGGCAATCTGCCCGCTAGTACCCGATCGTATGTGCCCGCGCGCGAAACTCGGGGACCGACTGAACAGGATCAAGCGAGCGGCGCGCTGAGGTCCAAGGTCCCAAAAATTAGGGCCCAATTAAATGTCTCGGGTCTCCGCGACTTGCGCCGAAAGTCGCAGCCATACTGATCATGATTGAGGTGATCGGCTTTTTCGCCTAATATTGATCACATACCCACGGAGGAAGATCATGCCCAAGGACTCAGACGGCATCATGACGTTTTTCGCCCACACCGGAACGCCCGAGCAGATCGGTAAGAAGCTGGACAAGCTGGGCGACGAGCGGCTGGTGACCTTTACCCTCAAGGGGCCGCGCGACCGCACGCAGGCTTTCGTCAAGACGATCGAACAACTCGTGCCCGTAGCGAACGATCTCATCGACGCGCGTACGGACGAGCGCCGCAAGCAACTGGTTGAGGCGCTCACGCCGGACGTGCCCATGCCTTCGCACATCCTCAAGGAGGCTTCCATGCGCAAAGCCGCGGTCGAAGGCGTGTTCGAGGCCAGCGAATGGCTGACGGCTGCCCACATCGCGGAGATCGCCGAGCTCAGCGGCAGCAACCCAAGCGCACAGCCCAATCGCTGGAAACACGACCGCCTGATCTTCGCCGTTGACCACAAAGGCAAGGATTACTTTCCTGCCTACGGACTCGACCCGAAGAAGAAGTACCGGCCTTTGGACGCGATGGCCAATGTCCTCCGCGTGTTCGACGACTCGAAGGACGGGTGGGAACTCGCGTTCTGGTTCGCGTCGGTCAATAGCCGCCTGGGCGGAGAGCGCCCACTCGATGTCCTGGGCAAAGACCCGGGCGCTGTCGTGCGCGCGGCAGAGGCGGAGCACGCCGGAGTGCTGCATGGTTAGTGCGACGCCCGCTACCCCAACTCGGCCTGTTCCGGCGCCGCCGGCGGACTTGCACGCGAATGCGAAGCGCATCCCGTGGAAAAAGCACTGCCCCATCCATCGCGTGCACCGCGAAAAGTATGCGTGCAATGCTTTCAACTCAAGTTCCGACGGCGACGCCCGGTTCAGCCCGATTCTAAACGCAGACAAAAAAGTGATCCCCACGATTTATGGTGGAACGAACTTTGAGTGCGCGGCCATGGAGACGGTCTTCCACGAGATCCCATACGTTGCGGGCCTGAAGACTCATTCGAAGAAGGCCCTCGAGCCGCACCGTTACTCCGTCATCGAGCCACAGCGGGAACTCAATCTCGTGGACCTCTCTAACGTGGCGCTAAGGCGCCTGGGCGTCAAACGCTCGGAGCTCATTGATACGAACCCACTTTGCTACCCATTGACTCGCGAGTGGGCGGTCGCTTTTCACGCACAATGTCCTGACATTGACGGCCTCTTTTGGGTGTCGCGGCAACACGATCGCGAGCACTCCATCGTGCTATTCGGCGACCGGGTAGAACAAAAGGACCTCAAGCAGATCGACGGGCCGAAGCACCTCTTAAACGACCTCCCGACCTACACTGCGTTGCTTGACCTCGCTGCGGTCCTCGGGGTTAATCTGGTTTGAAGCGCATGGGCCGCCAGCACCGGGCATGACGCTGAGCGCAGTATCTCCCGCGAGGGTGGCGCTCAACGAATACAAAAAATCAAGGAAGACATGCCTCGCTACGGGGTAACTGCAATCGCGCTCCTTTGCGCGATGAACAACGCCAGCGCTTCGTCCTGGGTGCGCATCGTCGACTTCGACAACGGCTACATTTCGGTGGACCGCTCTACCACGCGTCACAGCGAGGAAGGCAAACTGCTCTTCGTCTGTAAGCACTAAATTGAGCACACATCCGTGCTTAGGCGGCGTTGACGTCGGCGTGGGGCTGCACGAATCGAAATGGCAATAGATCGTTCACGTCGGCGTCTGGTGCACGTTGAGGCAGTTGCGTAAGAACGCGACGCAGGTACGCGTATGGCTCGACGTTGCACGCGCGGCACGTAAGCACGAGGCTGTAGATGACGGCGCTGGCTTTCGCTCCCGCGACGGTGTCGCTGAAGAGCCAATCTTTCCTGCTTGTGGCAAACGGGCGGATGTCGCGTTCCGCGATGTTGTTGTCAACCGCGGCTAGTCCGTCGGCAACGTAACGGCTGAGATACTCCCACTGGTTAAGCGTGTAGTTGATGGCGCTGCCCAGCGAGCTTTCGGGCGGCACTTGCGGTGCCTGCTCGTCCAGCCAGGCTTTAAATGCGTCAAGCAGCGGAACGCTGCGCTGTCGTCGCAATCGCAATGTATACGTAGCACGGGTTTCGCCGCCCGGCGGTTTCTCTCGTGCGAGTGCTTCGACGCGATAGAGTCGCTGGAAGAATTCGAGAGCCTGCTGTGCCCGCTTGCCTGGTTTTTTCTGCGTCTTCAGGGCCTCTACGAATCCGCGTCTCGCATGAGCAAGGCAACCGAAGGCCTACGAACAAGACTCCCGTGAAGCCTGACGTCTGGGGTAGTGGCGCTGCGGGCGCGCTGCAATGGGCCCTGGAGTGTCCCGGGCCTGGACCGGAGGGGCGTCTACGCGCGCGGATCCTTGGCAAGCGGGCGGAACTCAAGGCGTCGCAGGCCGCGCATGGCCATCTTCCGGCGGTTTCACGCCGAGATGCGTGAGCATGGCTTCGAGCGCTGCGGCGAATGGCCCTTCAATGTCGACCGGCGCGGGTACGTGACGATCGGCCCTACATTGATACGGTCCTCGCGGAGAATCGTTCTCGCGCACGACAGGCCGCCGGCGACGAAGCTGTCGGGAAGGTGCGAAGCGGGGGACGTACACGGCGTCCCGAGCTGGTGCCGTTCCAACTCGTGGGACGTGATGCTCACAAGCTTGATGCTCGGATGCTGGTGCTTGTCCACTCTCCGCATGGCGGGACCGAGCCGCGCATGATCAATCGCGTGTGGGTCATAGTGCTGATCGAGGGTCGTAACCCGCGCAGTCCTCGGCTATCATCTCTGCCTGCGTCGCCAATGTTCGGCCGAGGACGTATTACGCGCGATCCGTTCGGCACTTGTCCCATGGAAACTGCGCGAACTCCAGTTTGGTTAGGATTCCTACATTTCCGGCGCAGGTCTGGCCTCCTTCCACATTCGACAGCTGACCGGCGCCTGCTCGGACGAATTCAGCGTCGACGGCGCGCTTGCCAACGTCTGCAGCCGCGTCGAGGATGTAATGTGCGATGTCGTGGCTGCGCGGTTCGTCAAGCCACAGGCCCCCGCAATTGACAGCTGCCGGCGCAGCAAGGACGGTCGCCCTTATATCGAATCGTTTTTCGGGCGTCTAGCCGGCGATGGCTTTCACAAGCTGTCAGTCACCACTGGCAGCTCCGCTGCTGACACGCGACGTAACGACCCCGAGGCCTGTTCACGGTAGCAATTCACGACATGTCGAACGGATCGGCACGTGGCTCGATGACCGGGTCGACGGCGCGACAAATTTTGGCCCCTCCCGCTTCGGCAAATCCAACGCCGTTGATCATTGGCGTCAAAGGCTGCTCTCCGAGCGCCACGGTGGTCATGTGCCGATGGTGATCTGGAGCCACACTGATTCGGATGCCAGCCAAGCGGTGTGGGCCGCTTTTACGCCCATCTGCTTGAAGTGAGTGGACACCGGCTCCCCATGGCGCGATGCAATCCGGTAGAACGACAGGGCATGTGTGGACTCAGCGAAGGTGTGGGCCAGCGCCGTCGATGACGGAACCCGGAGGTCCATCGAGAGCCTGTCCGCAGCAGATCGCATTGGCCGGCAAACTTCCGTAGTCGACGGCGGATTCAACCGGTCGTTCGCTACGTGTAGTTTGCCGGTGCTGATCGAGGACCCAGTTCTAGTTGTGATGGACAAGATGCGCCATTCGGCGCGCGTCAAGGTAGTTGTCGCCTCACTCATGCAGCCAAAGGCTGTTTATTCGCGCCGATCGACGCCATCTCGACGACGGTGTCACGTTCGGGGTTAAGCGTCACGGCATCAACCGGTGTCCAGTCGCGCGTGTGACGCGACCAGCGAGCCGGATTGCATGCACGCGCCTTCGCGTACAGTGCGTGCCGTGCCGCGAGAAGCGCACGATCGTCGCCTGCATGACGCTGCGCAGGCGTCACGTAGCGGATGCCGCTATGACGATGCTCGAAGTTGTACCACTGGACGAAACCGGTAGCCCACGTGCGAGCAGCGTTCAGGTCCTCGAAGCCTGTGGCCGGAAACTCCGGCCGGTACTTCGCGGTTCGGAAGAGCGCCTCGGCGTAGGCGTTGTCGTCACTGACACGGGGGCGTGAGTACGACGGCTTGACACTCAACCAGTGGAGCATTGCCAGCACGGTGGTGGCCTTGAGCGTCGCACCGTTATCGCCGTGCAGCACCGGCCGGGTCTCAAGAGCGGCAATGCCTTCAGAGAGCGCCGTACGACGCACGAGATGAGCGGCGTGTTCGGCAGCGTCGCTGTCGTGCACCTCCCAGCCGACAATCTTGCGGCTGTAAAGGTCCAGGATCAGGTACAGATGGAACCATCGACCCGTTACCGTTGCCGGCAGAAACGTCATGTCCCAGCACCATACCTGGCGCGGCGCCGTTGCGACGTGCGTGGTCGGCGGCCGGGCGCCCGAAGGAGCTCTGGCACGGCCACGGCGCCTCATCTGTCCATGCTCGCGCAGCACGCGTGCAAAGGTCGATTCGCTGGCGATGTACACGCCTTCGTCGGCCAGCATCGGCACGATTCGCGCCGGTGGCATGTCAGCAAAGCGCGCCTCGTTGGCTACGCGCAGTACGTTTGCCCGCTCCTCTGGGCTCAGGGCATGCGCAGGCGGCGGGCGTATCGCGCCGGGCCTGGCGTCGCCCTTGACGAGCCCCTGATGGGCCCTCCAGCGCTGCAAGGTGCGCACATCAATTCCCGCGACCTCGCAGGCCAGGCGCAACCGGGCGCCAGCCAGTCTCGCCGAATCGATTTCCCGGGCCAGTTGCTGGCGATCCTCGAGGCCAATCATTCGTCCTCGCCCTCGTCCGTGTTGAAGATCGCCGAGACTTTTTTTGAAAGTACCAGCAACGCGGCTGCCTCGGCCAGCGCCTTCTCCTTGCGCCGTAATTCGCGTTCGAGTTCCTTGATGCGGCGCTGATCCTGCTTCGTTTGCTGAGGACTCGCACGGGCCTCTTCGGGCTCGGCCAGCGCCTGCGTGGCCGCTTGTCGCCACTGGGCCAGCTCCTGCGGATACACGCCATGCTCACGGCACCACGCATTGCGCGCCGTCTCGTCCATCGCTGCCGTGTTCAACACCGCCTCGAAACGGGCGGCCGCTGTCCATGCCCGCTCGCGAGCGGGCATGGACAGCGCATCACAGCGCAAGCGCTCCAGCGTCTGCGCGCCCACACCGATCTCTCGCGCAACCTCGTCCACTGATGCGCTTTCCGGCGCCAGCAACCGCGCCACCGCTCTGTCCTTGAATGTCTGTCCGTAACGCGCCAACTCGTTCTCTCTTTATCGCCCCCAGATTCCAATTCTATCGAGGCGACAACCATTGTGACGCGGGGGGAGTCAGATGCCGTGTTCCCGCGTCGAATCACAAAGCCTCCGACGGGGCCCCGCTCGGGCTGGGTATCCCGACATTGTGGATCGAGCTACGAGAACGCTTGTCGGAAGGCGGCCGCGACCGGATTGCCTGGCACCGCGACTGCGTTCTACGCACCGCTGGATACCTGGTTCGAAGCACGGTCATTCCCTTGCGAAGGCGGCATCACCGTGCTGGTGCGCGGTGTCATCGAGGCGCGCGCGATGTCGGCGCGTTTGTCGGAGCAAGCCGCGCATGATGCGTTCACCGGCCTCATTGACCGGCGAGAACTGCTTACCCCCTTCACCATCTTGTCGCTAGACGGCGGCGCAAGGTCGAGTAAATCGCTCAACAACGAACGGCGGCAGATGTCGGGCGACGCGGCGGCGCTATCGCCGTTGTCCTCTTGAACAACGGCCCACGCGCGGTCGAGCAACATCAGGAACTGTTTCGCTTTCCAGGCGTTTGGCAGAAATCACCCAAGCCGGCCATCAGCTGGTTCAAGAAGAGGTCGCGTCAGCGCCAGTTGCTCCGCAGTCACTGGCCTCTGATAGAGATATCCTTGGGCGAATGGCACTCCGGCTGCGCGCAACGCGACATGCTGGCTCTCCGTCTCAACACCTTCCGCAATGACCTGTAACCCGTAGTGCTTCGCGACATCCCGCCAGACACCTAGAAACAGGACCGGTATGGGGTTTTCGTGAAAGCCTGGACAAACCAGTCAACGTTTCCCTATTAACGCCGAAAAGGAATTATTGAAGACTTGATAATCTCGCTCTATAACACTTCATGATCAGAACAATAATGAGATCTCGCCGAAAGATACGATTATGCGCCCCGCATTTTTTCAGTTTCCTTTTGCTGGAGCCTTTGGTGCAAGGGAATTCAAAGCGTAATCATTGTTTGATTTCATACGGTATGGTGTCCGTCAGGGATCTGGAATTTTCAAGTCCGTGACTTGTGGGCGGATCGCGTGCGGCCACGATCTGCCCTTAACGGATCGGCAGCACCTTCGCGCTTCGATTTGCCCGCCGTCGCGGGCTCGCGCGGCGACCCGATCCTTGAAACTCAACGTGCGCTGCCGACGACAAGTCGTTCGTCACAGCCGCAACACGACAGCTTCAATCTACGTCTCATGTAGGTATCCGAATTAATCAGGGAGCCAACGGAATGATGGTGTGCGGATTCGATTGAACGTTCGGGAAAATCAGAATGCATCCCGATATTCACAAACATTATCTGCATGGTGGTGATTTTCATTCCGGGCCAAGTATCATTGGGAGGTACCTGATGAGAGCCTGTCCGTACCGCTCCAGACACCGGGCATGGATGTTCGCAGCATTCGCTGGCATGGCGAATATCGAAGGCGGCGTCGCGCTGGCGCAGGTCACCGCGGTGAACAATTACTGGTCCGGCGCAAATTCGTCCAGCTGGTTCGACCTGAGCAACTGGACCGACGCGAATGGCAATCATCTGGTGCCCGATTTCCACACCAACATTACCTACATCAACACGCTTGCGAACCATCCGACGGTTATCGACGCACTCGCTGCAACCTCACGGATCGTTCGTATTGGCGACGGCGCGGCGACCGGAAGCAATGGTTCCCTGACCGTGGAAAACGGCGGGACACTCACCACACTCGTCAATAGCGGTGGCGGTTATGTCGCTGTGGGCTATGGCATCCCCAATCCTGCCACGGCCTCACTGACGGTTACCGGACCCGCGTCCCGCGCGTCTGTGGCGACGTTTCTTTACGTCGGGCTCGGCGACGGCGATCGCGGAACAGTCAATATCGATAACGGTGGCCAGGCCACGATCGGGCAGTCGATCGACGTTGCCGGCGGCACCGGGAGCACGGGCAACGTCAACGTTTCCGGTCAAGGCTCGACGTTCAGAATCGGCGGCGATGCGTTCGTCGGCGATGCCGGTCACGGCGTCCTGAACATTTCCGACGGCGGACAGGTCGAGGCGGGCGGGAACGTCTATCTCGGCGCGGGGCCGCAGAGTGTCGGCACGCTGAACATCATGGACGCGGGCTCCATATTGACGGTGACGAATGCGCTCAACGTCGGGTATGCCTTTTTTGGTAGCGGCGCTCAGGGAACGCTGACCATTTCGAACGGGGCGAGCGTCACGGCGGGGTCCGTCGCAATTGCGCAGACGGTCGGTTCCACCGGCACGCTAAACATCGGCGCGCCTGCCGGCGCCACGGCGGTCGCGCCAGGCGCACTGAACAGCCGCAATGTCACATTCGGTAACGGCGACGGCAGGCTCGTGTTCAACCACACGGACAACAGCGGCAACTACCTGTTTCCTGCCGCCATCTCCGGCACGGGCACCGTCGATGTCCTGAGTGGCGAGACAGTCATGACCGGTGCCAGTACGTATGCTGGTTCAACGACCATCTCCGGCGGGACGCTGGCCGCGGGCGCGGTCGACGCGTTCAGCCAGAACTCGGACTATGCCGTGACGTCCGGCGGGACGATGAACCTGCGCGGCTTCGACCAGCGCGCGGCGACGCTGGTCAATGCAGGTCTCGTGCGCCTGGCGGGAGACCCGGGAACCACGCTCACCACGACACAGTACACCGGACAGAATGGGACGCTCGCACTCGATACCGTGCTTGGCGGCGACGGCTCACCGTCCGACAAGCTGGTCATTGATCGAGGCGCTGCGAGCGGCACCTCGAAGCTCGCGATCTCCAACGCCGGAGGCACCGGAGCGCTCACGCAAGCCGACGGCATACCGGTCGTCGTGGCAACCGACGGCGGCACCACGCAGGCAAACGCTTTTGAACTTGCAGGTGAGGCGCGCGGAGGGGCTTACGACTACCGCCTTCATCGAGGCGGCCTGGCTGGGGGCGCCCCGGACGACTGGTTCCTGCGCTCGACGTTCGTCGTTGGACCCGAGGAGCCGTCCGAGGGCGCCGTTGAGCCGCCGTGGGAGGAAGAAAATGTGCTGCCGGAGACCCCGCTGCCGCCCGCACTGCCCGACGGGGAATACCCCGTCATCGGCCCGGAGGTGGCGACGTATTCGGTAGTGCAACCGCTCGCGCGGCAACTGGGCGTCACGATGCTCGGCACGATGCACGAACGTATTGGCGACACACTCTCCGATGGGGCGGGCGGCACGAACGCCACCGGCGTCGCCCGGTCGGCGTGGGCGCGCGCGTTCGGCCAGCAGGTTGACAACCGCTACCAGACTTTTACCGATGCGCGCGCGAACGGCTCAGTGATTGGCGTGCAGGCTGGGCTCGATCTCTGGCGTGGCAGTCTGATCCCCGGCCATCACGATGCCGGCGGCGTCTATTTCGCCTACGGTAACGGCAATGTCGACGTAGATGGACTCGTCACCAATACCGATGCCACAGCATACGCCTTGAGTCACACCGGCAAGGTGAACCTGAACGCCTATTCCGGCGGCGCATACTGGACGCATTACGGGCCGGGCGGCTGGTATGTCGACGCGGTGCTGCAAGGCACATACTACGACGGCGACGCAACGACCCAGTATGCGCGTCTGCCTGTCTCCGGCTCCGGGATCGTCACGTCGCTCGAAGCGGGCTATCCGTTTCACCTTCCGCTCGGACCGAACTTCGTGCTGGAGCCCCAGCTACAGATCATCTGGCAGCACGTCGGACTTGACGATGCCGATGATGGACTGGGTCCGGTTGATCCTGGATCGACGTCGGGCGTAACGGGCAGGCTCGGGGTGCGCGGTCAGTGGACCATCGAGCGCGCCAACGGACAGGTGTGGCAGCCCTATCTGCGCGCCAATATCTGGCGCGACTGGGGCGCGCACGCGACGACAGTTTACGCTGGAGCCGACCAGGTCCCACTCGCACACCAAGTCACGCGCATGGACGTCGCGGCTGGCGTGAGCGCGAAGCTCGATACCCGCTGGAGCCTGTATGGACAGTTCGGCTACCAGTTCTCGATCAACTCATCGTCAACCGGCAGCCAGAAGGGTGTGTGGGGTGACGTCGGTTGTCGCTACGCATGGTGAGGAGTCGACCTGATTTGTCCTGGCATCGGAAGTCCACGATAGCGGTTCTCATCTCCACGACGGCAACAACGGTAGCATCACGATTCCCGGAACCCTTACGACGTCAGCGAAGTGTCCAATGAACGTCCCTGTTCTGGAAAGGACTGCGGGAACAGCACCAGTCCGCTCCGCAGCCCGGGCAGTGGTAGTACTGGAGACGTACGCTGCCGAGGTACGCCGGTTCGCCGACATCGCGCAGAGGGTGTGTCACATCGAAATCGGGGTGACTCAGCAGAAGACTGCAGGACGCGCAAAGATGTGACGGATTGCTAACCATTTCATTCCCTCTGCATTACAAGGACCTGTCCTGGAGTGCCGAAGAGCCGTCCTGCGCGGCACAGTGAGGTTTTCCAGTTTGCCGGGTTACACGAGCCGTTGCGAAGGCAGGCATTTCGAAAGGGGCGTCATCTTTCTGCCATTTGTGAACCGCTCAAAGTATAGGATGCGGTCCAGGATGGGCGCGCGTACTAAACCTATGGGTTCCGCACACCCAACGGCACATCGGATGAGAAGCTGCCGAATTGGTGGAATTGAGGAAGGCAGGCTCGACAAATCATAATCCCCCGAGGTGCCGGTCCGCGCCCAGGTGAAACGAGATCCCTTGAGGAGCCTGCGACTGTCGAGCACGCCAGTCTAGATGCGCCGTCAGCTTCGGCTCATGAAGAAGCGCCACGGGCGAATGCTTCCAAACGTCTGCCTCCTGCAGACGTTGCTGCCCACCTCAGCCCCCCCCCTTTCCCCCCCAAACCGGCACTCTGTTCGACGGGCCGCTGCAGCGTGAATCGTTGAGCGCGCGTCACAGCAAGTGGTGAATTCAGGGATCTCTCCTGAAGGACGTCTGACGGCAGCTGCTGTTGCCCAGGAATCCAGACGTGATCATCCCAAGGAATGTCGACCGGATGTTCGGACTGACCGTTCGCCGCAATGTCGCGGAACCGCAGTTGCGGCAGATGGGAACCATGTTTCGATATCGTCACGAGCAACCCTACAACATCTCCAGAAGCCCGCCCGCCTTTCCCTCCCGCTCGGTTTCGGCCTGTGTCGAGAGGCGTGCACGATGCAGCGCATCTGTATAGCGCGCCGAATTCGCTGTCCAGCATGCGAAGACGGTACGGCACGGACAGACCGTCGTATACGAGCAGAATCGAAGGCGATCAGGCGCGAGAGCGAATCGAGCATCACCTGCGACGGGCCGACCTCGAGAGCAGTCAGCATTGTCCGATTCAGCCGCGCACAGTCATGGTGCGCGGGAAATTACACGGCTATCCTGATCGACGGCAACGCTTACGCCGCAGGCCAGATTCCGCGCGTTCGCGACTGCGCCAGTCTCGTCCCCTCCCTGGTAGCGAGCGTTCGCACAACGCCAGTTGCCGAAATTTTTTGGAATCCATAACATCGGCAATGATCCAGGCACGAAGGTCCCCCGCAGGGTGACCTTCGTGCCTGGCGTCGTTATCCGACCACCCGCGCCTCAAGCCCGCTGCGTACCGCCAGATCGAAACGCTCAGGGCGAATATGGAACACCGTCGCCTCGCACGCGCGCCCGTCAGCAAGTCGCGAGGTCCGGCGCAGCACGAGCAGCGGCGCGCGCGGCAACACTTCGAGATACGCGGCGATATCGCTCGTCGCGGCAACCGCCGTAATGGTCATGTCCGCATCGACGATATGCCAACCCGGCAACCGTTCGAGCATTTCGTACGACGGGAGAGCTTGCGCCTCCTCGCGCGAAATGACACTTGCTTCGGGCAGCAGGCAGGTCTGCGCGAGCGCGACAGGCTTGTCATCGACGCGGTGCAGGCGTTCGAGATACACGCAATGCGTAACATCGGCTGTGAAGGTCTCGCGCAGGCCGGGCGGTACCGCGCACGCTTCCATGCGCAGCAGTTCCATACTTGCCCGCGCGCCCTGCGCCGCCAGCGAGTCGTAAAAACCGCGCAACACGTCGAGCCGATGCTGCAGGCGCCTGTGCTTCACGAACGTGCCCTTGCCCTGCTTGCGCTCCACGACGTGCGCCTCCACCAGACGGCCGAGCGCCAGCCGGACAGTCACCCGACTCACGTCAAAGCGCTCGCCCAGTTCGGCTTCCGACGGAAGCTTGCCCGACGGCTCATAGATGCCCTGCCCGATTTCCTGCTCAAGTGTCGTCGCGATCTGCTCATAGAGCGACGTCACATCTTCCCGCACCAGCATCATTGATGTCCCTCGTTGCGCTCGCGCCGCGCCTTGTGCGCGATTCGCGATATCGATATGAAAAGCAATTGGATGGCCCATCTTGTATTAATACGTATTATGCCACCCAGACCCACCGACGATAGCAGCACCGCCTCGAATAACGAACGCAGGAAAGCATGACAGTGACAGACAAGATCCTCGACGCGCCGCCGCTCGAGCGCCCACCACATGATGGAGAGGCCCTCCATACGCGCGAAACCGTGCCTGCTGGTGCTCATGGCCACGCTGGCCCGCGCAGCGGCGCCGCGCTCCTGCGTGCCCGCCTCGGCTTCGTGGCGGCGTGGTTCGCCTTCATCGCGCTCGCGTGGCTCATGCCGACGCCCGCCGGACTCGACGCGTCCGGCAAGGCCACGCTCGCCGTGGTCGCGTGGGTCGCGATCGTCTGGGTGACCGAGGCTATTCCCGTCGGTGTGAGCGGCATACTGATACCGATGCTGCTTGTGCTTTCACACGCAACTCCGGGTTTTCCGAAGGCCGCAAGCGGTTTTGCGGCGCCCGTCGTGTTCCTCTGCCTCGCAGCCTTCCTCTTTTCGGCGATCATGCAGGCAAGCGGCCTCGACCGCCGCATTGCGCTGGCGCTGCTTGAGCGCCTGAAGGTGCGCACCGCCAACGGCGTGATCTGGGCAATGTTCGCCGTCAACTTCGTGATGTCGATGGTCGTGCCGGCCGCGAATGCGCGCTCGGCCGCGCTGCTGCCCGTCGCCAACGGCATCGTCCAGCTGTTCGGCGATTCGCCGCGCGAGCGTGCCGCGAAAAAGGCTATCGTGATCCAGTCGCTTGTCTACGGGGCGATGATCAGCGGCATGTGCATTCTCACGGCGCATCTGCCGAACATGGTCGTGTCAGGCCTGCTCGAAAAGCAGCTCGGCATCCACATTTCATACTTCACGTGGTTCAAGCTCCAATGGCCGTATCTGGGCATGTTCGCGATCACGCAGTGCTGGGTCCAGTACTATTTCCGCTCGCGCGCCGTGCAGATTCCTGGCGGATGCGCCGCCATCGCGACAATGCGTCGCGCACTCCCGCCTGCCTCGCGCAATGACTGGCTGGTGCTGGTCCTGTTCGCGGGCGTGGCGGTCCTGTGGGCGACGGAGCCGCTGCATCACCTGTCGTCGGAAATCGTCGCGCTGATCGCGCTTGCCATCCTGTTCACGCCAGGCGTGCTGCGCTTCGGCTGGGCCGCAGTCGAGCAGCGCACGATCTGGGGCACGCTGTTTCTGCTCGCAGGCGCGCTCTCGTTGTCCTCTGCGATCAGTTCGTCGGGGCTCGCCCAATGGGCCGCCGATCACATCTATCTCGTCGCGCACGGGCATGGCTGGTGGCTCGCCATTGGCATCGTCATGGCCGGTACGCACATCATCCGTATCGGCATGCTGTCCAACGTCGCTGCTGTCACCATGATCGCGCCGATCGCGCTTGCGCTCGCTCCGCGCCTTGGCCTGCATCCGGTCGCGTTCACGATGCTGGTCAGCGACACCGACAGCTTTGCTTACCTGCTGCCCACACAGATCACGGCAGGCGTGATTGCCTACAGCAGCGGCGCATTCACCACCGCCGATTACGCCCGCGTCGGCGTGGTCTCGGTGCTGATTGCGATCCTGTACGGGCTATGCGTGATCGCACCGTGGTATGCGTTCATGGGCGTGCCCGTCTGGGACGCATCTGCAGCCTGGCCGTTTGCGCATTGAGATTCGCGCGCACTCGCATGCTCACGGGCGCGTGATCCCGAACCTTTACCCGCCTTATCGACACCCTCCCCAGATGAGCGAATCGAACGAAACCGGTCTGCACGCCCGCGCGCGTGCCCTGCGCGAGCGCCTTGGCGATCATGTCGCCCCTGCCGGCCTCTATGAAAAACTGAAACAGCGCCCCTTCGCCGGCAGCGTGCGTTGCAGCGTTTCCCGACTCGAAGCGGGCAGTTGGGCAGAAGTCGTGCTCGACTACGAAGTCGGCTCGTCGGGCATTGCCGATGGCGGGTGGCTGAAGGCCACGTTCAAGTTTTACTCGGACTGGGCGCTCTTCCAGACAAGCGACCCCACCGCGGCGAACTACATCAGCGCCGAGTATCATGCGGCGCCGCTCGTGCCGGGCCAGAGTCCCGCCACGGTGCAAGCGCTCAATGTGCGCTTCGACCAGAAAGGCCACGAGCGGCCGTACCAGAAAGCCGTGATCGTCGATGTCGTCGACGGGTATCTGAACGCAGGCGACCGCATTGTGATCCGTCTTGGTGATCGCCGACGTGGTCCCGGCACGCGCATCCAGACGTTTTCCGAAGACGATTTCCGCTTCCGCCTCTACGTCGATCCGCTGGGCACGTCGCGCTTCGTTGCAGTGCCTGGCGACATTGCCATCGACATCCATCCAGGCGATCCAACGGACGTGCTGCTCAACGGGCCGCGCTTCGTGCGTCCCGGCGAGGCCGCACCGTTTCGCCTTGCGTTGCAGGATCGCTGGGGAAACGCATGCCGCGAACTGAGCGCGAACGCGAATGCGCGGCCGGTAGTCGCCAATTTGATCGCCAACGTGATCGCCCGCGACGCAGAAGGCACAACGGTCTATCAGCGCGAGCATGCATTCCCGGCGCAGGGCTTCGCGACGCTCGCGCTCGACGATCTGCCAACGGAGCGCGGCACGCTGTACATCGTCGCAGACGTGCCCGCACGGCCGGAGATCCGCGCAGCCGTTGCCTGGCTCACGGTCGACGCCACACTGTCCTCCCCGCGCGCGTTCTATGCGGACCTTCACGTCCATGCGCACGACACTGTCGGCACCAACAGTCCTGCATACAACGCGCTGTACGCGCGCGATATTGGTGGGATCGATATCCTCGGCTATACGGCCAACGACTTCCAGATCACGGATGCGAACTGGCAACTGGGCATCGAGGCCGTCGATCAGTTTAACGAACCCGGCCGCTTCGTCGTCTATCCCGTGCAGGAGTGGTGTGGCAGTTCGACGGCTGGTGGCGACCACAACGTCGTATTTCTCGGAGACGAACGTCCCGGCTTTCCGTACAACGCGCGCGGCGAGCACAACCGCACACTCGTGTGGAACGAGGACATGAAAGGCAACGCGGTCGAACTCGGTCGCTGGCCCGTTGAGGAACTGTGGGATGCCTACGCCGACGACGCCGAACATCATCTCGTCATGCCGCACGTTGGCGGGCGGCGCTACATTCCGGACTGGCACCATCCGAAGCTCGAACGGCTCGTCGAAATCGCTTCGACGTGGGGTCACTTCGGCTGGCTCTACCAGGACGTCATCGCGCGGGGCTATCAACTCGGCGTGGCTGCGAGCGGCGACGAACACCGCGGACGTCCCGGTGGCGGCGCGCCGGGTGTGCAGGTCTTCGGCGTACATGGCGGACTCACGGGCGTGCTCGCCGATACGCTCGACCGGCGCACGGTCGGTCAGGCCTTACGCGCACGCCGCACGTGGGCGACAACAGGCGAGCATAGCGCGCTGCTCGTGCGCAGTGGCGATCACTGGCAAGGCGACGCGTTCAGGCAGCGCGGCCCGGCTACGCTCGATTACCGCCTGCTCGGACGCGCCGGCTGGGAATACGTCGCCGCCTACGATCACAGCGGCCTGATATGGGAGCGCAACCTGCATGAGGAACTCGGCTATGCAGAGCGTCTGATCCGCGTGCGCTGGGGCGGCGCGCGCATTCGCGACCGGTATCGCTGGGCGGCGTGGCGTGGTCGCATCCGCATTCTCAACGGCACGATTCACAACTTTGGCTCGCACGGCTTCGAACACGTCGAGGAATCCGCGTGGCGCACTGGCGCAACGGACATCGAATTCAGCAGCGACACGTACGGCGACGCGGACAGCATCGAGATTGACGTGAGCAATCTGGCCGCGGCGACCATCGTGATCGAAGGCGCCATCGACGGGTTCGTTAAGGTCGGCGATCCGCTCGCAGGCAATCCGTTCGCACATGCGCCAGCGTTTCGCTTCGAGGTCAGCGGCGCGGATCTGCTTGCGCGGGGCAGCGCAACACATGCGCTCGGCGGCACGGAATTATTCGTCGCAGTCGAGCGACTGACCGACAGGCCGTTGCCGGTCGATCTGGCGGGTAGTGTCGAGGTTGCCGCTCAGAACGCGTCGTTTGGTTTTCGTCCGGTGTACTTCTTCGGGCGGCAGCGCAACGACAGCAAGGTGTGGTCGTCGGCGCAGTTCATTACTTTTGAATAAGTTCGTCGCAGGCGCAGGTTAACTGAGCCTGCAGCGATCAGCCCAGTTTTAGTCCGCCATCTAATTATGAATCAGGAACCGGTCGCGGTTCCTGACGTCCTTGATCCAGTTTGGCGCGCGCCCTCTGCCGGACCAGGTGGCGCCGCTCGCCGGATCGCGGTATTTTGCCGGAGACGGACCAGCCGAACGTCTGGGTCTGCCGCGGCGACGCCCAAAGATGTCCCGTGGCGTATATCCGAAAACGGCCACCTTCACACGGATATCGGCGAGGACGGCCTCGAACTCCTCCTGACGGACTGCTGCCGCCTGACTCTCCAGCTCGGCGATCTGCGCTTTCAGTTCGCTGTACGTTGCCACGAATCGTCTCCCGCATATGGAAACCACTGGGTCATGATAGTGACTTTCGCATGCCGCTGATCCGAACCGGGACGATGGTCGCCGGGCATTGCGTCAGGCTGGTGTCTGCGGATTTTCCGGCAATAGAGATGGCTCGCGACCATAACGACAATGGCGAACGCTCGTGCGTTGTGAATCACGATGGAGAGGAACAAAGCCGGTGCGGCTACCGCTGCATGCGGATTCATGGAGAGCCAGATGCTTCACGCGCAGCATCAAGCAAACGTGGTGAACGCCATGGATGTTCGCGCAACAAGCCGGTATTCATCGCACCGCGGCGGCCAAGAAAGGAAGTCCGGGGTAGAAGGCCCCCCGCATCGGACGGTTAGTGGCAGACCCTGTGAACCGATACGGGCCCCGTCTGAATTCCGCGCGAATCCCGGCAGTTCGAGCTGCAGCGCCGGGTCTGCTAAAGAACAGTCTCTTGGGTCAATGGAGTTTGGACGCCTGGCGACGGCGGGCAGTCGCAAGGAGCGGATTTTCGTCGACTCCTGCGTCGCGCTTTGGCGCACTGCTATCCGCAACAATGACATGGACATCCTGCGCGAATGCATCCTCGAAACGACGACGTGCGAGTGCGACGCATTCAGACGCTGGCCCTTGACCCGCGCCCGCTGCGGCTTGTGCGACGGCTTTCGCGGCCAGACCCAATGCAGCGGCCGCATCATCCCACGTCAACCCGCTGGCCATCACTTCCTGAACAAGCTTGCCCGCGATAACGCCAATCCTTGCCTTCAGCTCATCATCCATTGCTTCTGCTCCTGCGAGGCTTCATGCCGCGCCTGTGCGGCATCGCTTGTTCAATCATTTTTGCATTTCAGGCGGGGGCGGCACGCCTGGCGGCGTCCTGATCACACCCGGCCGCAAGATCGCGCAACTGATCACCTGACAGCGACCACGAACATGCCAGTAAGGTAGTCATCCAGTTTTACTTTCTAGAACCGGATTGTGTCGAACGGGACATCGATTCCGTGGTGTTCAAGCACGGCTTCGCGAAAAACCTGCCATTCGCTTTCTCCGGCGCGCTCATGCGTGCAGTGCAGACATTGATCCGCACCGGCCAGCTGTTCGGTCACCGTCCGATGCACGTCGATCCCGAAGCGCTTGCTGAATCGCCCCACACACGAGCCGTCATGCGCGGTCACCCACACGGTATCGCCCAGCGAGGACACGTCAATGCAGTAAGGTTGAGTCACGCTTTTTTCCTGTTTATCCGGTGGCAGTCATGCACAAGTTCGCGTTGTCCTTGCTACCTCCATATGCGGCATCGCCAGTCCCAGCAACCGGCCAAACGCACGGCTTCGCCGGGTGTGTCACAACAGTCGGCCCGGAAGTCAGTTCCGGCCACCGCGATCGCGTGGGGAGGAACGTCATCGCCACACTCGTTCTCGCGTTAGCTCACAACATCCGCGCTGGACGAGAGGTACCGGCCATGTTGCCCCTGCATTCCGGGTACACCTTCGCAACATGCGCGCACTGGCGCTGCTGTCGGCTCTGGTGCAAATGGTGCTGGCGAATCGGTTAGAGTGTCGGGCTGAACGAATAGAGAACCGACGATGAGCAAGCCGAAGAGCCTGGAGGAACTATTCGCAGGCCGTCATTTTGACCGCGAGGTGATCATTCTGTGTGTTCGCTGGTACTTGCGTTACAAGCTCAGTCTGCGCGATCTTGTGGAGATAATGGCAGAACGGGGTGTCGCTGGCCCACACGACGATCCTGCGCTGGGTGCGACGTTATGCGCCGGAGTTCGTCAAACGCTGGAACCGCTTCGGCACACCCACGGGACAGTCGTGGCGTGTCGATGAAACGTACCTGAAGGTCCGCGGCAGGTGGGTCTATCTCTACCGGGCGGTGGATCGGGCCGGCCAGACAGTGGACTTCATGCTCCGTGCAAAGCGCGACGTGAAGGCGGCCAAAGCCTTTTTCAGCAAAGGAATCAAACATCAGGGCCAGCCGCCGAAGACCATCACGCTGGACGGCTATGCCGCCTCACACCGCGCGGTGCGTGAGATGAAAGAAGACGGCCTGCTGCCTGAAGACACAAAGGTTCGATGCTCGAAATATCTCAACAATCTGATTGAACAGGACCATCGCAACATCAAGTCCCGGACAAATGCCATGCTCGGTTTCAAACGTTTCAGGAGCGCAGCGATCACGTTGTCCGGCATCGAGTTGATGCAACGCATTCGCAAAGGCCAGTTCAACCTGGCGAAGCTCGGTCTCAAGAATTCCGATGCGCCCGCTGTCTGGAATGCGGTCCTGTCAATTCAATAAGATATCCTTACCGCTATAAAATAATCGACCATAACGCCTATTTGCACCAGAGCCCGCACGACTACATGCGCCATGGAACCACCACTTTGTTTGCCGCGCTGGACGTTGCCACCGGCGAAGTCATCGGTGAATTGCACCGTTGCCATCGCAGCAGTGAATTCCTGCAGTTCCTGCGCACGATAGAGGCCAACGTGCCCGCCGATCTGGAAGTTCATCTGGTGATGGATAACTACGGCACGCATAAGACGCCTTCTATCAAAAACTGGTTCGCTCGCCACCCGCGTTTCCACGTTCACTTCACCCCAACGTCGGCATCGTGGCTCAATCAGGTGGAACGCTGGTTTGCTACGCTCACCGAAAAATACATCCGACGTGGCACGCATCGATCGACGCGACAACTTGAGAAGCTATCCGGCATTACCTCGACGTCAATAACGCGGATCCCCGGCCGTTCGTCTGGAGCAAGTCAGCCGATGAAATTCTCGCGAGCCTCGAGCGGCTTTGCGCTCGGGTATAAGCAGTCTCGGGATGAACGCCATGGACATCAATACAGCTGCGATTGACGACGCCGTTCTCGCGCTCCTGCATTTGACCTTGCATGACCACAACCGCGCCTGGAAAGGCTTCGATTGGGATTCCCTCAATCGTCTTTATGAGCGCGGCCTCATCGGCGATCCCGTCAACAAAACGAAATCCGTGATACTCACTGACGACGGTTTACGAGAATCAGAACGTCTCTTCAAGCAGCTCTTCAGCACTGCTGGCAGCAAAATCGATTTATGAAACGAACTTCCAACTCGCGACACTAGCCGTCATTTTTATATTACATAGGAATACGTATTAAATACTCCACGAAATGATGGTCCGTTTCGCACGACTCAGCGGCCCAGAGACTGGGAAGGCACGTTGCCGTCGTCTTCCGGCGCCGTGGCGCCTCGCTGATTCACACTTTGATCGGCCAGCGAGACAAGCGTCCGGAGCAGCACATTTGCGCCCGCCGCGAGGTCATCTGGTGCGGTCCACTCATCTTCGTGATGACTTATTCCCAATCGGGAAGGCACAAAGATCATTCCTGTCGGCGCTACCTTTGACAATCGACAAGCGTCGTGCATCGCCCCGCTGGTCATTCGCATCGCCGGATAACCTACGCTTTGGGTTATAGCCGCAACCGTCTCAACGATGCAGGTATCAAATTCGATAGGAGGTACGACCATCGTCCTGCGCATAATCGTCTCTACGCCCTCTTCGACGCCGATGACGTGTGCCTTTGCAGCCAGCACGTTTTCGATTCGATCCAGCAGGCCTGCACTCTGGTGACGCAGGTCGATCGAGAAGGACGAGAACCCTGGGACAGTGTTCGGCGAACCCGGCCGCACAGAAACACGCCCGACGGTAAATCGGATTTCTGGGTCGATCGACAGCACTTCTTGACGCATACTCTGCGTGATTCGCGCGAGTGCCATGAAGCTATCCTGTCGGGCTGCCATCGGCGTGGTCCCCGCGTGCCGATCACTGCCTTGCAATTCAACTTCATACCACCGAACTCCCTGCACTCCCTCTACGACGCCGATAGTGCGTTCGTATTGCTCCAGAACCGGCCCTTGCTCTATATGCAGTTCGACATACGCGATCGGCTCGAGTGCACGACGCGAAAACGTTCCTGCGTAGCCAATTCGGGCCAGTTCATCGCCAAACCGTGCGCCATCCGGGGCGACGATGGCTCGGGCAAACGAAAGATCGAGGTCGCCCGCATACCCGCTCGAACCGGTCAGCCCAGGGGAGAATCGTGCGCCCTCCTCGTTCGTCCAGTTCACCACCGCGATTGCCCGCTCAGTGCAAATGTTGTGGTCATTGAGCGTACGAATCACCTCAAGTCCGGCAAGTACCCCGTAGATTCCATCCAGGCGGCCTCCATTGGGCTGTGTATCCAGATGACTGCCCGTCAGCACCACCGAACTATCGAGGCGACTGCCTGCCCGAATCGCGAAAATGTTTCCGAAGGCATCCACATGCACGCTGCAGCCCGCCTCGCGGCACCAGGTGACAAACTGGTCCCTACCGAGCTTGTCTTCATCCGTCAAGGAGATGCGGCAGCACCCACCGTTGTCCTTGGCGCCGATTCCCGCCATCGTGTCGATGGTTGCCTGGAGCCGCTCCAGATTGATTTTCGGAAGGGAATTCATGCGTAAATCGTCCGATTCAAGTCGTTACCTGATCTGGCACAATGGAAGCCCAGATGAGGCAACATCAGTTCGTCAGGAATTCAGGTCGAACCACGTCGTCTTAAGAGCCGTGTACTTGTCGAAGGCATGCAACGACAGATCTCGACCGATCCCCGACTGCTTGAACCCGCCGAAGGGCGTCATCACACTAACCTGATCGACTGCATTCACGGATACGGTGCCAGCGCGCAGAAGCGCCGCGACACGGTGGGCCCGCTTCAGATTGTCAGTCCATACAGATGCACCGAGCCCATAGATCGAATCGTTCGCAATACGGATAGCCTCTTCTTCCGTCTCGAATTCGATCAGACCGAGAACGGGGCCGAATACCTCCTCCTTGGCGAGAGTATCTGACGGCTTCACACCGTCAAAGATCGTCGGGAACAAGAAACAGCCATTGTTCGATTCCGTGCTGCGCTCCCCACCCGTCAACAGGCGGTTTTGACTTTTCCCGATGCCGATATAGCGCAAGACTCTTTGAGTCTGCTCTTCGTCGACCATCGCTCCCATCGTCGATGCCGGATCCAGAGGATCACCGGGACGGTAGTTATCAGCCGCCTCCAGCAGAGCGGCAACAAACTGCGCCTTGACGCTACGCTGAACCAGCACGCGCGAAGTTGCGGAACACACCTCTCCCTGATTGAAGAAGATTCCCTGCGCGGTCGCCCGGGCGGCCGCTTTCACGTCGGCGCAATCTTCAAAAACAAGCAGAGGACTCTTGCCGCCGCACTCGAGCCAGACCTGCTTCATGTTCGAGTTTCCAGAATAGCCCAGGAACAGCTTTCCAACTTCGGTCGAACCCGTGAAAGCAACGCAATCGATGTCTGGATGCAATCCGATTGCCCGGCCAGCGGTCTGACCAAACCCCGGCAGGACGTTGAACACGCCCGCAGGCACGCCAGCCTGGGCGGCCAGCTCGGCGAGCTTCAGCGCCGTCAGGGGTGACTGCTCCGCTGGCTTGAGAATGACGCTGTTCCCGGCAGCCAGCGCGGGTGCACATTTCCATGCCGCCATCTTTAGCGGAAAATTCCAGGGCACCACGGCGCCAACCACCCCAACCGCCTCGCGACGGATAGTGGCGAGTGTGCCGTCACCGGTCGGAGCGACCTCGTCATAGACCTTGTCAAGAGCCTCGGCGAACCACTGGAAAACTTCTGCCGATCCGGGTACATCGAGAGTCGCGGCATCGACGACCAGTTTGCCCATGTCAAGCGATTCCAGCACCGCGAGTTCATCGCGATACTCCAGAATCAGTTGACTCAAGCGCAGGAGAACCCGCTTGCGTTCTGTCGGCGCAACTCGGGACCATACTCCACGATTGAAGGCCTCGCGAGCGGCTTCGACGGCGCGGTCAACGTCGTGGGTATCGCACGAGGCAATCGAGGCCAGAACGGCTCCTGTTGCCGGATTAACCGAGTCGAACGTTTCGCCGGAAATCGCGTTGACGAACTTGCCGTCAATGAATGCCTGCGTCGGGAACTTGATGCGACCGGCGAGTGCTTTCCAGTCCTCGGCCGATTGAGAGAATTGGGGGCTCTGCATTTTGACAGGTGTCCGTTAGATATCTGCGTGGAACTTTCGCCAGCCATCGCGTGTGCAACGGCCGGCACACACGATTACGCAAGGATCCTGCGCATGTGATCGAGGAACACCTCGACTTCGTCGATGGTGTTGTATTGGGCAAAGCTCACTCGCACGACGCCACCCTTGTTGGTGAGGCCGAGACGCTCGACCGGCTCGAGCCCGTAACTGTGTCCAGGCCAAACGTTGACGTTCACCTCGGCGAGGCTCTGTGCGATCTTCGCGGGATCGGCGCCCGCCACGCTGAACGAAATCGTCGGAACGCGGCGGTCCAGACGGTCCTTGGCGGTGATGCCGTGAATGGTCAAGCCCCTAAAAACGCTCAACCCTTCGATCGCGCGCGCCACAAGTTCATCTTCGTAATGTTTGGTGAACGCCATACCCGCGACGATCTTGTCGCGACGCGACGACGCCGCCGTCGCGTCTCCAAACGTCTCTCCGATCCATTCGAAGTGTTCGATCGCGGCGAGTGCGCCAGCGATTGTTTCTCGCGACTTTGTGCCCGTTTCGAACTTGTCAGGAGCGGCATTGCTTGCCGGCCGCACCTTGTAAAACTCCAGTTGCTCAAGTAGCTCCTGGCGACCCCAGAGGATTCCGATGTGCGGTCCATAGAACTTGTAAGCCGAGCACACGAGGAAATCGCATCCGAGTTCCTGAACATCGATCACACCGTGGGGCGCGTACTGTACAGCATCAACGTATACGAGCGCACCAACCTCCTTGGCCCGACGGATAGGTGCCGCGATATCGTTGATCGTGCCGGTGATGTTGCTGGCGTAGTTGATCGCCAGCACCTTGGTGCGCGGCGTAATGATCTCGTCCAGATTCGAAAGGTCGTACTCGCACGTCTTCGGATCGAAGTCGATCCACCGAATGACCAGCCCGTGGTCCCTGGCGGAAAGCAGCCACGGAGAAATGTTGGCATCGTGATCCATCCGCGTCAGAACGATCTCATCGCCAGGCTGGAGCGTGCGCGTAATCGCTCGCGAGAATGCGAACGTGAGCGTTGTCATGTTCTGCCCGAAAACCACCTCGCGCGCGTCGCGAGCGTTGAAGAAGTCCTTGAAGGCCTCACGCGCGTTCGCGACCTTTCGCATCGCCTTCACCGAAGTCGGGAAGTACCCTCCGAGATTTGCGTTGCCATCGATCATGGCGTCCGCCATTTTGTCGATGACCCGCTGCGTCACCTGGGTCCCGGCCGCGCCGTCGAAAAAGATCGTTCCGAGGGTGTCTCGAGCAAAGATGGGAAACTGTTGGCGAATCTGACTGTGGTTCATATGGCTGATCTCACGGGAAAAATTGGCTCGAGGCGCGCTTCCACGCACGGCGCCGTTGGCTCACCTGGAGCAGTGAGTAAACGGGAAATTGTACTTCTTTTAAGGAAAGATACTTTCCTTAAGGGAAAAAAACATGAGTGTTTACCCGCTCCCGTGCACCGCATATGTCGGATACGTCGGAGTAATCCAAACCGGACCATGGCCTTGCGCGTACAAATGTCACCGGAGATGTGCCGAAAGAAATTCGGCCACGATCCACGCTTTCGCACTCCGATATGCGAAAAGGACCCCGACAGCGATGAAGACCACGGCTTCAGCCTTGGCGGCAAGCGCCAGTATCCGCACGCGCCAGTTTCGCAATTCATCAGAGGTTTCTTGCATAGTCAGCCCGTAGGAAATCGACTCGAAGTTTCTGCTATCCGTTTTTGGGATACTATGCGAAGGAAATATAAATTCCCACTAGGAAATTAACTTGCCTTAAACTGTGTCGCGCCCTGCAAGTAGTCTAGACTTTCCGTTTCTCTTGGGACAGAATCTTTCATATGGGGAATACGTCTGTCGCGGAGGAACGTTTTTGAGCGCCAAGGGACAGGTCTGCGATCCGCCCCCCTTACCTCCAACACAGAGTCGGAACGACTGACCGCGTGAGACGAACCCGAGATGAGAGCGAACTTCAGGAGAGCGCCATGAGTGACGAGATGCCGGTCAAGGTTGGCGTCCGGTTGAAACACACCCGCATGCTCATGGGCATGAGCCTGAAGGAAGTCGCCAGCAAAGCCGGCGTGACCGAAGGCTATCTGTCGAAAGTCGAAAATGACGTATCTCAGCCCTCGTTCGCGACCTTGCACCGAATCGTTCAGGTATTGGGAATCAACATAAGCGCCCTGTTTGCTTCGGCCGAGAAGGGGGACTCCAACGTCTACATTGTCCGGAAGGATCAGCGAGGTATCCTACCGACTGGCCACCGACGCACCGGCAACCGGGTGACGCTCGAAATGCTCGTTCCATCGGGGCCGGAATTTCTGCTTCAAGCCAGCATTCATGTCATTGCGCCTAAAGGCGGCAGCGACGAAAAGATCTCGCACAAGGGCCAGGAGTTTGGCTTCGTTCTTGAAGGCAGACTCAAGTTGCTCGTCGAGGATTCCACCCATGTGGTCGAGACCGGAGATTCGTTCTATTTCGATTCCGAACTCGGTCATCGTTACGTCAACGACACAGATGTGACAACGCGAGTTTTGTGGGTCAATACCCCACCGACCTTCTAATCTCACTGTGTCATAAAAAAATGTTTGCATCAAAGCGATACCTGGTAGTATTGAATAATACAGACTTCGGGCGACCGTGATGAGAGAAGACGTCGACGAATTTGACGCGTATCTGAATCATCTGGCGCAGGCGTTGGGGCACGCCGATCGCCATGCCGGCCTCAAGGGCTACTGTTCGGGCTTGGTAATGCCGTTGTCACGCAAGAGCGTCGAGCCGATGGCTGCGCATATTGATCCCCTTCACGCGAGTGCGAAACACCAGTCACTCCACCATTTTGTGGCCAAGGCAGAATGGTCTGACCGGGCGGTTCTGCAGCGGGTACGCGAATGGGTGATGCCCGCGTTCTGCCTGCACGCTGCCGACGAGGCTGGCTATTACTGGATTATTGACGACACGGGCTTCCCGAAGAAAGGCAAGCATTCGGTCGGCGTAGCGCGGCAATACTGTGGGCAACTGGGCAAACAGGATAACTGCCAGATCGCCGTGAGCCTGTCGATCGCGACACAACGCGGCAGCTTGCCGATTGCCTGGCAGCTGTATGTCCCCAAGGAATGGATTGACGACCGGGAACGAGCGCGTCGCGCCGGCATTCCTGATGACCTCAACTTCGAGACCAAGCCACAGATTGCGCTGGGCCAACTTCGCGAGGCTATAGCATCCGGCATTGCACCGGGCATTGTGCTTGCCGATGCCGGGTACGGCGACGAAACCGCTTTCCGGGAAAGCATAACTGAACTGGGTTTGTTGTATGCGGTAGGGATCCGGCCGGGCACCTCTGTGTGGGCGCCCGGTACGGCGCCGCTGCCGCCCAAACCCTGGAGTGGGCGCGGTCAGCCACCGAAATTGTTGCGCCGTGCGCCTGGCCATAAACCGCTCGTGGTGAAGGAACTGGCCATGCAATTACCCATGAACGCCTGGCAAACCGTAACCTGGCGGGAAGGCAGCAACGCAGCCCTTTCCTCACGCTTTGCCGCCGTGCGGGTTCGTCCCGCACATCACGACTATTGGCGAAGTACCGTTCGCGACGAAGAATGGCTGCTTATTGAATGGCCTGATGGCGATACGGAGCCGCTCAAATATTTTCTCACTACCGCCCCCGAGGAGGCGACCCTCGAGCAGCTTGTGTTCGTGACCAAAATGCGCTGGCGCATCGAGCGCGACTATCAGGACCTGAAGGCAGGAGTTCGGGCTCGGTCATTATGAAGGGCGAGGCTGGCGTGGCTTTCACCATCACGCCACACTGAGTATCGCTGCGTACGGGTTTGTGATGGCTCAGCGACTCGGAATGCAATCAGATGGACGTGGTAAAAAAAACTTCCTTGAACGCGCGCTGCCTGCCCTTCCCCCGGATTACATCCCCCGGGGCAGTCCAGCGCGCTCAACGCCACATTCCTGATTCCATTACTACGTTGCGCATCCTGCTTGGACAAAGGCTCATGCAACGATGGCACTCTTCCTGTACAACAATAGAGCGCGCAACTGATTTTGTGACACAGTAGTACTAACGCTTGACGAATTACATAGGGCCCCCCCCGTTACTGACTACTTGAGAGATCCAGAAAGGAACTGTTTGAGCCTATCGCTCTTTGGCGATGCAAACACTTCCTTCGGACAACCCTCTTCCTCGATCCTTCCTTTGTGGAAAAACACCACGCGATTCGCTACTTC
The DNA here is from genome assembly GCF_024206515.1 of Paraburkholderia sp. CNPSo 3281. Taxonomy (NCBI): domain Bacteria; kingdom Pseudomonadati; phylum Pseudomonadota; class Betaproteobacteria; order Burkholderiales; family Burkholderiaceae; genus Paraburkholderia; species Paraburkholderia sp. CNPSo 3281. Next base: position 5,200 of record NZ_JAMBPS010000064.1, on the reverse strand, counting down.
TCGAGCGAATCCCATTTCGTGAGTCACCACGACCATCGTTCGCTTTTCATTCGCGAGTTCGCGCATCACGCGTAGTACCTCTCCGACCAGTTCCGGGTCCAATGCCGAGGTGGGTTCGTCAAACAAAAGGACTTCCGGCTCCATAGCAAGCGCCCTCGCGATCGCAACTCGTTGTTGCTGACCACCAGAGAGACGAGAAGGGTATGCATCGATCTTTTCTAGCATCCCTACCTTGCTCAGATAGTGGCGCGCTCTTGTTTCCGCTTGACTCCGTGGGACCTTCAACACGCGTCGCGGCCCCTCGACTACGTTCTGAAGCACGGTCATATGAGGCCAAAGATTAAACCCCTGAAACACCATACAAAGCTTCGCGCGCACGTGTTGCAGCTGCTTCCTGTCTCTTGCCTCCAGTTCCCCCTGCTTCCCAGCACGGAGACGTAGCTCCTCACCGCCGACAACGATGGTGCCCTGGTTCGGTCCCTCAAGAAGATTGATGCAGCGAAGAAACGTGCTCTTCCCGGATCCACTCGATCCAATCACGGCAATGACGTCCCCCTTTTCCGCGCGCAGGTCCACACCCTTCAGGACTTCGTTGGTACCGAAACGTTTGTGCAGATTCGTAACCTGCAATTGGGGGGCGACGTCATTGCCATTTACCCCAGTTCGATTGTCAAAGTGGGAGGTCGACCTTCCTTCCACTGCAAAACGTTCCTCTGCATTGGTACCTGACTCCGCGCGAAGGGACAACGACTCCGCAGGCTTAGAAGCTTGCTCGGGCCAGGCTTCCCTCGTCGATACATCGACCGCTAGACCGTCGGCGTTCACCGAGCGAACGTTGGTGCCATCTCTGATTTCGTTCTTTGCAAGGCCCGCATGAATATTGCTCAGCAGCGATTGATTCATGACTCTTCGTCTCCCTTGAGGTTATTTGATCAGATATGCGAGCCAGCGGCGTTCGGCGAACTTGAATCCTCTCATCAGGATCGCCGTCAGCACGAAGTAGATTGCAGCTGCGCAAAGATAAGGTTCAAGCATGATGTAGTGCTCCATGCTGATCCTCTGTGCGGCCCCAGTCAGATCTAGGAGAGTCACGGCGCTCGCAAGTGCAGTCGCATGAAGTAACAGCACAATTTCATTGTTGTACTGCGGTAGTGCTTTCCGGAGCATGAGCGGTATCTGGACGGACAGTGCGAGGCGCAAAGGTGACATGCCTATACTGACTCCGGCTTCGAGTTCCCCTCGTGGAATTTCGCGAAGTGCGCCTCCGAGAATCTCGCCTGTATAGGCTACTGTGTTGAGTGTGAAAACGAATAACGTGCAGAACAATGCGCTTGAGAAGAAGCGCCACATCCAGCTGTCCCTGATCATGTCAAACTGTGACAAGCCGTAATACACCATGAAAAGTTGTATAAGCGCAGGAAAACCACGGATCGTCATCGTGTAGGCTTTTGCGGGGATGCGAAAAACCGCGTGGTTGCTGTTCAAAGCGAATGCAAATGGAATCGATAAAAGAATGCTAAAAAACGCTGAACACGCCAATAGCAGTACCGTAGTGAAAAATCCCCGAACAAACAGATCACTATTCGCTATGATCACGTGCCAGCCGTTCATCGCATCCCCTTTGAGAGATGTTGGTGTAACAATCTCAGCGCGAACACTGACGTCCAAGTTCCTGCCAGATAGAGAATGCCGGCAGCTGCATAGAATGTGAAAGGAAGACTTGTAGATTCTGATGCGCCACGAGCGCTGAACATGAGGTCACGCAATCCAATGAGGGATGCCAACGCAGTTCCCTTGAGCAAGACCAGCCAGTTATTGGTAAGCCCCGGCAGTGCGATCCGGAACATCTGCGGAAGCAGAATTCGACGGGCAACGTTGAATCCATTCATGCCCATAGAAAGTCCAGATTCGTACTGACCCCTCGGAACACCCAAGTAGGCTGCGCGAAATGTCTGACTCATGTAGGCACCGGAGATCGCACCTAGTGTAACCACCGCAGACATGAACGGATCGAAGTCGAAACGTAGATCGACGTTTACCGTGGCGAGGAGTCGATTTAAAGCATCCGGAAGACTGTAGTACACGAGCAGGAGGAGAACAAGATCCGGTACGCCCCGATTGAGCAACGTGTACGCGTCCGCCAAACCCACAAGGAATCGCTTACCCGAAAGTCCACAAAAAGCCGCAGCCAGCCCCGCTGGAAGTCCGATTGTCAAAGCCAAAAAGGCAAGCGCTAGCGTCACGGAGGCGCCATGAACGAGAGAAGGGAAGTATGCGGCTAGCATATCGGTCACTTTTTGGGCAAGGCCGAGATGTCGTACGTGAAGTACTTGTCGTTAATTGCCTTGAATGATCCGTCCTGCTTCATTTTTGCCAGTGCGTCGTTAAGCTTCGCAAGCAACTCTGTATTCTGCTTCCCAACTGCGATTGCAACACCCTCACCCAATTCCGGCGCCTGACCACTTGCAAAGACCGGTCCGACGAATCCGTACCGTTGGGCATTTTCCGGTTTGTTTAGAAAGGTCTGCTGAATCTGAATCACGAGGTTGAAAACCAGATCAACCCGCCCGTTTGTGAGATCCAAAAATGGCGCGCTGCCGGAAGAGTACCGCTTGATCGTCGCTTCCTTTCCAAAATGCGCGGTAACGAACGCATCCTGAGGAGTGCCCAGCTGCACACCAATCACTTTGCCTTTCAGCCCGTCGGGAGTGATCTGAATGGTGTCGCCCTTTTTGCCTACGAATGCAAATCGCGGGTACATATACGGCGTCGTAAAACTGAATGCTTTCTTGCGCTCTTCCGTGATGTTGAGCGCTGAGATCAGAACGTCGTACTTCCCGCTAATTAACCCGGGAATCATCCCGTTCCACTCCGCGGCAATAAGGTTACAGGGCTCATCGATGCGCTTGCAGAGCGCATTCATAAGGTCAATATCAAATCCCTGTAATTTCCCGTCCGGAGCAATTGATTCAAACGGCGGCGAAGTGGCGTCGATGGCAACACGAATATCTTTACCGAACGCAGTCGAGCTGATCGCCACGAGCGTGGCGAATAGCGCGGCACAGAGCTTTTTCATGGTCGTCAACTTTTAGATTAGAAGGTCAAACGGTATGGCGTTCCGCAACGCCACGGAGGAAATGCAGAACCAGAATCGCCGCCGTGAGCGCTGTCGTGTTATTCAAGTCGAAAGGCGGAGAGATTTCGACGATATCGAACCCTGCCACCCTTGGACAACGCCCAAGGTCATACAATGCGATTGCGAGATCTCGTGCATCGAGCCCGTTGGGATTAGGAGAAGCAGTTCCTGGAGCCTGAGTCTGGTCGATCGCATCGATGTCTAGCGATACATAAACTGCATCCGTCTGATCGCATGCTCGATCCAGAGCTTCTTTCACATATCCGAGTAGTCCGTTGCGCCTCACCGCTGTGTTGGTGACGACCGTGACCCCTTCTTCGATTGCATAATCGTGATGTTCGGGGTTGTTGCAAAACTCGGCGATGCCGATCTGCGTCATATTCCAGCCCTTGATTGGCGAGCCTTCAAAGTTCAGCGCCTTACGGAACGGGACACCACTGGATTCGAAACCGAAGTGTGCTTCGCGAAGATCATGGTGTGCGTCAAAATGGACGATGCCGACCCGTTGACCACCTTTTGCAGTACATAATCCCTCTAAAATCGGCCAGCTAACCGAATGGTCGCCTCCAATGGTCACCGGAACGATGTTGCGCTCAAACAATGTCCGCATGACTGTGGTGACATTGCTGAAGCTTCCCTTCATGTCTGTCAAGACGGTCTTGATGTCGCCAATGTCGGCGGTTCGAAGGCGATCGCCGAAGCGCTTTCGGGATTCGCCCGAATACGTCGTAAAATAGCCAAGGGCCGCCCGAACCGCATCGGGCCCATGCCGCGAGCCGGTCCGCACAGAGGATGCCCCGTCGAAAGGCACCCCTACTAGACATGCATCGAGGTCAAGCGTTGCCCGGTATGCCAACGCTGCGTGCGCTCGCTGTTCTGCGGGATCGCCCTTAAGACGGTTCACGATGATTCCGGGAGGGTCCATTAGCTCGAAAAGGCCCCCAGCACCAGCTTTTTCCATTGTCTCGCTCGCTCCAGTGGGTCGAAGGCACGAAGCCTTCAGATCAGCGCTTCGCGGCGCACCGTGAAGCACAGTTTTCGCGCACAAAAAGCTATTGTCAAGTCACTTTCTTAACAAGATCGATGCTTTCCATGAGCGCTCACGCAAGCAATGTTGTATGTAAGCGATCCATTATCGACGTCTACCCAACAGTACTCTGAGCGGGGAGCATAGGTGTCCACCTACTATTGAAGGTGGACACCTATGGCCGACAAAGACTCGGAGTTAAAAGTAGTTCGCAAGAGTGCCGACGGTCGTCGGCGCTACAACGAGAAGAGCAAGCGGGTACTGATCGAGGCGGCGTTGCAGCCGGGCGTATCGGTGGCTCGGTTGGCGCAGGAGCACGGAGTCAATGCCAACCTGTTGCGCAAGTGGATCACGAAGTTCTTGATGGAGCGCGAGCAAGGCATCTTGCCAATACAGCACGCCAGTGATGACGCCGCCTCGCCGGATGAGGTTGATGGCGTGGCCATCGACCAGCCGGATTCGCGTGAGCTCGTCGCTACCACTGCTGCACTTCCCGCGTTCGTGCCGGTCGTTTCGATACCGACTGCGCCGGTGCCGACACCGCCGCATTCGTCCATGGCGCTCGCGCTGCATGTGCGACTGGCCAACGGTGTCGAGCTCGAGATGGGCAAAGCCATCGCGACCATCGACGAACTGACCTCGCTGGTCCAGATTCTGGGGAGGATGCCGTGTTCCGGTTCGACGAAAACCTGAAAGTGTACCTGCACCGCGATCCTGTCGATTTCCGCTACGGCATGAACAGCCTCTCGATTCTCGTCGAGCAGGCCATGCATCTGAACCCGATGGACGTAAGCACCCGGTGAAGTCATCTTGATTGCGTAAGGCTCGAAGGCGAGGATCGTGTCCATCTAAATTTTTAATGGACAGATGTACATGATGGACGAGATCGAGGTGACGCAGGAGGTCGTGCAACCGACACGACGTCGGCGGCATAGCAAGGAGTTCAAGGCGCAAGTCATCCGGGCGGCGATGCAGCCCAACGTATCGATCGCGGCGGTAGCACTGCACTATCGCTTGAATGCCAACATGCTCCGAAG
>NZ_JAMBPS010000063.1:0-39362 GCF_024206515.1 Paraburkholderia sp. CNPSo 3281 | reverse complement strand
GGGCGGGCAACCGGGCGCCATGGGGCTTGACGACGTCGGGCTGCTGAACCCGTTGCTGCACGCGCTGCTGGACCCGCTGCTGGACCGTTACGCCGTGCAGGCCCTCCAGCATCTCGGGGTTGACGAAGTGCCCGCTGCGTTCGCGCGAGACCAGATAGCCTTCCTCCACGAGCATCTGGTAGGCGAGCACGACGGTATTGCGCGCTACGCCGAGTTGCTCGGCCAGTTCGCGGCTCGAAGGCAAGGCGGAGTCCGGCGGCAGTTGCCCGTCGAGGATGGAGGCCACCAGCATCTCGCGGATCTGGTGCTGCAGACTCGTCTTCGACTCCGGTGACCGTCGGAATTGCTGTGCCCAAAGGGCGGACGGGGTACGGGTCGGCATGCTGGCTCCTGTGTTCGATGACGGCGGTGAGAGAACGTTTGAGCGGCCGGATAGCGGCTGAATCGGCCAGTCAATCAACACGATATTCAACACTGGCCGTCCGAGTCGATTAGGTAAATTTCGGAGCGACGGTTCGCGACGAAACGGTCAGCACGCCGCTTTCGGCAAGCCACTCGACGCACGCGCGCACGCCAGGCCCTTGCTGCGGCGCAGCGCGACCGGCTGGCGGGCCTTGGGGCTGCGAGCGCGCGGGGGCAAATAATCGGAAGAAATCGGCTGGACGGGGCCTGCTGCGCTTAGGGAAAGCGGGAGACAGCGGTCATCCGCGACTGGCCCCATCGGAACTTTCCGCCTGGTACTACCCGCCGCTTTATTGATTGAGAATGCTTGACTAAACGGGCGAGTTCGCGAGTGCGAAATAAATGAAGACGAAATCTGCCCTGTAGCCGCTGACTATACTTGAATTGAGACGGAACCCGAACCGGACGCGGAGCTTCGCGCTGGTGTGCGCATTGTTTTTCAACTTGAGGAGAAGGCGGTGAGAGCCCTACCCAGACTAAAGATGATGAAGCATCACGCGGACTCGTCGACCGAGCCAGTCATCAAGATCCGCCGCGGCCACGGGAAACTGAATTCGTACTGGCTGACCACGGCCGTGCTCGTGATATGCGTCGCGCTCTGGCAGGCGGTATCGATGGCGGGCATCTTCCCCGCGTTCGCGCTGCCCTCGCCGGTGGCGGTGTGGCAGGCCTTCGTCGAAATCGTCCACAACGGCTACGGCGGCCAATCGCTCGTCAGCGATGTCCTGATTAGTTGCTTTCGCATCGTTATTGGTTTTGTGGGCGCGATTGCGATCGGCGTACCGATCGGGCTGCTGATGTCACGCAACAAGATCGTGTTCGACATCATCGATCCGCTGCTGCAGTTCGTCCGGCCGGTTCCGCCGCTTGCCTATATTCCGCTGCTGGTGGTGTGGTTCGGCATCGGCGAATTGCCCAAAGCCATTCTGATTCTGGTCGGCACCATTCCTGTGATCATCATCGGCACGATGTCGGGCGTGAAAAGCACACCGCCGCTGCGCATCGAGGTTGCCCGCACGCTCGGCGCGACCAACGCGCAAATCTTCCGCAAGGTCGTGCTGCCCTCGGCAATGCCGGAGATCTTCACCGCAATGCGCGTGGGTATCGGCGTGGCGTGGACCTGTCTGGTTGCCGCGGAACTGATCGCGGCGAGCAGCGGCCTTGGCTGGCTCGTCCAGTTCGCCGGACAGGCCTTGCAGGTTGCCATCGTGATCGTCGGCATCGTGATCATCGGCTTGATCGGATATGGAATGGAGCTGGCGATTCGCAAGATCGAAAATATCGTCGTACCGTGGCGCGGACATAACTAATCGGGTAATCGGAGGAGACGAAAAATGAAAAAGATGCAATGGGTCTATGGCATGAGCGCGGCTGTGCTGGCGAGCAGTTGTCTGGTTCCCGGCGCGGTGCATTCGCAGAGCAAGCCCGAGGTGATCATCGGCTACGAGGACAATGGCGCCGATCCGTACATGGTGTCGATGGCCGAGCATATGTTCGAAAAGCAGATGAACGCCGATGTCCAGTACAAGCTCTTTAGTTCGGGTCCGGCGGCGATGAGTGCATTGGCATCGAACAGTCTCACGTTCATGTGCGGGCTGGGCGTTCCGCCGCTCGTCACCGCAATTGCACAGGGCTTGCCGATGACCATCGTGTACAACCAGGAGCGCTACACGAATGCGGCCGGCATCGTGGTCAAGCCGGATAGCGGCATCCACGACGTCGCCGGGCTGCAAGGCAAGAAGATCGCGATCGTCGCCGGCTCGCAGGCCTCGTTCGAACTGGCGACCTTCCTTGCGGCTGCGCACGTGCCGTATGCGTCCGTCACGCAGATCAATATGGCGCCGCCGCAGATGCGCACCTCGTGGGTGACCGGTGCGATCGATGCGGCGATCGTCTGGGATCCGGTATTCAGCGCGCTGCGTACGGCCGGCGGCAAGGCGATCAAGACGGACGGCGATCTGCCGCGCGAAGCCTCGAGCTACAACGTCTGTATCGCCAACTCAGAGTGGGCGAAGGCGCATCCTGACCTGGTCCGCGGTTTCGTCGCCGCGCTCGACCAGGGCTATCAGGTGACGATGAAGGATCGCGACAAGGCGCTCGCCGAGATGGCGAAGGCCACGGGCGTGACAGTGCCGGTGGCGACGGGCGAACTCGCCGGTTATGAGCTGTTTTCCGGCGCCGACCAGACCACGCCGAAAGTCATGGGCCTCGACGCAGGCGTCAAAACCTCCGCCTCGTACCTGACTCTGGTGAACACGGCCAAGGTGCTCAACTCGATAGGCCGCATTCCGAGTGTGCCGGCGAGTTTCGACAACAACGTCGCGCCGCAGTACTCGAAGCATCTGGCGCATTGATCCATTGACTGTCTGACTGTCGAGCAGGAGACGAACTTGAACATCGTCATCGATTCTCTGTACAAGACATTCGGCGCCACATCGGCACTGGAAAACATCAACCTGCAGTTCCGGGGCGGCGAATTCATCACCGTGCTCGGCGCCTCGGGCTGTGGAAAGACGACCTTGCTGCATTTGCTCGCCGGCTTGACGTCGCCCACCAAGGGCAACATCTATGTCGATGGCGAGATCAAGGACCAGCCTGGGGCCGACCGTGTCGTCGTGTTCCAGCAGGCCGGCTTGTTTCCGTGGCTCAGTGTGGAACAAAACATCGAGTTCGGGCCGTCACTGCATTCGGTGCCCAAGGCGCAACGGCGCAAGGAGTCGGCGGACATTCTGCGCATCATCGGTCTGGAGTCTTTCGCCCACCATAAGCCCTATGAGCTATCGGGCGGCATGCAGCAGCGCGTGGCAATTGCGCGGGCGCTCGTGATGAAGCCGAAGGTGCTGCTGATGGACGAGCCCTTCGGTGCGCTGGACGCGCAGACGCGCAGTTCCATGCAGACGTTCTTAACCGCGCTGTGGGAGCAGCTCCACTGCACGGTGGTCTTCATCACCCATGACATCGACGAAGCGATCTTTCTCGGTACGCGCCTTGTCGTGCTTTCAGCGCGGCCGGGGCGGGTGGCACTCGACGTACCCATCGAACTGGAAAGGCCGCGCACGCCACAGGTCGCATTCGAATCACACTTCCTGGATCTGAAGAAACGTGCGATGGGGATTCTTGCGCACTGATCGCGCGCTCAGCGGCGAACGGCCGTTGACGCCATCGCCGAAGGCGAAGCGGCGACGCGCGTCTGCGTGTCGATGCGGCGGAAGACCAGGGCGGAGATCAGCGTGATCGCGCCCACGCCCGCGAAGCTCATGCGAAAGCCGGGCGCCACCGATCCCCACTGTGCCTCGCCAAGGCTCACGAGCGCGCCGCCAATGGTGACGCCGAGTCCCATCGCGAGCATTTGCACCATGGAAAAGAGGCTGTTGCCGCTGCCGGCGTCTTCGTGGGAGAGGTCCTTGAGCGTGACGCTGTTCATCGCGGCGAACTGCATCGAGTTGGCCGCGCCGAAGATGGCCAGCACGGCAATCTCCACGGCGATGGGCGTGCCGCGCGAGATCAGTGCGAACGCAACGATCGATGCGCCCACGATCAGCGTGTTGACCAGCTCGAGCCGATGCGGCAGACGAGATTACCGATCAGGCCGACGCTGAAATTCGGCTCGCCGAACAAGCGGAGCTTGAAGAGCGGATCGCGGCGGCCGCGCGCATACGCCACGTAAGCGAATGCGGCCGCGATGCCGAGTGCGAAGAGACCGGCAGACCACGCGGCGCGATGCGTCTGGACCGGTGTGTCGAAGGCCAGTGAAAACGCAATCATGCACGGCGATACGAGTGCGCAGCCGGCGAGATCGAACCGAGGCGCCGCAGTGCTCGACTCAAGAGCGCGGTACGCAAGGCGTCGGGGAATCTTTCTGCGGCGGCGCGCAATCTCGGTATCACGCGCGCGCAGCTTGTTCATCGGCTTAAAAGCCGGGGATTGCGCGTTTGATGTGGCGGGGCTGCGTGTGTTGGGGGTGCGTCGCAGTGCACACCATCTTTTATTTTACATAATCTTAATTATCGCAGTTTTATATGTGGGGGCTACGTCTTAATGTCGTGTTCTGGCTATTTCCAGATGTCGTGTTTTTGATCGCTGGCGAGCGGCAACACCACGGGGCTCGTGAACGATACCGTCTGAGTGACCGGAGAGTCACGACGTACCCGATGCAATCTTGAATTCCGAAACGACATCGTCGAGCAGCGCTGCCTGCTCCTTGAGCGATTGCGCTGCGGCTGCAGCCTGCTCGACAAGTGCTGCATTTTGCTGAGTTGTTGTGTCCATTTGCACGACCGCGCCACTCACCTGCTCGATGTCGTGGCTCTGTTCCTGCGTGGCCCGGTGCAACTCAGCCATCAAGCCGCTTACCGCTGTGACTGACGACACAACCTCGGTCATGATCGTGCCCGCCCTTTGCGCGAGCAGCGAACCTTCGTCGATCTTTCCGACGGTAGCGTCAATCAACTGCTTGATCTCCTTTGCCGCCTGGGCACTTCGCTGAGCGAGACTTCGGACTTCACTCGCGACGACTGCAAAACCTCGCCCGAGTTCTCCAGCCCGTGCCGCCTCGACGGCGGCATTCAGCGCCAGAATGTTGGTCTGGAAGGCGATGCTTTCAATCAGGCCCACGATTTCGGCGACCTTGCTGGAATGCACCGATATGCCTTGCATCGTCCGGACGACTTCGTGAACCACCTCGCCGCCGGCAGATGCTGTTTGTGAAGCCACCAATGCCTGTCGGCTCACGGTATTGGCTGTCTCCGCGTTTTTCTTGACGGCCCGCGTCAACTGCGCCATGTTCGCGGCAGCAAGTTCAAGCGAAGCTGCCTGTTGCTCGGTTCGCCGGGAAAGATCTGCGCTGCCAGAGGCAATCTCCTGTGCGCCGACGTTGATGGTTTCCGTTCCGCCACGAACGCTACGGACAGTTCGCACCAGCGCGTCCTGCATCGTCCTGACGTCCGCCATGAGCATTCCCATCTCGTTCCGATATTCGGCGAGCGCATCACCCTGAAGATTGCCTGAGGCAATGCGGGCGAGATGTGCCTTGATTTCAGCGACAGGGCGCACAACGATTCCGACGAGGATCAGCCTCGCGACTATTCCCACGGCAAGTGCGACGATCGCCGTTCCGGCAAGCACGGCGACCATCAAATGAAAGCGGGACTGCGCCTGCGCGAAACGCTCCCGTTGCAAGTCGACGACCGCATTCTCCCGTTCCTTCATCGCGCTCTGATAAGACGCCACGGCATCCTGTGTCGCCTTCCCCTGGAGTTCCTTGAAGCGGCCGAAATCCATTTGTCCGAGCGCGTCAGCCGCCGGCAGGATTGCCTTGTCGAGGACCGACCGCCGCCGTCCTGTCAGTTGCCGCGCCGCCTCGGAGTCCGTGCCCGATTGCAGCGAAAGATACCTCGAGAATTCTAGTTCGGAATCCTTTAAATCCTGTCGCGCACCCGAAAGCAACGCCGGTTCCGGGTCGCCCAGACCATACAACGAAAGGTAGCTGTCGAGCGAAACGCGTGCACGCTGAAGCAAGGCGTCACTGGTCTTCAGCGCGACGAGCGAACTGGTATCAACTTCATACATGGCTCGCAGCGCGTCATTGTTCAGCTTCAGCGCCAGAATGCCCGCAGAACTCGTCAAGGCCAGGATGACGACAAACACCGAAATGACGCAGGTCAGCCCGCTTTTGATACTGAACCCCTTGAGCATATTTCCCCCCGATTCATGATGTGTCAAATAGACCTCTCACGCGGGCCGTGATGACTTTTTATTAATATGAAAAGATTCCAGCGCTTCCCCGCCGCGCCCTGCCCGACGCAGCGCCGGACAGCGCTACTGGAATAAGCCGCTACTCCGTCGAGTAGCGCGCGGTCCTCGTCAGAGACGCCAGGCGTTCGACTGTGAAGCTGACCCGACGGCTGAGCGTTTGTCCGGCAGCAAGAACTGTCAGGCCGGGCACATCATCACCGTTGCGAATGTAATGGTGTTCCGATTGATCATTCATCACCTGGAACGAAAACGAATCTTCTTCCGGATAGGCACGAAGGCGATAGCAGTCCGTGTTTCCCACGATCGCGAGAGAAATCTGTCGCGCCGGCCATTCGACCAGCGCCCTCCCTCCCCAGCCAGTGAACGCGTGGTCAACCACCTTCGCCGGCAAAGGGTATGTCACCCCGAATTGCCATGCGAACGGAGCCGGAACGAGCCTGGGAGACTTTCCGTTTTCCCGTGCAATCCAGATCCCGCCTGCCGGTGCGCTAATGCGGGTGTCTGAATCCCGCACCAGGACCGGACTGATTTCGATTCCGCACAGTAGCGGCGTGTGTCCCGTATTCTCGAATTCGACGGCTATTTCCAGTGTTGGCCCGTCAAGCTCGTATGTCTGGACCGCCTTATAGCGTTGTGCGAGCTCGGTTATCAAGCGGAGACATTTTTCTCCGGCGGAGTCGATTTTCCAGTCACCCATCAGCGCGACATCGGGGGCAACACCGGCCACCGGAAGCAGCCGACTTGTGCCGATTGGCTGTGATCCTAAGGACGTCGCTGAAGCCCCGATGTCCTGCGCCGCATTCTGAACCCAGATCGACGGTTGACACGATAGTCGACGGGAAGCCGGTATATGCCCGCGCCGCTGCGCCTGTCGAAAGACGGGCGTCCATGTCCCCCGGTCGTTCCATTCCAGTTGCGCAATCCCGCCGTGGCTCCCTGCCTCCACGTCGAGCCTCAGACAGGCGTTCGAAAGCGTTGTTTGCCGATACGCCTTCCCGGCTGCGCCCTGCTCTGGCTCGCCAGGTCGCGCCGCCTTCCCGAACACTGGCTTTCGTAAATCCGTATCCCGTAAGTCGAGCACGTTCTCCCCTCCCGTTCAGACAGACTGGATATCAACCTGAGACGATCAAGTCGTCGTGATGAGATCAACGCTGCGACGCTTATCCCGCCCCCGCTGCCCACCGTGCGATGGCCCGGCCGATGTCGGCGCGAAACCCCCGCCGCCCTTGCGGCGTCGACCCGCGTGCCGCTCGATGATCCGCTGCAGCAGACAAAACACGCAGAGCAATGCGCCGATGACGATGCGCGTCCACCACGAACTCAACGTACCGTCGAAGGTGATCAGCGTCTGGATGGTGCCGAGGATGCCGACGCCGAATAGCGATCCAATGACGTAGCCGACCCCGCCGGTCAACAACGTTCCGCCGATCACCGTCGCGGCGATGGCATCGAGTTCCATCCCCTGTGCCTGCAGTCCGTACCCGGAGAGCACATACAGCGTAAAGATCACCCCGCCCAGCGCCGAGCAGAAGCCGCTCAACGCATACACAGCGATCTTCGTTCTGGCGACTGGCAAGCCCATAAGCAGCGCAGAGCGCTCATTGCCGCCAATCGCATAAACGTTGCGCCCGAAGCGCGTAAAGTGCGCGATGAAAATCGCGACCACGAGCGTCGCAATGCCCACCAGCGATCCGGCATTCAGGGAGCCGCCGCCGACCGGAATATTCAGAGACGCGACAGCATGGAACGTCGGCTCGTCGATCGTGATCGATTCCGTCGTGATCAGGAAGCAGGCGCCGCGGGCCAGGAACATGCCTGCGAGCGTGATGATGAACGGTTGCAGGCGGAAGAAGTGAATCAGCGCCCCCATCGCCGCACCGTAAAGCGCGCCGAAAACCAGCACGATCGGCACGACGACCCAGATGGGCCAATGCAGCCACTGCGCGCCCACAGCACACAGTATCGTAGTCAGGGCAACCACAGCGCCGACGGACAGGTCGATGCCCCCCGACAGGATCACGAACGTCATGCCAATCGCCACGACAAGCAGAAACGCATTGTCTACGAACAGGCCCGTCAATACCTGCATCGAAAAGAAGCCGGTGTACATGACGGAACCAAAACCGAACAGCGCAGCGAACAGCACGATCGTTGCGACGATGGGCAGGGTTCTCGGATCAGCCAGACGGCCAGTCAGCTTTCTCATGATGGACTCGTTCCGGTGGATGCGCGTTCGCGCGCCGGGGAAAGAAGATGTTTCACCTGCTTGACAAACAGCGCACGCGCAACTTCTGATTGAATGACACTCACCACGACCACGACAACGGCCTTGACAACGAGCGTTGCTTCCGGCGGCACACCGATCGAATAGGTCGTGTAGGTCAACGTCTGGATGATCAATGCGCCGAGCACCGTGCCACCAAGGCTGAAGCGGCCGCCAAGCAACGACGTCCCGCCGAGCGTCACGGCCAGAATCGCGTCGAGTTCGAGTAGCAGTCCCGCATTGTTGCCGTCAGCACTCCGTACGTTCGAGCTGGCGATGATCCCAGCGAGCGCCGCCATCAACCCGCAGATGACGTACACGCCGAAGACGATCGCGCCGGAACGCAGCCCGACCAGCCGCGTTGCGACAGGATTGACGCCAATGGAGCGAACGAAGAGTCCCAGCGCGGTGCGGTTCACCAGAAGCGCGAGCGCGAGCGTCACCACGACGGCGATCCAGACCGAGCAGGGAACCATCGCCAGATACCCATCACCCAGCCTGAGGTAGCCCGGTGCACTAATGGGAATAATCTGGCCACCTGTCAGCAACTGTGCGACGCCCCGCCCTGCCACCATCAGAATGAGTGTGGCGATGATCGGTTGCATTCCGACGAGCGCGACAAGCAGACCGTTCCACATCCCGGCCAACAGTCCGACGGCAATCGCCGCCCCAAGCGCCATGCCAACGCGCGACGGATCCGCCTCGAGGATGATCGCGGCGGCCGCGCCGGCGATGGCCACCGTTGCTCCGACCGAGATGTCGATGCCGCGCGTCGCGATGACGAGCGTCATTCCGAGGGAGACCATCACGAGCGGTGCAGCACGATTGAGGATATCAATCGGCGCGCCGAAAAGATGACCGTCGAGGACAGTCACCGAGAGAAAGCTTGCGCGATGCGCAACGTCCAGAAGAATCAGCAAGATGAGTGTGATGGCGGGCCAGACCAGTTGATGCCGCACCAGCGCGCGAACCGACTTCATGACTCGCCTCCTGCGATGAGTTGATACACCTGATCCTCCGAGAGGCGATCGCCCGCGATCTCGGCGACCTTGCGACGGTCACGCAGGACAGCAATCCTGTGACTGACGCGAACCACCTCACTCATTTCAGAAGAGATAAAGAGAATTGCGAGGCCCTTCGCGCAAAGCGAACGCACACGGTCCATGATCTCGAACTTCGCGGCAACGTCGATACCGCGCGTGGGCTCATCCATGATCAGCAGTTTCGGCTCGGTCGCGAGCCAGCGGGCGAGCAGCACCTTTTGCTGGTTTCCCCCGGAGAGCAGGCCGATGGGCTGCTCTGCGTCGCGCGCCTTGATTCCGAGTTGCGCGATGTATTGATCGGCCATTTTCCTTTGACGGGAGTAACTCAGCATGCGCCACCACCCGCGTCGCGCCTGTAACGCCAGAACGATGTTCTCCCGGATCGACAACGCCGCTACGATTCCTTCTTTTTTTCGATCCTCCGGGCAATAGGCGATGCCATGTCGCACCGCGTCTCGCGGCGAAGCGAGCTTCGCGCGTTGTCCGTCGATCAGCATCGTCCCGGTGTCCGGGCGCTCGGCGCCGAACACCAGCCGCGCTGTTTCGGTGCGGCCGGAACCGAGCAGTCCAGCAAGGCCAACGATCTGGCCAGGACACACGTCGAGATCGACGGGACTCATCAACCCACGCCGACCCACACCCTGCATGGAAAGAAAAGGGGCGGCCGCTGCATCCGGGTGCGGACCGTCCGACGTGCCTGCCTTCATCGTCTCGTTCATGCCTTCCCGGCCAGTCATCTTTGCGACCAGCACGTCGACGGGCAAGTCCTTCGCCAGGTACTCGCCTTCTCGTGCGCCATTACGCATGACGGTGATGCGATCCGACACGGCATAGGTCTGCTCGAGAAAGTGCGTCACGAACAGAATCGCCATTCCCGATTCCTTCAAGCGGCGCAGCACTGCGAAAAGCCGCGCGACTTCGCCGTCATCGAGACTTGAAGTCGGTTCGTCGAGAATGAGCACGCTCGCGTCGACGGAGACGGCGCGAGCGATTGCCACCATTTGCTGGACCGCAATTGGATAGGAATCCAGCGAGTGCGTGACATCAATGTAAAGATCCAGAGTGGCCAGCGCGTCCCGCGCCTGCAGGTTGATCGCCTTCCAGTCGATTGCTCCGCGCTTCTTCGGATGCCGGCCGGCGAAGATGTTCTCCGCCACGGAAAGATTCGGGCAGAGGTTCACTTCCTGATAGAGCGTCTGGATCCCGGCGGCTTCGGCGTCCAGCGGCGCAGTGAAGCGAACCGGCTTCCCAGCGAGGCAGATTTCGCCGCGATCGTGTGCGAATACGCCGGTGAGCACGTTGATGAGCGTTGATTTGCCCGCGCCGTTCTGGCCCATCAACGTGTGAATCTCACCGGGAAACAGCCGAAAATCGACCTGCTGCAACGCCTTGACGCCCGGAAACGTCTTGTCGATGCCGGTCATTTCGAGAATGGGTAAAGGGTTCATGGTGCTCGCGAGATCCGCGGACGGCCTCGCCAATGGTGTCGGGGACGAGCCGGCGCGCTCAGGAGCGATGCTCCCGAGCGCGCCCGTCAGCGGCTGGATACGACGTGCAGATCAGTACTTTCGGCTTGGCATGACTTGCGCTGCGACATTCATCGGAAAGATGCCTTCGTCGGTCACGATGCGCCGCGGGACCTGCTTGCCGGCCACGATGTCCTTCACCGCCGCCATCAGCTGGGGGCCGAGCAGCGGGCTGCATTCGACGTCCACGTTGATCTTCCCGTCCACCATGGCCTGAAAGCCACCCTTCGTCGCATCGAAGGAAACCACCGTGACATCCTTGCCCGGTTTAATGCCTGCTTCTTCCATGGCCTGAATTGCGCCAAGCGCCATATCGTCGTTATGGGCATAGACCACATTGATCTTTTTGCCATACGTCTTCGCAAACGCTTCCATCACCTGCTTGCCGCCCGCAAGCGTGAAGTCACCGCTCTGCGACGCGATGACCTTGAACTTCGGATCGCTCTTGATCACTTCCATCAGACCCGCATGACGGTCGTTGGCAGGCGCGGAGCCGACCGTCCCTTGCAATTCTGCGATGTTGATGGGTCCCGGCTCGTTCTTGTAACGCTCCTCGAGCCAGTGACCTGCGCGGCGCCCTTCCTCCATGAAGTCAGAACCGATCATCGTCGTATAGAGCGAGGGATCCTTCACGTCGATCGCGCGATCGGTGAGGACGACAGGGATCTTTGCACGCTTCGCCTCTTCGAGCACCGGCTCCCAGCCCGACTCGACGACCGGCGAAAACGCGATAACGTCAACCTTCTGCGCGATGAACGAGCGGATCGCCCTGATCTGGTTTTCCTGCTTCTGCTGGGCGTCCGAGAACTTCAGGTTGATGCCAGCATCCTTTGCTGCCGCTTTCACCGACACGGTGTTTGCCGTGCGCCATGCACTTTCGGCGCCCACCTGGGAGAACCCAAGCGTAATCGGCTTGCCCTGTGCGAATGCGCTTGTCCCCGCAGCAAGCGCGAACGCTGCTCCCACCATCGTACGTAGTGCGATTTTTCTGACCAGCTTCATTCTTCTGTCTCCGATGTACGAGTTTCTAATTGCTATTTTTCGCCATAGCCTGGGCCTGCAATGCTCGCCGCACGCCAGTGACGGCAGCCGTTGCGCTCAGGCTTCCACGGTGCTTCTTCCGTTTGTCAGATCTGACGCTGTTCGAATCACCGATCGAATGGATGCTTTAGCCAAAACGCAGGTATTCCGCTCCCCTTGTGTCGTTAGATTTGAATTCCCGGGCAATGCCGGGTAAGGCAAGAACGTCATCGACTCGCCCCCTGCCTCGCGACGGCGCTCGATCAATGGGTTCGGCACAGTCTATGGAGAAGCCCGATAACCTTCTAATGAAATATTCGCCTTCCGCGATATACGTTTTGGCATTGGTATAAATACCTATCTACACCATGCTGGAGTTGTCGTCTTTTGGTTGATGAGGTTCGCGAACGTCGCCGATGCGGCTGAGGCCGCTCGGCTCGCGCGAACGTTGCGCGAGTGTCTCGAGGGGTGAGGCTGACGCCGGCCTCGCTTCATTCAACTCGACACGCCCGATTCGCAGCTGCCCCGATATCGACGGATTCGATCCCCGCGAATCTTCAAATATACACAGGCGTACTCAGGATCAGTGCCGCGAGGATTCGGCGCATGACAAAGCCGAAGGTTGTGCTTGCAGCCATCCCCGAACCGCCAATCGAGCTGGAATCGCGATCTGCCAGAACGCATACAGCCACGCTCGCCCAACCCAGGTTCGACACAAAATTTTGCGCTGCACACAAAAACTGAGCAAAAAGTACAGAACCGCTGCCCCGTTTTGGCGTGGCTGGCTCGCCAGGCCGGTGCTAACTTACGCTCGCTATCTACCGGCACGCAACCACCACCGGCCGATAACAACCACTCGAACTAAAACCTTCCAGGAGACGGCAGTGAAAAGGTTCCACTATTCCGCACTGTGTGCGTTGCTGGGCGCGACCCTGCCTGTCGTGTCGGTCGCGCAGTCGTGCAATGTTCCTGTCATCAAGGTGCTCGCGCAGAAAAGTCTCGGCCTTACCGTGATGGAAAAGTCCTTGCCCGACTACGAAAAAAAGACCGGAACGAAGATCGAGATCAGCTACTTCGGAGAGAACGACCGCCGCGCAAAATCGCGGCTCGACGCGTCGACCGGCGCCGGTTCGTACCAGGTCTACTACGTGGATGAGGCGAATGTCTCCGAGTTCGCGACGGCGGGCTGGATCGTGCCCTTGCTGAAGTACTACCCCAAGGAGGCCGACTACAACGACTTCCTGCCCGGACGCCGCGCTGTCGCGAGCTATAAGGGCGTCGCGTATTTCGCGCCGCTGATTGGTGGTTCCGACTTCCTGTTTTATCGCCGGGATATCCTCGAGAAAGCACATATGCCGGTGCCGCGCACGCTCGACGAGCTGGTTGCCGACATCAAGAAACTCAACGCGCCGCCGAACCTGTATGGCTGGGTTGCCCGAGGCCAGCGCGGCTCCGGCATGAATGTCTGGCGCTGGGCGCCGTTCATGCTCGCCGAAGGTGGAACATGGACCGACAAGCAGCAGCAACCCGCATTCAACTCACCGTCTGCCGTCAAGGCCACGCAGCTTTACACGGACCTCTTCAAGTATGCGCCGCCGGGCTCCGCCACCTATGACTGGAGCAACGCGCTCGAGGCATTCCGCTCCGGGAAGGTGGCGTTCATGATCGAGTCGACGCCGTTCGCCGACTGGATGGAAGACCCCACCAAGTCGAGTGTCGCCGACAAGGTCGGCTACGTGAGGCCGCCCGCACCGCTGCCCTCCGCTGCTTACGGGCATGGACTAGCCATTTCAGCGGTCGGCGCGAAGGACGAATGCACCCGCCAGGCAGCCGGCAAGTTCATTGCGTGGGCAACAAGCAAGGAACAGGAGCAGGCACGCCTGCACGACAACGTGTTCAGCGACTACAACCGCACGAGCACGATCGAAAGCGACTATTTCCAGAAGCACGTCAAACCGCAGATTCTCGCGGGCTTGAAGGATACGACGCCGGTGTCGAAAGTCACGTTCTGGCCGAGCCCCCAATGGCCGGATATCGGCGACAACCTCGGCGTGGCGCTCGAGGAAATCTTTACGGGCACCCAGAAGGACATTCAGGGCGCGCTCAACGATTCGACCCAGTACGCGCAAGATGCCATGGAGCATGCGCGCAAATGAGCGGCAGCGCGGGGACAAGCGCGAGGCGCGCGGGTCCCCTCTGTGCACGGGAGCGGCGGCATGCGCTCCCGAGTGTTCGAAGCTGGAGAGCTGAATGTTCAATCGCGGAAAGACTAGCCTTCCGTTCGTGTTTCTGGTGCCGCCTCTCGTTGCGATGGTGGTGCTGGGATTCGTGCCTACCATCGCGGCCATCAACCTCGCGCTCCGCAATCGCGTGTTGCGTTACCCGGACAGCGAGTTCGTATGGATGCGCAATTTCGTGCGCCTTGCTGCCGACCGGCGCTTCATCAACTCCATTGAAGTCTCGGCCATCTGGGAGGTCGTGACGGTGCTCGGCGCGGTCGCGCTCGGAATCGTCATTGCCATTTATCTGTTCGAGCATGTGCGCGGCAGGATGCGCAATGCCATCAGTGTGCTGTTGATCATCCCTGTGCTATTGCCACGTGTTTCCGCGGCGTTTATCTGGAAGTTCATGTACTCGCCGCTCAATGGCATTCTCAGCTGGTTGATCGGCCTCTTCGGCATCACGAACACGGCCTTTCTCTCGGACCCGGCGCTTGCGCTCTATGCGGTCGCGCTGGTCGATATCTGGCAATGGGGCCTGTTCTTCTCAGTGGTGGTGCTAAAGCTGCTCGAGACGCTGCCGCCCGAGCCGCTCGAAGCCGCACGGCTCGACTATGCGAGCACCTGGCAGGTTTATGCATACATCGCGCTGCCAATGCTCAAAGCGCCGATCATGAGTCTTGTGTTCATCAAGATGGTGGAATCGCTGCGCTCGTTCGACCTGATTTACGTGATGACCAAAGGCGGCCCTGGCGTATCCACCGAAACGCTGGACATGTACGCGTACTCCCAGGGAATCGGCCTTGCAGGAAAGGTGTCGTACGCGTCGAGCATGGCGGTCCTGATGATGGTCGCCACGACCTTGATTTTCACGCTTATCTGGAAGCGGGTGAACAAATGGGAAGACTGATCTCCCGCAGTACGATCCTGCTGCTCGGTGTTGCGCTCGCCGTCGTGGCGGTGTTCCCGATCCTTTGGGCGGTGCTCAATTCACTGAAGAACCTGCTCGATATCGTCACGCCCACGCCGCGTTTCATCTTCACGCCGACGCTGGACAATTACCGGCAGGTGATTTCGAGCCCGGAGGTGCTGATCGCACTGGAGAACAGCTCGGTCATCGTGGGCACCGCGGTCATCCTGGGCACGGTGCTTGGCGTGCCGGCAGCCTACGTGATCGCGCGTTTTCACGTTCCGGCAAAACGCGACATCCAGTTCTTTTTGCTGTCGCTGCGCTTCCTGCCGCCGGTTGCGGTAGCGATTCCGCTCATCGCGATCTGGGTGGACCTGGGCCTGTACGACACGCGGTTCTCGATGATCGTCACCTATCTGCTAACGACCTTGTCCACCATCACATGGCTGTCGATACCCGTGTTCCAGCGCATGCCGCGCGAGATCGAGGAGGCCGCCACGCTCGACGGTTATGGACCTTACGCGGTGTTCTGGCGCATCGCCTTGCCGACCTGTGGCAACACGCTGCTGGGCGGCATCATTTTCAGTTTCGTGCTGGTCTGGAACGAACTGATGATGGGCCTTGCGCTGACGTCCTCGCGCAGCGCCACCCTGCCGGTCGTGGCATCCGCGTTTACGTCGCTCGGTCAGGAAGTGCCGTGGGGCGTGATCAACGCGTCCACGGTATTGCTCGCACTGCCGCCAATCATCTTCGTGGGCGTGCTGATTCGCCTCCTGAACTCAATGGTCAAAGGTAAATAAGGAGAATGTTGTGAAGGCACTTGTACTGGAAGAAGCTCGACGCCTGAGCCTGCGGGACATCGATTTGCCGCTGGTGATCGGGCCACGTGATGTCAAGGTTCGCATCCATACCGTCGGCGTGTGCGGAAGTGACGTGCACTACTTCACGCACGGCCGCATTGGGCCGTTCAAGGTCGAGCAGCCGATGGTGCTCGGTCATGAGGCGTCGGGCACGATCGTCGAGGTGGGGGCCGAAGTCGGCCACCTGAAAGTTGGCGACCGGGTTTGCATGGAACCCGGCGTGCCGCAGTTCGATTCACGTGCCACCATGCGCGGATTCTACAATCTGGACCCTGCCGTGCGGTTCTGGGCCACTCCCCCGGTGCATGGCTGCCTGACCCCCTACGTGGTTCACCCGGCCGCGTTCACCTACCGGCTTCCGGACAACGTCTCGTTCGCGCAAGGCGCCATCGTCGAGCCCTTGTCGATCGGCCTGCAAGCAGCCACGAAGGCCGCCATGAAGCCCGGCGACGTGGCCGTCGTGATTGGCGCAGGCACCATCGGTGCCATGACGGCGCTCGCGGCGCTCGCGGGCGGTGCGTCGCGCGTGATCCTCGCCGACGTCGTGAAAGAGAAATTGCGCCATTTCGCTGGCAATCCGGCAGTGACTACCGTGAATGCCGCAGAGGATTCGCTGGAAGACGTGGTGCGCCAGGTGACCGAAGACTGGGGCGCCGATGTCGTGTTCGAAGCGTCGGGCAACGCGAAGGTCTTCGACACTCTGCTGGACCTCGTGTGTCCGGGCGGCTGCGCGGTGCTGGTGGGCATGCCGCCAGGCCCGGTCGCGCTCGACGTGGTAGCGATGCAGGCCAAGGAAATCCGGCTCGAATCGGTGTTCCGCTACGCGAACATTTTCCCGCGGGCGCTGGCCCTCATCAGTTCGGGAATGATCGACGTGAATCCGTTCATCACCCGCAAATTCGCGTTTTCAGACGGCATCAAGGCGTTCGAGGAAGCCGCTGCTGGCCGGCCCGAGGACGTGAAGATCCAGATCGAGATGGATTGAATCATGGCGACTATTGTCTGCGAAGGGCTCATGAAGCAGTACGACGGCGACCAACCGGTATTGCACCCGCTCGACCTGCATATCGACGAAGGCGAGTTCGTCGTGCTGCTGGGGCCGTCGGGATGCGGCAAGTCGACGATGCTGCGCATGATCGCCGGGCTGGAGGAGATATCGGGAGGCAGTCTCTCGATCGGCGGCACGGTAGTGAACGACGTGCCCGCACGCGAGCGCAATGTCGCGATGGTGTTTCAGAACTACGCGCTCTATCCGCACATGAGTGTGTACGAGAACATCGCGTTCGGCCTGCGGCGCCTCAAAACGCCGAAGGCCGAGATCGACCGCCGCGTGCGCGAAGTGGCCGCCCTGCTCAATCTCGATGCGCTGCTCGAGCGCAAGCCGCGCGCCATGTCGGGCGGCCAGCAGCAGCGCGCCGCCATCGCCCGGGCGATGATCAAGACGCCCGCGGTCTTCCTGTTCGACGAACCGTTGTCGAACCTCGATGCCAAGTTACGCGCCCAACTGCGCACCGACATCAAACGCTTGCATCAGCGCCTGAAAACGACCACGGTCTACGTGACGCACGACCAGCTCGAGGCGATGACGCTAGCCGACCGCGTCATTCTGATGCGCGGCGGACACATCGAGCAGGAAGGCACGCCGACCGAACTATACCGGTATCCACGCACGATTTTTGGCGCGGGCTTCATCGGCACCCCTGCGATGAACTTCCTCGATGCCTCGGTGCAACGCACTGGCGAAAGACTCGTCGTGTCGTCTGCCGCCGGTCAATGGCAACTACGAGAGAACCGCTTTCAGCGCTTGCAGGACGGTCAGGCGATCAGGCTGGCGGTCCGCCCAAATTTCGTATGGATTCCCGACAATGGGAAAACGGACGATGCCCTCGTGCTCAGCGGTGCGGTGGAGCTGGTTGAAGTGTTGGGCGCAGAAGCGCTCATTACCGTTGACTGCTCAGGCGAACGTATCACCGCGCTGGTTCCGGCGAGTACCGTGCCTCACACTGGGGATCACGTCAGGCTCGCGTTGCGCGAACACGATCTGCATGTTTTCGACGTCGCGACCGGGGATAATGTGTCGCTTGGGCCGGCAGACGAGGCAGCGGTTGCGCCCTTACCCGAGCCGCGCCTGCACGTGGCGCCCGGCGTGGGAGTACATTAGCGTGCAAGCACGCGCCCTGGGCGCGAAGTCAGGGTTCCCGTGGAGACGAGAGCAATGAATCCGGATCTCGAATTGGTCCATACCCGTCAGGACGAGTCCTTTCGGGCTTGGGTGCACGACTATCCGCATACGGTTGCGAAATGGCACTTCCACCCGGAGTACGAAGTGCACGTCATTCGTGCCTCATCGGGCAAGTTCTTCGTGGGGGACTCCATCGGGGACTTCCATCCTGGCAACATCGTGCTGACGGGCCCGAATCTGCCTCATAACTGGGTGACGGACAGCGACGGCGGCGCGAGCGTGCCGTCTCGCGACCTTGTCCTGCAGTTCTCACGTGATGCAGTCGAGAAGATGGTCGCGGCGTTCGCCGAACTCAGCCCTGCGATGGCGTTGATCGATCAGGCCTCGCGAGGCATCCAGTTTCCGGACGCACTCGGCCTCGCCATTGCCCCTGTGATGCAGGAGGTCTCAGGCGCGCACGGTGCACGCCGCGTCATGCTGCTGATGTCGATCCTCGACCAGCTGATCGCCTGCACCAGCAGGAAACTGCTCGCCGGACCTGCATACAATGTCAGTGCGCAACGCTATATGTCGTCGACCATCAACCAGGTGCTGTCCTATATCCAGCAGAATCTCGCCGGCAATCTGCGTGAAATCGACGTTGCAGAAATGTCGAGTATGAGCGTCAGCACTTTTACGCGCTTCTTCAAACGGCAAACAGGCTGCACGTTTGTGCAGTATCAGAACCGGCTGCGTCTTAACGAAGCCTGCGAACTGCTCATGTGCTCGGATCTCGGCGTGACCGATATCTGTTACCGCGTCGGGTTCAATAACGTATCGAACTTCAACCGGCAGTTTCTCGCGCAAAAAGGGATTCCGCCTTCGAAGTTTCGCGCGTTGCACCGGCTCAACGACGCTCCCTCACACGCCCACAAGGCAGCGGCCTGAGAACTTGCCAGGCGGCGCGCCCGCCTGCTCACTGTCGGGAATCCACTTTGAGTTATCTGGGAATCGACCTCGGCACGTCCGAGGTAAAGGTTGTGCTTACCGATGCCGAATCGAACGTCATCGCCAGCAGCCGGGCCCGGCTGCGCGTCGAGAACCCTCACCCCCTGTGGTCGGAGCAGAGTCCCCAGGATTGGTGGAACGCTACGCTCGACGCCATCGCGGCTCTGCGCAGCGAGCAACCTCGCGCGTTCAGGGCGCTGCGCGGGATTGGCCTTTCCGGCCAGATGCATGGTGCGACGCTACTCGATCGCAGCGGCAACGTCCTGCGTCCGTCGATTCTGTGGAATGACACACGCGCGTACGCGGAGTGCGTCGAACTCGAGGCGCTCGTGCCCGATTCGCGCAATATCACCGGGAATCAGGCCATGCCGGGCTTCACGGCGCCCAAGCTGCTCTGGATTTCGAAGTACGAGCCAGCCGTTTTTCGTGCGGTGCAAAAAGTGCTGCTTCCGAAAGATTACATCGCATGGCGTCTGACTGGCGAGTTTACGTCCGATATGTCCGACGCCTCGGGGACGCTATGGCTTGACGTCGCAAAACGCGACTGGTCCGACCGCATGCTCAACGCGACCGGCTTGTCGAGGGAGCACATGCCCCGACTGGTTGAGGGCAGCGAGCCCGCGGCGCAGTTGCGGGGAGAACTTCAGCGCGAGTGGGGCCTCGATGGCAGCGTGACGGTTTGTGGCGGCGCCGGTGACAACGCCGCGAGCGCAGTTGGCATCGGCGTTGCCCGGCCGGGCGATGCGTTTCTTTCGCTGGGGACGTCGGGCGTGCTCTTCGCCGCGACCGCGAGCTATGCACCGAACCCGGCGCAGGCGGTCCATGCGTTCTGCCATTGCGTGCCGCGGCATTGGCATCAGATGAGCGTCATCCTCAGCGCAGCGGCGAGCCTGCACTGGCTGTCCGGCTTGCTCAAGAGCAGCGTAGCCGAACTGATCGAGATGGCCCCCTCGGGACAAAGCGCCGCCGCGCCGATTTTCCTTCCCTATTTGAACGGGGAGCGCACGCCACACAACGACGCCGCAGCAAAGGGGATCTTCTACGGGATGACTTCGGCGCATGGCGCCCAGCATCTCGCATACAGCGTGATGGAAGGCGTCGCGTTTGCGATGGCAGATGGATATGCAGCGCTGCGGGGAGCGGGAACGGCGCTCACCGCAGCCGCATTGATTGGCGGCGGTTCGCGCAGCGCATTCTGGGGAAAACTCTGCGCTTGCACGCTGGGCTTCGAACTCAATCGAAACGAAGGAAGCGAACTCGGAGCGGCACTTGGAGCAGGTCGCCTCGCTCGTCTCGCGTGCACACGGGAAGAACTCGCTGCAGTGGTCAAAGCGCCCGCCGTCCTTGAACGATACGAGCCTGAGACAGCGCTTCGGAGCGTGCTGGGAGACCGGTTCGAACGGTATAGGCGGCTCTATCAGGCGTTGAAATCCGAGTTTCGTGCCTGAACTGCTCCTCCGTTCGCGGGTTCATCGTCATGTTGCTTGTTGGCATCGGCGCTGCGCATGCGCCCAGGCGTGACACTGGCAACGATCACGGCCACGACGCAGGTGCCGCTACCTGCGTCGTCTGGCCATTGAAGTGGCCCTCACATCAAGGCGTCAGAACATCTGCCGGATACCGGCCATCACACCAAGCTGCGACATGCCCGCCCCCGGCGACGCGCCCGCGCCGCCCTGGCTTATCGTGTAGGCCGCATGTGCGCTATTGGCGAGGTAGCCGCCCTGCAAATAGACCGCCGAGCGCTTTGAGAGCAGGTAGGTGCTGCGCAGCGTCACGAGCGTGCCACGCGCGTTCTGGTCGCTGTTGATCATGCGATAGACGCCGCCGTCGATCAGCCATGCCGGCGTCGCGTACCACGATGCAGTCATGTAGTAGAGGTTCGATTGCACATTAGGCACCGTCGCGGCTGCGGTATCGACCCGACGCCCGAGCCAGCCGCCGCCCACCTTCACCGGCCCGAACCGGGCATAGCCGTTCAGCTGGATGCGCGAATCGGTATCGCCCGAGTCCTTCAGCGGTAGTGGTGTTACGCCGTCGAAGAAGTTCGCCGCTGCGCCGGGGCCGCCGCGTTGCTGGTCGTACGCGGCCGCGCCGCCGAAGCCTGCGGGTGCGTCGTAGCGCAGCATCGCCGACCATTGACGGCATGCCCGCGAATCGCCCGGGATTTGCCCTGCGCAGGTGCCCTGTCCGGGCGAGTTGCCGGTGCCCGCGGCGTCGCGGCCAAACGACCAGGTCGCACCCGCCGTTACGCCGTGCCACTTGCCCTTCCACGCGACGGTATTATCGCTGCGAGCGTTGGGCACGTAGTTGTCGAATGTACCGGTGCCGCCGTAGATGTCGGGGCCGAGCAGATCCGAATCCTGAAGCGCCCAGAACGTCATCGTGTACTGACGCCCGAAGCTCAACACGCCGAATGGTCCCTCCAGGCCGACCCACGCCTGGCGCCCGAAAAGGCGTCCGCCCTGCCCGCTGTCGCCGCCGCGCACGTTAAAGCCGCTTTCGAGCGCGAATACCGTGGACAAGCCGCCGCCGAGCGGTTCTGTGCCGCGCAGGCCCCAGCGCGATGGCATCTCGCCCGTGATGCCGGGCATGCGCACAAGGCTGTCGCCCTCGCGATTTGCATGCGTCACATATTCGATGCCGGTGTCGATGATGCCGTAGAGCGTCACACTGCCCTGGGCATGGGCCACACTGCTCGCGGCCATGCCGAATGACGCCGCGCAGGTCGCGGCGATGATCTTTTTCATTGAACGATCTCCAGTCGTATCGACGTCGCTCGTGCGTTCGTCGTTTTATTGGTGTTATTTCCCGCGGCGCGTGCGCCGCGTTCATTCCCCGCTCAGCAGCAATTCGTCTTGCGGCGCCAGGTTCGCCTGCGTCCGCCAGCGTCCTAGTGCCGTCATCGCGATGCCCGCAACGACTGCAGGCACGCCGACGATCATGAAGACCGATGGCAACGTCAGCCCCATCGAGAGCATCGCGCCGCCCGCGACCGAGCCGACGACCGAGCCAAGCCGGCCAATGCCGTTGGCCCAGCTCACGCCAGTTGCGCGGCAATCGGTCGGATAGAACGCCGCTGAGAACGCATTGGCGCCGACCTGCGAGCCTGATACGCAAAAGCCGGCGAGGAAGACAGCAATCGCCGCGAGCCAGGGCGTCGCCGCGAGTGAGCCGATGGCGGCCGTGAACACGCCGGCCGCCGCGTAGCTTGCACCGAGCACATAGCAGGGGTTGAGCCGGTCCATGAGCCAGCCGAGCACGATCGCGCCGAGCGTGCCGCCAACCTGGAACATCGCCGTGACGAGCGCCGCCGTGCGCAGCGAGGCGCCGGTCGTACGCAGCAGCGTTGGCAGCCAGCTCGACAGCAGGTAGATCACCAGCAGGCTCATGAAGAAGGCGAGCCACATGAGCAGCGTGCCGCGCAGCAGTTCGGGACGGAACAGGTGACCCACCGGCGACCCGCTCGCTTTCGCGCCGGACGTCGTGAACGTCGCGCCTGCGAGGTCGGCATCGGGGGCGATGCGCGCGAGCGTGCGTTCGATGCGCTCGCGATGTTCGCCGCGGCTTGCGAGATAGCGCACCGATTCCGGCAGCCGCCACGCGAGAATCGGCACGAGTGCGATCGGCACGATGCCGCCCACGAACAGCACCGAGCGCCAGCCGTAATGCTCGATGAGCGCGGCGGCTGCGAATCCGCCGAGCGCGGATCCGATCGTAAAGCCGCAGAACATCGTCGTGACGAGAAACGAGCGGCGTGGCGACGGGCAGAATTCCGAAGTGAGCGTGATCGCGTTCGGCATGGCGCCGCCAAGGCCGAGGCCGGTCAGAAAGCGCAGCGCGATCAGCACGCCGAGCGACGGCGCGAACGCCGAAATCAGACTCGCCAGCCCGAATGCGCACACGCAAACGAGCAATAACCGCTTGCGCCCCACCCTGTCGCCAAACGGACCGAACACGAGCGCACCGACCATCAGCCCCGCCAGCCCCGCGCCGAACAATGGCGCGAGCTGCGCGGGCTGCAGTTGCCACTGCACGTGCAGCACGGGAGCGATGAAGCCGATCGCGGCGGTATCGAAGCCATCAATGGCAACGATCAGGAAACATAGCGTGACGATCAGCGTCTGAAACCGCGAGACGCGATGCCGGTCGATGAAGGTCGTCACGTCGACGGTGCGTGAGATTGCCATGGTTGTCTCCTCAGATTGCGGTTGCGCGTCATGCGTACCGCTTCAGGCACTACGTTGCGAGCTGGCCGGGGTGGCACGTCGAGGCCGCAGCGCTGAAAGGTCTTGAGACGCGCGCCGGTCTATCGCGCTGGGCAGTGTGCGGCGTGGCGAACGCGCGCAGCAACATGCCGACGGTCCGGACGATGATTCGGGGACTGCGCCAGTCTGGCCGGACGGCCGGCGCGCGGTGTGTCCGCAAGCGCCAGTTGCCGCTTGCGCAGCGTTGTTGCTGACATCGTTGTCTCCTGTCTTTTTCAGCCTTTGGCGTAGCGCCCTGGCTCTATGGGTCGATGTGACGGAGCCAATTAAACGCCATGGAGGTATGTCAAGTAAAATGACGAATTCATATCCTCCATATGTTTTTTTATATATCTGAATCTGGAAGACGTTGCGCGGACGCATCGGCTGTTCGCGTGGCCGTTCCTGTCTTACGGTTGAACCGAATATTAGTCTGCACTACGACATATATCTTTGATCTGCGATTACCCACCACTAGACAGGAAGGGTACGCCGGCAAGCCTGCCAGCGAACGATGCGTCCTAAATGCGACGGTGGATTCCCTCTCCGTGGCATACTCACTACGAGCGGCGACGGCAGTATGGTCAGCATAACGATCACAGCGGATCACAATGCACCGCGACCCTTGCTGCGATAAATCCTGTAGACGTGGATAACGATGCCCCGACACAATCCGGCACTGCATCGCAGCCAGAAAACACCCATGACCAGGGGGAGGCAGCGCCTCCTGATCGTCGGCGTAACCATTCTGTTGGCTGCGTTTGGCTGGGTGGTGGCGATCGTGGTCGCACCTGCGTTCCAGCGCACCATCGTCATGACCAGCGGCGCGGACAACGGCATCTATCGTGGCTTTGCGGATCGCTATGCGCCCATCCTGAAGCGCGCGGGCATCAAGCTCGATATCCGCAGTTCTTCCGGCGCGGTGGAGAATTACGAGCGGTTGAGAGACCCGAACAGCGCCTACGAAGTCGGTTTCATCCAGTCGGGGACCACCAGCCCGAAGGAGACCGACGGCCTGCAGACAATCGCTGCCGTGTCGTACGAACCGATCTGGGTGTTCTATCGCGGCGACCCGACCGTCGACCGGCTGTCGCAACTCCGTGGCAAGAGAATTTCGACGGGCGTGCCCGGTAGCGGCCTGCTCAACGTTGCACAGGTATTGCTCGGCTACAGCGCCATCACGAGCCAGAACTCCACCCTGCTGCAAATGGATGCACCGGCAGCTTATCAAGGGCTCGAAAGCGGCCAGATCGACGCGGCTTTCTTCATCGGCAGGCCCGACGCCGAGATGCAGAAGACCCTGCTGAACAGCAATCTCAAACTGATGAGTTTCGCCCAGGCAGACGCGCTGGTTCAGAAGTTCCCGTCGCTTTCAAAGATCGTCTTGCCGCGCGCGTCGACGAGTGTCGCCGACGATCTGCCGCGCACCGACGTCACGCTGCTCGCGGCAACGGCGCTGCTGGTATCGAAAGACACGCTGCATCCGGCGCTCGTCTATCTGCTGCTCGACGCGGCTCACGCTGTTCACGGTGGCGAAGATTACTTCACGCCACTCGGCACGTTCCCTAACCTGAAGACGGAAGAATTCCCGATCTCCGACGAAAGCGTCCGCTATTTCAAGTCCGGCCAGCCGTTCCTGTACCGCTATCTGCCGTTCTGGCTCGCGAGCGTGATCGAACGACGGCTGTTGATCCTCGTGCCGTTCGCGGCGCTCCTGATTGGCTTGCTTCAGGCGTTGCCGCGCCTGCTCGAAGCGCGGATGAAAAAGCGCCTCGTGGTTTGGTACCGCGAAATCAAGGCACTCGAAGACGAAGTGTGGAGCAACAGCGAGCCGAACCGCTCGCAGATCGCGCAATGGAGCGAAGAAATCGAAAACATCGACGCGAACGCGAGCCGGATACGCATTCCGTACCGCTATTTTCAGGATGTCTACGCGCTCAAGCAGGCGATCGGCGTCGTGCGGGAACGGATAGCCCACGTTGCGCAGCGAACGAAGGAATAGCGGCGCGGCAGCGTCGGCTTCGCAGCCGACACCCCACTATCGCGCGGCTGCAGAAGACGAATAGATCGCCGGCTGTTCTGTCTGCGCGGCATGTCGTCGCGCGAGGCCTGGGACGATTCACTGCCCAAGATGGCGTTCTGGATGCTCAACATCGGCCTCTTCATGATGGTGTTCATCTCGATCCTGCCTTCTGGCATCTACCAGGCATGGACAAGCGTGAGCAAGGGACTCTGGTATGCGCGCTCGCCGGAAGTCATTCATTCGCAGCTGATGCAAACGCTGGTGTGGCTGCGTGTGCCCGGTGACGTGGTGTTCGCGGCAGGCGTGCTGTACCTCTGCTGGTTCGCCGCGCGGCTGCTGTTGCGCCGTCCCGAAGCGGCCGTGCCGGTCGAAGCCAAAACGACACACAAGGCAGTTCAGCGCGTTTGATCGCCGCACTGACAAGCCGGCCACGATCGGCGGCCGGCCTCTCTCCCTCGAACATCGCCAATCGCCATCGACGCGTGCGTGTAATCGCCGCGTCGTGTCCCGCGTGACGCGTCCAATTCGTGACCTCCGTGGCGCACGTCTGCCTGCCATCCAGCACGAACCCGGCGAAATTAGCACGGATCAAGTCCCGTCAAACTCGCCATCGCGCGTCGTTGACACGAACTACATGTAGTTAATAAGATCGCCTCACCAACAATATCTAGTATTCAAAGGAGGGTTCATCGTGCCCCTTGCGCTTCCCGCCTCGATTGCCGATCGCGACCCCGCGCCGTCAGGCGCGCTGGGCAAAACCCAGCAAGACAAGCCGTTGATCGAGGTCCGCTCTTCGATCGACGAGTATCTCGAGCAACAGGACTGGCGCGTCAACGCCAACGCCAATCAGGGCTATTCGCTCGGTGGCCTGATCCTGAACGTCTCGGGCAAGGTCATTGCCAACTACTGGCTCAGTCATGTGTACCCGGCGGCGGTTGGCCAGGCTCACCGCAATGCGGATCTGCATATTCACGACCTGGACATGCTCTCGGGATATTGCGCAGGCTGGTCGCTGCGCACGCTCCTGAACGAAGGCCTGAACGGCGTACCGGGAAAAGTCGAGGCCTCGCCGCCAAAGCACATGTCGAGCGCCATTGGGCAGATCGTCAATTTTCTCGGCACGCTGCAAAACGAATGGGCAGGCGCGCAGGCTTTCAGTTCGTTCGACACGTACATGGCCCCTTTCGTGCGCCACGACAATCTGTCTTATCCGGAGGTTCGCCAATACATTCAGGAATTGATCTACAACCTCAATGTGCCTTCGCGCTGGGGTACGCAAACTCCCTTTACGAACCTCACATTCGACTGGGTTTGCCCTGAAGATCTACGCGAGCAGGTGCCGCTGATCGGCGGACGCGAAATGTCCTTCACATACGGTGATCTGCAGGCCGAGATGGACATGATCAATCAGGCGTATATCGAAGTCATGATGGCCGGAGACGCAAAAGGCCGCGCCTTCACCTTTCCGATCCCAACCTACAACATCACGCCCGATTTCGACTGGCACAGCCCGAATGCCGACCGCCTGTTCGAAATGACCGCGCGCTACGGGCTGCCCTATTTCCAGAACTTCATCAATTCCGAACTCAAGCCGAACATGATCCGCTCCATGTGCTGCCGGCTGCAGCTGGATCTGCGCGAGCTGCTCAAACGCGGCAACGGCTTGTTCGGTTCCGCCGAACAGACCGGGTCCCTTGGCGTCGTCACCCTCAACTGCGCACGCCTGGGCCACGTCCATGCCGGCGACGAGACGGGGCTGCTCCGGCGCCTCGACGAGCTGCTAGCACTCGGCAAGACGAGCCTCGAGATCAAGCGCGAAGTCATCCAGCATCGCATGGACAACGGGCTCTTCCCATACACGCGGCGGTACCTCGGCACGCTGCGCAACCACTTCTCCACGCTGGGCGTGAACGGCATCAACGAAATGATCCGCAATTTTACGTCCGACGAGCACGACATCACCAGCGAATGGGGACATGCCATGGCGGTCCGCGTGCTGGACCACGTGCGCGCGCGAATGCTCGAGTATCAGGAGGAAACCGGCCACATGTACAACCTCGAAGCCACGCCGGCCGAAGGAACGACGTATCGCTTCGCCAAGGAAGATCGCAAACGCTTTCCGGGCATTTTGCAGGCCGGCACGCCGGATATGCCCTATTACACGAACTCGTCGCAGTTGCCCGTTGGCTTCACCGACGATCCGTTCGAAGCGCTCGAGCGCCAGGACGATCTACAGCGCAAATACACGGGCGGTACGGTATTGCACCTGTATATGACCGAGCCGCTTTCGTCGGCTAACGCGTGCCGCACACTGGTTCAACGCGTGCTGAATCGATTCTCGCTGCCCTATATCACCGTCACGCCCATGTTCTCGATTTGCCCGAAGCACGGCTACCTGGGAGGCAGCCACAAGTTTTGCCCACGTTGCGACGAAGAAATCCTTCAACGCAAGCTTTCTCAACTCGAACCCGCTGAGGTCTGAACCATGAGCACCGTACTCTCTCAATCTGTGAAGGCAAAGCACGCTGGCGTCACGCTGTCCGACGAAGAACGCCAGCCCTGCGAGATCTGGACCCGCGTCATGGGTTATCACCGTCCGGTCTCTTCGTTCAACACCGGCAAGAAGGGCGAATTCCACGAGCGCAAATATTTCAGCGAACGCGAGGCACGGCTTGCCCACTGAAATGAAATCGTGCGGGCCGGACTTCGGCCCGCAAGCGCCCCGCACACTCCGAGTGGGCGGGGTAGTTCCTTTCACCGCAACCGATTATCCAGGCCAGATCGCCGCGGTCGTATTCGTGCAGGGATGCCCGTGGCGTTGCGCGTATTGCCATAATCCGCATTTGCAGCCGCGCACCCGCAATGGTGCGCTCGAGTGGCAAGCCGTTCTGAACCTGTTGATGCGCCGCGTGGGCTTGCTCGACGCCGTGGTCTTTAGCGGGGGCGAGCCTACAGGCGATCCCGCGCTCGGGCAGGCCATTCGCGATGTGAGAACGCTAGGTTTCAAGGTTGGTTTGCATACTGCCGGCACGCATCCGCGACGTCTCGGGGAAGTCTTGCCGCTGGTAGATTGGGTTGGACTGGACGTCAAGGCGGCGTTTGGCGACTATGCGAGCGTCACCCGCGTGCCCTCTAGTGGCAAACATGCACGGGCCAGTCTCGAGGTCGTGCTGGCCAGCGGCGTGCAATACGAATGCCGCACCACTTTGCATCCCGGGCTGCTGCCAGAAGGCGAAGTCCTGAAACTCGCGCAGACACTCGCGGCAATGAACATCACGAACTACGCGCTGCAGGTCTTCCGCACTCAGGGTTGCCACGATGACGGCTTGAATGCCGTATCGATGGCAGGCTATCCCGATCACGAACTCGTCGGCAGGATAGCCGCGCTGTTTCCCGCATTCACGTTGCGACGCGGATGAAAGGTACGTGCGGACGCAAAGCGGCCAGGCTCATCGTGTCGTTGTGTGGATCGCACCGAGCGCCACTATGGAATGAAGCACGCGGCTGATGACCTGCTCCGCCTCCTCGCGATCGAAGTCTTCGTGGAAGCGCTTTTTCACACTGCAGTCGGCCAGCTGAACGTGCTGATCGGGAGCGATACCGTGGCGCTCCAGGCACTTTTGCGCACACACCAGAGGACACCCATCGATCACGACGATGGGCCGTCCCGATCCGGCAATCTTCAGCAGCGCAGGAACGTCGCCGCCCACGCCCGCGATTTCTGCGGAAGCTCAATCAGAAGCCGTTGTCGTGTGGCCCGATCCCGGCGAGAGGCAGCTACTACCACCTGGAGGCGATGATCTGCTGCGCAAATCCAACCCCCGCCTGCGGGAATTTACGTTCGATTTTCTGCGCGCGCGGATGACACGGGAAGGCTTGCCCATCTACGTTTGATTCTGTCTGCAGCATGGTCTGGCCCTCTCGGGAAAACCACCCGAACCGGCGTACATTGCTGGTCGCGCCCCTAAGAGACCGCGCAACCTCGCTAAATCACCGGATTAAAAGGTATTTATCCGCCAATCCCTTTTTTCGCGGGCCGCCCAATGCAGGCATAATTCGAAAGGAGCAGCGCAATTAAAAGGGTCGTTTTCGTATTCCTGACTATCCATGGACTACGCAAGGCGAGACGTTCGAGCGCCTCCAGTCCCACGATAGATTATCTGGCGCCGTCACGGCGGCGCCGGGCAGGAATGGATTCATGAAACCGGCAAGGAATTCGCGGCGGTCACGCTTTGGCCGATACGTGGCGTTGGGTGTATGCGCGGCCGCGCTCGCGGCGACGGCTGGCTTTTTCTACTGGCGGCATGAAGCGAACCTTGCGCACTCCCAGCCGGCTGCGCTTACGGGCGTCGCCAGCGAAATGCGGCATGACGCGTCGCCATGGACGAAGCGCGAGAAAGACGCCTCGGAATTGCTGCGCGATATTCGCGCCCGCGATGTCGCCGCAATCGGCGTGAGCCGCGAAGCGATTCTCGTCTCGACGTTCAAGGGCGAAAAGTATTATGTGGCCGATCATAATGGCGCGTTCGCGAACGCGCTGCTGCTCGGCGATCTGAAGCCGGGCGCAACGCCGCCCTGGCAACTCGTCTGGTTGCCGCACGCCGATGTGCGCATCGGCGCCGAGCGTTGGACAGAAGCCCTCGACCACCTGCGCGACGCGCTCAGTCTGCTGCTCCCCGTGCTGATGCTAGGCGGCCTGCTGTGGTTCATGCGCCGGGAAATGGGCGGCGGCGCGCAACTGCTCGGCGAATCGCCTACTTTGCGCTTCGACGACGTGATCGGCGCGGGCGAAGCGAAAGCCGCGCTCGCCGACGTGCGCGCGTGGCTCACCGAGCCGGCGCAGTTCACGAGCATGGGCGTGCGTGCGCCATGCGGCGTGCTGATGACGGGTGGCCCGGGCGTCGGCAAGACGCGCCTCGCGCAGGCGCTTGCAGGCGAATGCGGTGCGAATTTCATCGCCATCACGGGCAGCTATTTCAGCGCGAAGTATTACGGCGTGGGCATTCAGAAGGTCAAGCGCCTGTTCGAGCTTGCGCGCAAGAACGCGCCCACGGTCATCTTCATCGACGAGGCGGACGGTCTCGGCAAGCGCACCGACACGGGCGGCGGCCCGGTCGAGGCGGAAAGCAACCGCATCATCAACCAGTTGCTCGCGGAGATGGACGGGTTCGAGTCGAACGAAGGTGTGATCATCGTCGCCGCGACCAACCACCCGGACAATCTCGACGAAGCGCTGCGCCGCCCCGGCCGTTTCGACCGCACGGTGCAGGTGCGTCTGCCCGATCTGGAGGATCGCGCAGAAATTCTGCGCTTCTATGCCGGCAATCTGAAGACGAAAGTCGACGACCTCGATTTCAATCAGCTCGCGCGCCTGACCACGGGCCTTTCGCCGGCCACGCTCTCGATGATCGTGAATCAGGCGGGTCTCGTTGCGCGCAAGGCCGGTAAGCAGGAAGTGGCCGCAGTGCATTTTCTCGAGGCGATCAAGATTGCGCGCATTGGCGACGTCAATGGCGCGGAACGCGCGCTTTCGGATGACGAACGCACCCGCATTGCGATCCATGAAGCGGGACATGGCCTCGTCGCCGCTCTTCTCGGCACCGGCGTGCTCGAAGAAGTGACGATTTTGCCGCGTGGCGGCGCGTTGGGCGTGGCGCTGATCACGAAAATGCAGGACAAGTACCTGTATCGCGAGACGGAAATGCGCAACGAGATCCAGGTGCTGCTGGGCGGGCGCAATGCGGAACTGCTCATGTTCAGCGAAGCATCGAGCGGCGCGGCGCAAGATTTGCAGGAGGCCTCGCGCATCAGCCTCGACATGGTGTCGAAGCACGGCTTCAACGCGGATGGCAACCTGTTCAGCCTCGCGGCGCTGCCGCAGCAGGTCGCGGGCTTGCAGTTGAAGACCGCGATCGGGCACGCGAATGGGCTGCTGCACGAACTCAACGACGCGTGCTTCGCGTTGCTGCGTGCGAACGAGCCAGTGCTGCGCGCGATCGCCGATCAGTTGCTCGAGTCGGAGACGGTGGCCGGCGAGACGGTCTACCGTCTGATTCGCGAGCATGCGGCGGCCGTGACGAGCACGCAGGCGGTGACCGAAGCGGCCGCCGCGTGAGCCGCTTGCACCGCCGTCATCGTTCAGGTCTTCAAGCCCTCAAGCCCTTTCGAGCGCCGCCATCGCCCTCACGATCACGAGCAGCACGGAAAGACTCACGCCGCTCGAGGCACGCAGTTCCGTCAGCAACTGCCCATAGCGCGCCAGCGCAGCCTCGTGCTGAGCGCACCACGCGTCCACCAGCGTTTGTGCGTCCGCGGCATCGGCGCCTTGTGCAAGCACGTTCGTGGTGAGCGCGCGCTTGAGGTGCGCCACCTCGGCGAGCGCCGCCGCGCGCGCCATGGTGTCCCAATGCGTCGGCGTGGGCAGCGTCGCAGCACGCTCGCCAATCCAGCTGTAATTGAGCCGCGTGCCCAAGGCGAAGTACGCTGCCGCAACGCGCTCCAGCGGGCGGTCGCACGCCGCCGCCACATCGGCGATGTCCAGCAGTGCTACCGAAATATCTCCGCTCGCCACGCGCAGCGCGAGCGCGTTCTCGACGCCCGCCTTCACGAGCTCGCCCTGGCGTACCGAAAGCGCTTCGAGATCCGCTTCGGGCAACAGCGTCGGCAATTGCGGCGCGAGCCGCTGCGCGGCGTCGCGGCAGCGTGCCAGCAGTGCGCTCACGCCATCGTTATCCACCGCGCCCGCCTGCAGATGACGCAGGAACCATAGCGCCGCGCGTTCGAGCAGCCGCGCGATGTCGACGAACATGCGCGCCTGCACGTCGTCGGGCACACGATTGTCGAGCCCGTCGATGGCGCGCCAGATGTCATTGAGGCCGAACACGTCGCGCGCCATGATGCACGCGCGCACGATTTCACCGGTCTGCGCGTCGGTTTCCTCCATCAAACGGTGCACGAATGCGCAGCCCACGCGGTTCACGAGCGCGTTCGTCAGGTGCGTCGCCAGAATTTCGCGCCGCAGCGGATGCCGATGCATGGGTTCGCTAAAGCGCTGCTGCAGCGGCTGCGGGAAGTAGTCGATCAGCAAGCCCGCGACGAGCGGGTCTTCCGGTACGGATGAGTCGAGCAACGCATCGTAGAGCCACATCTTGCTGTAAGCGAGCAGCACGGCGCGCTCTGGCGACGTAAGCCCGAGTTTCGCCACCTGGCGTTCGGCGATTTCGTCGTCGGTCGGCAGGAATTCGATATGGCGGTTCAGACGTCCCGCGCGTTCGAGCCAGCGCATGAGGCGCGATTCGACGTCGAGCAGTTCGACGGCGTAGCGGCCCGCGATCGAAAGCGCCTGGGTCTGGTAGTAGTTGTCGCTCAGCACCAGCAGGCCGACTTCGTCCGTCATCTCCGCGAGCAAGGTGTTGCGCTGTTTCGTCGTCATCTCGCCGTCGGCCACCACGAGTCCGAGCAGGATCTTGATGTTCACTTCGTGATCCGAACAATCTACGCCGGCTGAGTTGTCGATCGCATCCGTGTTGATGTGGCCGCCGTGCTGCGCGAATTCGATGCGCCCGAGCTGCGTGACACCGAGATTGCCGCCCTCGCCTACGACCTTGCAGCGCAGTTCCGAGCCGTTCACGCGCACCGCGTCGTTGGCGCGGTCGCCGACCTGCGCGTTGGTCTCGCGCGCGGCTTTCACATAGGTGCCAATGCCGCCGTTGTAGAGCAGATCGACGTTCGCCAGCAGGATCGCGCGAATCAACTCGGTTGGCGAAAGCGCTGCCGCCTCGATGCCGAGTGACGTGCGCACCGCGGCCGAAAGCGGGATCGTCTTCATGGTGCGCGCGAACACGCCGCCTCCCGCCGATATCGTGGCCGGATCGTAGTCGGCCCAGCTCGAGCGTTCGAGCGCGAAGAGCCGGGTGCGCTCCGCGAGACTCACGGCCGCATCGGGATTGGGGTCGAGGAAAATATGGCGGTGATCGAAGGCTGCAACGAGCTTGATATGCGGCGAGAGCAGCATGCCGTTGCCGAACACGTCGCCCGACATGTCGCCAACGCCGACCACGGTGAAATCCGTGGCCTGCGTGTCCACGCCCATTTCGCGGAAATGCCGCTTGACCGACTCCCACGCGCCGCGCGCCGTGATCGCCATCTTCTTGTGGTCGTAGCCCACGGAGCCGCCCGAGGCGAAAGCATCGTCGAGCCAGAAGCCGTATTCGGCGGATATCGCGTTCGCGTAGTCGGAGAACGTGGCGGTGCCCTTGTCGGCGGCCACGACGAGGTACGGGTCGTCGGGGTCGTGGCGCACGACATCGGGCGGCGGCACGATCGCATTGTTCACGAGATTGTCGGTGAGATCGAGCAGGCCGCGCAGGAAGGTCTGATAGCACGCCACGCCCTCGCGCATCCATGCTTCGCGGTCGCTCGCCGGCGGCGGATTCTTCACGACAAAACCGCCCTTCGATCCCACCGGCACGATCACGACGTTCTTCACCATCTGGGCTTTCATCAGACCCAGCACTTCGGTGCGGAAGTCTTCGCGGCGATCCGACCAGCGCAGGCCGCCGCGCGCGACACGTCCGCCGCGCAAATGCACGCCCTCCACGCGCGGCGAATAGACCCAGATCTCGAACATCGGCTTGGGTTCGGGCAGGCCAGGCACTTTCGACGGATCGAATTTGAACGAGAGCGAGGGCCGCTCTGCGCCATTGGCTTCGCGGCGGAAATAGTTCGTGCGCACCGTCGCATTGATCACGCCGAGAAACTGCCGCAAGATACGGTCTTCGTCGAGATTGGGCACCTGGTCGAGCGCGCCTTCAATGGCCTTGAGCATGAGCGCCGTGCGCTCTTCCCGTGCCTGTGAATCGCGTGGATCGAACCGGAGTACGAATAGTTCGACGAACTGCCGGGCGATTGCGGGATTGCCGGTTAGCGCACGCTCGATATAGGCGTCGCTGAATGTCGAGCCCACCTGGCGAAGATACTTTGCATAGGCGCGCAGAATCGTCACTTCGCGCGCGCTCAGATAGGCACGCAGCACGAGCCGGTTGAAATCGTCGTTCTCGATGCGTGCGTTCCAGACGCTTTCGAATGCGTCTTCGAATAGCCCCTTCACACGTTCGATGTCGAATTCGGCGTCGTCCGCGAGTTCGAGGCCGAAATCGTGGACCCAGGCAGGCGCGCAAGAAGGCGCCTCGATCACATAGGGTCGCTCTTCATCCACGCGCACACCGAGATGTTCCAGCATCGGCAGGCTGCGCGAGAGTGCAATCGCTTCGCCCGCGCAATAGACCTTGAAGCGGAACGTACGCGGCCCCGCCTCGATGGGCCGGTACAGATTCATCGCGATGCGCTGCGTTCCCTGCACGCGCTCGATCAGCTCGATGTCGCGTACCGCCGTGCGCGCCGGATAGTCGTCGCGATAGCCCGGTGGAAACGAATCGGCATAGCGATGCAACAGACTCGTGCCCTGCTCTTCGCCGAATGCGTCGAGCAGCGCATCCGCCAGATCGTCCTGCCAGCGGCGTGTGACCTGCACGAGCCGCGCTTCCAGTTCGTGCGTGTCGACTTCGGGCATCGTGCCGGGCTCGGCGTGCACGACGAAATGAATCCGCGCGATCGCCGACTCCGAAAGCAGCGGCGTGAACTCCACGGAAACGCCGTTGAAGGCGTCCACAAGCAGGTTTGCAATCCGCCGCCGCAGATCGGTGTTGTACTTGTCGCGCGAGACATACACGAGGCAGGAAACGAAGCGGTTGAAGCGGTCGCGCCGCACGAATAGCCGCGTACGCTGGTGTTCCTGCAAGCGCAGCACACCGAGCGCGATGTCGAAAAGCTCGTCTTCGCTCGCTTGCAGCAGCTCGTCGCGCGGATAGGTTTCCAGCACCGTCACCAGCGATTTGCCGAGATGGCCTTTCGGCAGAAACCCCGCGCGCCGCACGATATTCGCGCATTTGCGCCGCACGATCGGGATTTCGGCAGTGGAGACCATATAGGCGGTCGAGGTGTAGAGGCCCACGAAGCGGCGCTCGCCGCACACCTTGCCATCCGCGCCGACCAGCTTTACCCCGACATAGTCGAGATAGCCGGGCCGGTGCACCGTGGCGCGC
Source organism: Paraburkholderia sp. CNPSo 3281 (assembly GCF_024206515.1). Classification (NCBI taxonomy): domain Bacteria; kingdom Pseudomonadati; phylum Pseudomonadota; class Betaproteobacteria; order Burkholderiales; family Burkholderiaceae; genus Paraburkholderia; species Paraburkholderia sp. CNPSo 3281. Next base: position 3,763 of record NZ_JAMBPS010000063.1, on the reverse strand, counting down.
GAGTTCGCTTTCGTCACGAAAATGGGCCACGCGCCGCTGATGATGTCTACGGCCGCGGGCGGCAACGGCGTGATGTCGGGCGTGCCCGGCGCGCGCAGCGATTCGCGCAGAATGCCGAGGCCCGAGCCTTCCACGCCGCGCAGGGCGTAGCCGCCGTCATGCGCAACCAGCGCGTAATCGCGCTGGCCGAGGAAGGTGAAATGGTCGGCCACCATCCATTCGAGGAACGCGCGAGCTTCGATGTCCTCTGCGCTCGTTTCGCGCGCTTTCATCGTCTTGATGGTGGTGCGCGCGGCCTCGAGCAGGTTCGGCCAATCTTCCACGGACGCCCGCACGTCGCCAAGCACCTTGGCGATGTCGCTGCGCAGTTCGTCGAGCTTTGCTGCGTCGCCGCAGCGGTCCACCTCGAAATGGATGAACGAGGCGAGCTGCGATTGCCCGTCGCCGGCGCTAGCGCCGCCCTCGTCCACACGCTCGATCGTGCCGTCCTTGCCGCGCCAGATCCGGAATACGGGGTGCAGCGCGGAATGCAGGGCGAGGCCCAGACGGTTGACGGCCATGGAAACCGAATCGACGAGAAACGGCATGTCGTCGTTCACGATTTCGATGACCGTATGGTCCGAATGCCAACCGTGCTGTTCGAGGATCGGGTTGTAGACCTGCATGCGCTCGCTGCCCGGCACGAAGCGCTGCGCGGTTCGCCAGTGCGCCATGGCGGCGCCGTAGAGGTCGGCGATGCCGCGGCTGCGCAGATCTTCGGCGTCAGCGAAATCGTAGTAGTGCCGCAGGAATGGCTCGACGATCTGGAATGTCGGCTCGGGCAAGCGCGCCCGCGCAAATTCCATGACGTCGGAGAGCAGATGGGCGACGAATTCTTCGTTCCTCGCTAGCATGACGAACTCCTTGGCGGATAGTCATCGACTGCATCGGCGGTTCAGTCATTATGCACCGGCAAGGTGATCGAACGATGAATGCGTGCGCACGCGCTGCCTCGCGGTGAGGCGCTGCGCTGCAATGCGGATGGTGGCGCAGAACTTGCTGGCTGCGAACGGCAGCTTCAACGCGCCGATGGCGCCGCTTTCAATGCGGAGTTGAACTGGGCGAGCAGCCAGGTCCGAAGCTTCTGGCTGGTCTCCCACCGGACGCTGCTCTGCGGGAGGACGACGTAATAACCTGGCGACAATGACAACGAGAAATCGAACAGGCGTCGCAGCCTTCCGGCCGCGATATCGCGCTCGACGAGATGCTCACGCGTGAGCGCAATGCCGTGCCCCGCAATGGCGGCATCGATGGCGAGCGACGATTGACTGAAGTGCGGCCCTTTCAGCCCGCCCAGTGCGCTTGTGCAGCCCAGAGCGTTGAAAAACTCCGGCCACAGATCATGAGAATCGTGGAGCAGCCCATAGTTTTCCACGTCCGAGATCGTGCGCACCGGGTGATCGGGCTTGAGCAGTTGCGGGCTGGCTACGGCGAACACCTGTAGCGGAAATAGCAGGTCGCTGACGAGACCTTTCGCGAACGGTGGCTTGCCGAGCCGCACCGCGATATCCACGCCGTCGGACCTGAAGTTGCACAGCGCCGCATCAGCAATGATCCGGACGTCGATTTCCGGGTGTTGCTCTCCAAATTCTGCCAGCCTGGGTATCAGCCATTTCGAAGCGAATGACGGCGTCGTGCTGACCGTAAGGGAGGTCGAGCGCAGGTTCAGTGCCGCGGTCGCGTCGGCGACGATCGTGAGCGCCCGCTGAACGGCAGCGAAGTAAGTCTGCCCCTCGGTCGTGAGAGCGAGACCCCGCGGCCCCCTCGCGAAAAGGGGCAAATTCAGGGCGTCCTCCAGCACCCGCACCTGTTGCGCGACGGCGCCTTGCGTGACGCCGAGTTCCGCGGACGCAAGGCGGAAATTGAGGTGCCGGGCGGATGCGTCGAACGCGCGGAGCGCATTCAGCGGCGGCAGGTGGCGTGGCTTCAATGAATGCATCAACGGGTAAATTGGCTAGTGGAAAACCGGCGATCAGCCCGCAGTGATCCGGCAACGAGCCAGCAGAAATTTTATTGTCAGACTATAAGAATCATCGTTCGACAATCAAGTCATAACGCCATACAGTTTCTACACGAAACCCATGTAGCGCAGCGCTGATGCGCTAAGTCTAATTCGAGGAGGGAGCACCATGGCAGTAGAAAAAGTAGCACTCGTCACGGCGGCCGGCAAGGGTATGGGCGCGGCGATCGCGCGCGAACTGGCAGCCAGCGGCTACCGTCTGGCCTTGATGTCACCCTCCGGCAGCGCGGCCGAACTCGCGAGAGAGCTTGGCGGATTCGGCTTTACGGGCTCGGTAACCGAACCGGACTGTATCGACCGGTTCGTTCGCGAAACGCTCGAAAAGTTTGGCCGCATCGACGCTGTGGTGAACAACACGGGTCATCCGCCGAAGGGCGATCTGCTTTCCATCGCAGACGAACAGTGGCACCTCGGGCTCGATCTCGTCGTGCTCAACGTCGCTCGCGTGCTGCGTTGCGTGACGCCTGCGTTTCTCGAGCAAGGCGGCGGCGCGGTGGTGAATATTTCGAGCTTTGCCGCCGATGCGCCTGAGCAGACCATGCCTGTTTCTTCTGCGCTGCGCGCCGCGTTGAGTTCGTTCACGCGCCTTTATGCCGATCGCTACGCGAAGGACAATATTCGAATCAACTCCGTGCTGCCGGGGTTTATCGACAGTTGGCCCGAAACGCCTGAAATCGTCGCCCGCATTCCGGTTGGCCGCTTCGGGAAGACACAGGAGATCGCACAAACGGTCGCGTTCCTGTTGTCGGATGCCGCGGGGTACATCACGGGGCAAAACATCCGTGTCGATGGCGGCATCGTGCGTGCTCTGTAACGCGGCGAATATGGATCAGATCGTCGATGAGGTCTGGGCACGCCTGCACGCGGGCGCCAGTGCGGGAAAGGAGCGCTCGCCCTTCACGATGCTGCAGGTCGCGACGATCGCGCTAGACGGCGCGCCTGCCGTGCGGACCGTCGTGTTGCGCCGTGCCTCTCGCGAGCAGCGTTCAGTCATGTTTCATACCGACGTGCGGTCTACGAAGGTGGCCGAATTGAGGCGCGACCCGCGCATATCGCTCGTTGGCTGTGATCTCGACGGCGGGATCCAGATAAGGCTGGACGGCGTTGCGAGAATCGTCGAGACGCCCCCGGAAACGAGGGCGGTCTGGAGCTCGAGCAGACCTCGGACGTTGATCGTGTATCGCACGCCGCTTGCACCTGCGACACCGGTTGCGTCACCTGTTGAGGCGCATGCAGCGACGCACGCCCGCGATCCCGACTCATCAGCGGGATTCGAAAACTTTTGCCTGATTGATGTCACCGTATCGAGAATTGACTACCTCGATTTGAACCCCACAGGACATAGGCGGGCCAGTCTGGTGTTTGAGGAAGGGAAATGGCGCGGCACCTGGCTGGCGCCTTGAATTGGCGAGCTGCTTTTTATTTTTCTCACGCCCAAACGCCAGAACCCCGGCTCTCTTTGGGAGACACCGGGGTTCTGGACGTTACAGCATAAGGAGCCTGACGATTACCTACTTTCACACGGGCAATCCGCACTATCATCGGCGTGGAGCTGTTTCACGGTCCTGTTCGGGATGGGAAGGGGTGGGACCAGCTCGCTATGGTCATCAGGCATGACGGGTTGCTGCGTCGCGGTGTTATCGCGCCACAGCCAATCGGGAAGAAGCGTAAAGAGGTGTTGCTCAATTGGGGTTGTGTTGTTTC
>NZ_JAMBPS010000062.1:0-39382 GCF_024206515.1 Paraburkholderia sp. CNPSo 3281 | reverse complement strand
GAAGAGGCATTGACCAGTCGTCCTAACCGCATCTACGCACTGGGCGCACTCAGGCCGATCCTTGCCGGCTGCCTTCTGCGCATCCAGCGCTGCCTGGACAGCCTCGCCCCGGTTCTCTCGGTGATTCACCGCACCCGATGTCGAATACAGCCGTCACGCTCCTGTCCCAGGCCACCCAGAAAGGCCAAGCCCCATTTCTATCTCGCCTACAAACTCGCGTAATGCGAAGGCTTAAGTTGAGAGCATTGCCCCGCACAGGGGCAACGCCTGCATACCGACGCGAACACAAGAAACGCCAAAGCGCGAGAAATCCCGCCCGCAGCGGTGCAGCACCCGACACCACACCGTCAACCAATCTCAACGACAACCTTGCTAGCCGCACTACCATCGGCGACAGCCTCGTAAGCAAGCTCGGCTTCACCCAGCGCGAAGCACCGCAAATCCACCCGCGGCTTAAGCTGCCCCGCCTCGGCAAGCCGCGAAGCCTCGCGAAGTATCTCACCGTGATGCAAACGGTGCTTCCCGCTCAAAAGCGGATAAAGCGTGAACACACCCGAATAAGTCGCCTCACGAAACGACAGCGGCGCGAGCGCATGCGTGCCCCACCCGAGCGCGCTCACCACGTGCCCAAAATGCTTGACCGCGGCAAACGAAGCATCGAGCGTCTTGCCGCCCACCGTGTCCACCACGAGATCAAACCCTGCACCGGCCGTATGCGCCTGAACATACTGCTCGACGCTTAGCGCGCCATAATCAATAGGCGTCGCACCCAACTGCGAAATCACATCGCCGTTGCGCGCGCTCCCCGTCGCGAAAACATTCGCACCGAGCGCGCGCGCAATCTGCACGGCCACGTGGCCGACGCCACCCGCGCCGCCCTGAACCAGCACGCTCTGTCCCGCCGCCAGGTACGCGCGATCGACGATGCCCGACCACGCCGTGATGAACGCAAGCGGCAGCGCGGCGGCTTCGCGCATCGAGAGATTCGCGGGCTTGCGCGCGAGGAGGTCCGCGTCGACGGCCACGTGCTCGGCCAGCGAACCTTGAATGCCGCCTACGCCGCCCGTCATGCCGTACACCTCGTCGCCCGGCGCGAAACGCGTGACGCCCGCGCCGACCACTTCCACCACGCCCGCCATGTCGATGCCGAGCACGAGCGGCAGCGGATGCTTCGCATGATCGGCCTTCCCTGCACGAATCTTGACGTCGAGTGGATTGAGGCCCGCAGCATGGACGCGCACGAGCACCTGGCCCGTTTGCGGCTGCGGGCGATCGAGCGCGGCCAGTTCGAGCGGACCATCGTACTGGCTGAGGACGAGTGCTTTCATTGTCGGTGTGTGCTCCGTTGCGAGCTGGAAAGGATAACCAGGCGATATTCGCCTTAGCCCTTGTGATTCAGCTGCGAAGCAGCGTCGCGCAGCGCCGTGCGCAAGCCTTCCTCCACCACCGGGTGATAGAACGGCATCGCCACCATGTCGTCCACGCTTAGTCCCATCTGCACACTCCACGCGAGCAGGTGCCCGATATGTTCAGCCGCCGGTCCGAACCATTCCGCACCCACGAAGCGCCGTGTCGCGCGATCCACGTACACGTGGCCCAGGCCGTGGTTCTTGAGCATCACGCGGCTGCGGCCCTGGTCCTCGAAGCTCACGGCGCCCGTCACGAAGCTGCCTTCCACCAGTTCCCGATGTGACTTGCCAACCATGGCGATCTGCGGATCGGAAAACACGATCGCAAGCACCGCACGGCGCGCAACGGGTTCGACTTCGGGAAAGCGAGCCGCGTTGCGGCCCGCTGCGCGGCCCTCGTCGGCGGCCTCGTGCAGCAGCGGCAGCACGTCGTTCGCGTCGCCGGCCAAAAACACCGGCGCGGTGCCGACTTGCAGCGTAGCCGGGTCGAAGCGCGGCACGCCGTGCGCGTCGAGTTCGAGCGAGGTGTTTGCAAGGCCCAAATTCGCCACGTTGGGGTCCCGGCCAGTTGCCGCCATGACGTAATCAAACGTTGCTTCGGACTGCGTGCCGTCCGCGCGGGCGTGCCGCAGCGTCACGCCCGCATCGCTGCGCGTGGCCGATACGACACGTCCCTGCGTCTCGAACCGCATTTCCGCGCCGAACACGCGGTGCGCTTCGCTGATCAGACGCGGGTCCGTGAGCGGCCCCACGCTGCCGCGCGAGCCGCCGTACAGCGTCACCCGCACGCCGAGCCGCGCAAGCGCCTGGCCGAGTTCCAGACCGATGACGCCCGCACCGACCACCGCAACGCTGCGCGGCAAGTCCTCCCAGGCGAACACGTCGTCGTTGACGATCAGCCGGTCGCCAAGTCCGGCCAGCGACTCGGGTACCGTGGGCGTCGAGCCCGTTGCGATCACGACGCTTTTTGCGCGCACCTGCGTGTCCTCGCCAACCTGGAGCAGGCCGTCGTCGATGAAGCGGGCGTGCCCTACGAGGCGGTCCGCTTCGGGCAGTGCGAGCGTGCTGTCCACGACGAAACCGACGAACCGGTCCCGCTCACTGCGTACGCGCTCCATCACGGCCCGGCCGTCGATTTCCATGCCGAGCGGATTCACGCCGAAACGCGGCGCCATGGTCACCGCGTGCGCCGCCTCGGCCGCCGCGATCAGCAGCTTCGAGGGCATACAGCCCACGCGCGCGCAGGTCGTGCCGTAAGCGCCGCCTTCAATGATGATTGCGCTTGCACCTTCCGCCTTCGCGGCGCGGTAAGCGGAAAGTCCGGCCGTGCCGGCGCCGATAATGGCGACATCCGTTCGCAGGGTTTGCATCGTGTTTCCTTGAAGGGTTCATGCATTCGTTTTCGTGACCCAGTCTAGGAGGTCCACGCGCGAGGGTGAATGTCGGCGCTGCTCAAGTTCATGCCCGATCGTCTCACGGGCAGCGGGGCGGGACGGCCGGTCACTCGGGCATGTGCTGCGCGAGCCAGTCGATCAACACTCGCACCTTCGGCGGCAAAAAGCGGTTGGGCGGATAGAGCATCCACACCGGGCCGCTGTACGCGCGCGGCTCCAGCGACCACTCGGGCAACACGCGCACGAGCAGCCCGTCGCGCAACGCGTCCGCCGCGGCGAATTCGGGCAGGCTCGCAATGCCCCAGTCCGCGAGTGCCGCATCGCGCCGCGCGCCCACGTCGTTGGCGATATAGCGGCCCTTCACCTCGACGGCATGCGTCTGCGCGCCGCGCCGGAAGGTCCAGCGGTTGTCGTCGGGCGTTTCGCCGAGATAGAGGCAGTCGTGGCGGGCGAGATCCTTCGGGTGCGTCGGCGTGCCGTGCGCGCGCAGGTAGGCGGGGGACGCGCACGGCATCCACTGCAGCGTGCCGAGCCGCCGCGCCGCGAGCCCCGGCGGCGGCGTGGGCGTCGGGCGAATCACGATATCGACGTTGTCGCGCACGGGATCGACGTCGCGGTCGGTGAAGATGAGTTGCACCGCGACTTCCTCATACGCACACAGGAAGCCGGAAATCAGCGGATGAATGACGCTTTGCGCAAAGGAAATAGGCGCGCTGATGCTGACGCGGCCATGCGGGCGGCCGGTCAGGCGGCTGGCGGCTTGCGCCGCGCTCGCGGCGGCTTCGACCATGTCGGTGCAGTGACGGTAGACCTCGGCGCCGGATTCCGTGAGCCGCAGGCTGCGCGTGGAGCGCTCCACCAGGCGCGTGCCGAGCGCGCGTTCGAGCCGCTGCATCTGGCGGCTCACGGTGGAAGGCGTGCTGCCGAGCTGGCGCGCCGCGACCGAGAAATTCCCCGCGTCGACCACGCGGGCGAAGGTGGCGAGATCGGGCAGCAGCGGCAGGAGGTCGGCGGGATTCATGGCAGGAAGGCGAAGTCATCTGTGCATTCGGAGCATAAATGATGTTCCGCATAAGCGGATTATCGCTGCGAAAGCATTATCGGACAATGTGTCCGTTCCCGGCTCATCCGCAGGCTCGTTCCCCATGAATGCTCTGACCCGTTCTTCCCGCACCCTCGATCTGCTGCTCGTGGCCGTCGCGCTCATCTGGGGCACGAGCTATGGCGTGGTGAAGGGCGCGCTGCTCGTCTACCCGGTGCTGGGTCTGCTCGCGCTGCGCTTTGGCATCACGTTCGTGCTGCTGTCGCCCGCGTTGCGCGGTCTGCGTCATGTGACGTGGCGCGAGCAGATCGGCGTGCTCGGCGCGGGACTCCTGCTGCTCGGCATCTTTCTGGCCGAGACGTTTGGCGTGTCGCTCACGAACGCTTCGAATGCCGCGTTTCTCATCAGCCTGTGCGTGGTCCTCACGCCGCTCGTGGAGTGGGCGTGGCTCAAGCGCGCGCCGCGGCCCGTGGAATGGGCGGCGGCCGGCGTGTCGCTGCTTGGCGCGCTGCTCCTGACGGGCGGCCATGTGGCGGCGAGCCCCGGCGATCTGCTGGTCGTGCTGGCCGCGCTGCTGCGCGCCTTGGCGACCTGCGCGGTCAAGCGCGTGATGAAGTCGGGCGCCGTGCCGGCGCTCACGGTGACAGCGGTCCAGTCCGCCGTCGTGTCGATCGGCTGCGCCGCGCTTGCGATCACTGTCGCGCCCGAACAGTGGCAACCGCTGCCGCACTGGCAGGGGCACGGCGTGTTCTGGGGCAGCGTGATCTATCTCGTGGCGGGCTGCACACTGTTCGCCTTCTTCGTGCAGAACTACGCCGTGAGCCGCAGCAGCCCCACGCGCGTGGCATTGCTGATGGGCAGCGAGCCGGTGTTCGGCGCGCTGTTTGCCTGCGTGTGGCTCAGCGAGCGGCTTACCTTGCCCGCGTGGATCGGCGGCATGCTGATCGTCGCCGCTTCGCTTTTCGCGCTCAAGCGCGAACCCCAAGCCGCTGCGCAGATTGAAGCGCAGGGCGCCGTGAAAGTGTAGCCGCGCCCACATCTGCGGTTTGCTTTTTTTGTTGTGGTTCGCAAATCAAGCGCCTCGCAGAGCCCAAAACCTCAAACCTGCACACCCCAGCGCCGCACAGTCAACCGCTCCAGCGTATCAAACACCAGATGCTCAACGAGCAGCCCAATAACGATCACAGCAGCAAGCCCAGCAAAAACACGATCGGTATAAAGCTCGTTGCGGTTCTGAAAGATATACCACCCAAGCCCACCCTGCCCTGCGCTAGCGCCAAACACAAGTTCCGCCGCGATCAGCGTGCGCCATGCGAAGGCCCAGCCCACGCGCAAGCCCGCAATGATCGAGGGCAGCGCCGCAGGCACGAGTATCAGCACCACCTGGCGTAGGCCGCTCAACCCGTAGTTGCGCCCCGCCATGCGCAGGGTAGCCGGCACGCCGAGAAAGCCCGTATACATGTTGAGCGCGAGCGGCCACAGCACGGCATGCACAAGCACGAACAGCAGGCTACCGGTGCCGAGCCCGAACCAGAGCAACGCAATAGGCAGGAGTGCGATGGAAGGCAACGGATTGAACATCGCAGTCAGCATGGAAAGCAAGTCGCGCCCCACGCGCGTAGAAACCGCGAGCGACGTGAGCACGAACGCGAGCACTACGCCAATAGCATAGCCGCGCAGCAGCACCGACATCGAAATGCCGGTCTTGACGAGCAATTCGCCGCTCGCAATGCCCTGCACGAACGCGGCAAGCGTCGCGCCAAAGGTCGGCACGAGCAGATCGTTCGCAACCACGCGCGCCGTGGTCTCCCAGACTGCAACAAGCACCAGCGCGATGAGCGTGCGGCGAAACCAGCCCGCATCGAGCACGCGCCGCGCAAGCGGCAAGGGCGCGGTGGCGGCTCCCGCCTGCACCGGCAGCAAGGGCCGCTCGTATTCCGCGCGCACGGGCGGCAAGGTCGGCAGCGTAGGGTGTGGCGTGCTCATCGGCTGGCCTCCTTTTCAGCTTCGGTTTCAATATCGGTATCGAACAACAGGCGATGGATGCGCGCCACACTTTCGCGAAAATCCACGCCGCCCATGCTCGCATGCGAATACGCGTGACTGTTCACCTCCGCGCGCACGCGTCCCGGATGCGGCGAGAGCAGCAGGATGCGGTTGCCGACCACGAGCGCCTCTTCGATCGAATGCGTGACGAACAGCAGCGTGAAGCGCGCGTCGTCCCAAAGGCGCAGCAGTTCTTCCTGCATCTTGCGGCGCGTGAGGGCGTCGAGCGCGGCGAAGGGTTCGTCCATCAGCAGCACGCGCGGCTGCATGGCGAGCGCACGCGCTATCGCCACGCGCTGTTTCATGCCGCCCGAAAGCGTGTGCGGATACGCATCGGCGAAGGCGGCGAGGCCTACCTTGTCGAGGTAATGGAGCGCACGCTCGCGCGCTTCGGCACGCGGCAGCTTGCGCGCGACGCGCAACGGAAACGCCACGTTCTCGGCCACGGTTTTCCAGGGCGGCAACTGGTCGAATTCCTGGAACACTACGACGCGGTCCGCACCCGGCCCGCGCACCGGTCCGCCCGCCAGCGAGATCGATCCCGACACCGGCTCGATAAAGCCCGCAATCGCCTTGAGCAAAGTGGACTTGCCGCAGCCCGAAGGCCCGAGCAGCACGAAACGGTCGGCGCCGTAGACATCGAAGCTCACGTCCTGCGTGGCGCGCACGATGCGCTCGCGACTGCGGTATTCGAGGCTGACGTTTTCGATGGCGAGCAGGCGTTCGCTGTGTCGTGCGGCGTCGACGGTGTGTTCGGTATGCGCAGGCCGCTCGCTCACAACGACGCGTTCCGCCGCGCCCGCTTCGCGGCGCGCTGCGGGAGCGCGCTCCCAGAATCTGGTGGAGGTGACGTTCACTTTTCGCAAATCCAGCGGATAAAACGTCAACATACGGGCACCCGGTGTGCCGCCCAACCAATGAATCGACATATTCAAACCAGGCCTGCTGATAAGCGCTAGATGTCCGTCACCAATGCGAACGGGTCCGCAAGGGGCCCGTTCCCTGGCGCAGATACCGTGCTTGCTCAACTGCCGTTGGCAACCGCCGGATCGTCGAAGAAGTAATCGCGCCACGACTTCGGCTCGTTGCGGATCGCGCCGACGCGATACATGAATTGCGCGAGCGCGAGCGTATTCTGCGGCGCGGTCTTGAACTGAACATCCGGATCGCGCAGGATCTTCAGGAGCAGATTGCGGTCGATCTTCGAGTCGTTCACGCGGATATAGATATCCGCGGCCTGCTCGGGGTGCGCTGCGATGAAGTTCGCCGCATCGGCGAGCGCCGCCACGAATGCGCGATAGGTCTTCGGGTTCTCCTCGCGGAACTTCTGCGTGGCGTAAAGCACCGTGGCCGAACCCGGTCCGCCCAGCACGTCGTACGAGTTGAGCACGATATGCGCCTTCGGGTTGGCCGCCAGTTCCTGCTGCTGGAACGGCGGATTGCCGAAATGCGCCGTGATCACACTGCTGTTCGCGATGATCGCGGCCGTGGCATCCGGGTGCGGAATCGCCTGGCTGTAGGGGTCGAGCCGGTCGAACTGCTTCTCGCCCCACTGCTTCGCCGCCGCGTATTGCAGCACGCGCGACTGCACGGAAACGCCCACGGCCGGCACGGCAATGCGGTCCTTGCTCGTGAAATCGGCAATGGTCCTGACGTTCGGATTCGTGCTCACGAGGTAATACGGCAGGTTGCCGAGCGATGCCACGCCTTTCACGTTCTGCCTGCCATGCGTGCGGTCCCACACCGTGAGCAGCGGGCCCACGCCCGCGCCGGCCACATCCACCGCGCCGGAAAGCAGCGCGTCGTTCACGGCCGCGCCGCCAGAAAGACGCAGCCAGTCGACCTTGATATCCACGCCGGCCTTGCGCCCCTCCTGCTCGATGAAATGCTGGTCGCGCGCGACGTTGAGCATCAGATACACGACACCGAACTGCTCCGCAATGCGAATCTGCCCTTCTGCGCGCGCGATTGCCGGCGCGCCCAGCCCAAACGACGCGAGCGCAATGGCGAGTGACGCAACGCCCGCACGGCGCCACACGTTCGCGCGTTTCGCGAGCGCGTTACCGATGGAAAGCAACATACTATGGATTCCTTCTTATTCTGTTTAATATCGAACGTGCGAAAAATGCCCCGCGGCGCGCATCAAAACGGCGTGTCGCCTTCGATGGTGGTGCGATAAAGCTTACGGCGCAGATGACCGGGCGTGCCCGCCGCGAGGTGCATGAGCGAGCGATTGTCCCAGAACACGAGATCGTGCTCACGCCATGCGTGGCGGTAGCAATGCTCCGCACGCACGCTGTGCGCGAACAGCGCGTCGAGCAGCGCGCGGCTTTCGTCCTCGGGAAGATCGACGATGCATGTCGTAAAGTGCTCGCTCACGAACAGCGCCTTGCGGCCCGTTTCCGGGTGCGTGCGCACGACCGGATGCACAACGGGCTTCACCTGCGCGATCTGCTCCGCCGTGAGATTCGGCCGCCACGGGCTGCGCGCCTGAAGTTCCGCATAGCGCGCGAGATAGGTATGCTCGGCGCGCCGCCCTTCCACGGCGCTCCGCAAATACGCAGGCAGCGTCTCCCATGCGAGATGCATGTTGGCGAACAGCGTATCCCCGCCCTCTGCGGGCAACTCCTGCGCGTGTAGCAGCGAACCGAGGCTCGGCTTCTCCTTGTATGAAAGATCGGAGTGCCAGAAGTGCCCCGCGTCGCCAAGACCGATGGGCTTGCCGTTCTCCACGATGTTCGAAACGATTAGCACCTCAGGGTGGCCCGCCAGTGCGAACTGGTGCAGCACGTGGATCTGCAGCGGCCCAAAGCGGCGGCTAAATTCGACCTGCTGCTCCGGCGTGATGCGCTGGTCGCGAAACACCAGCACATGGTGATCGAGGTGCGCGCGATGAATTCGCGCAAAGTCTTCGCTCGACAGCGGCTTCGCGAGATCGAGGCCGACCACTTCCGCGCCGAGCGGCGCATCCAGGGGAAGCATGTCGAAGCGTTGGGACGCGTGCGCGCTCGATGCGGCTGAAGCGGTGAATGTGGCAGGGGTAGTCACGCAGCAAGCCTTTCAGGTAAGCAATGGCTTCAATCTACGTGATCCGCCCGCCGCCTGACAACGAAGCAAATCCGATACGTTTATCCGTTCGAGTCATAAAGGCGCTGTTAAGGCATACGGCGGCATGGGTCGCAGACCGGCGCTGCGGGCCAGGATACTCATGTCCGAATCTGGCCAGAATCCTCCCCGAATCTGTTTTAAAGTCTCGACATGCGCCTCGATCCCGACACCTGCTACCAGACCATGCTCGCGAAGGACCGCCGTTTCGACGGCTGGTTTTTCGTCGGCGTTTCGTCTACCGGGATTTACTGCCGCCCGGTCTGCCCGGTTCGCACGCCCCGGCGCGAGAACTGCCACTTTTTCGCCAACGCCGCGGCGGCGGAACGCGCGGGCTTTCGCCCCTGTCTGCGGTGCCGCCCTGAACTGGCCCCAGGCAACGGCCTGCTCGACGTTTCGAGCAGGCTCGCGCACGCCGCCGCCTCGCTGATCGTATCGGCAGCCGTTTTGCTGGTCCGGCATTCTCGCGTTCCTCGCGCGCCCCTTTCCCAGCGCGGCCACGCTGGCACGCGAGCCAGTCTCCGCACTCGAGGATACGGGTATGGCGCGCAAGCGTGCAGAGACGATCGTTGCGCTCGCAAGCGAAGTGTCGTCGGGGCGCATCAGGATCGAGCCCGCAGCGCCGCTGGAGGAAACGCTCCATGCACTGCGGAACATTCACGGCATCGGCGAATGGGACGTGCAATACATCGCCATGCGCGCGCTCGCGTGGCCCAATGCCTTTCCGCCGTGCGACCTGAAACTGAAAAAGCGGCTGGGCTACGCGCGCGCATCCGTATTCGGCCGCCATGCCGGACAATGGCAAACGTGGCGCGCCTACGCAACCCTCCACATGTGGAGCCAACTCGAAGGCCAACTCAAATGACACGCGGCTACCTGATTCCCAGTCCATTGGGCGATATCGCGCTGCGCATAGAAGACGATTTCCTGACCGGCCTCTTTTTCGTGGGCCAGAAGTACTTTCCGCAGATGTCGCTCACGCGTATCGGAACCGGAGCGCCGCCACTCGCGCTTTACGCACAGCGCCAAATCACGCAGTTCTTTTCCGGCGAGCGCCGGGACTTCGGGCTTCCCATCGCATTGCGTGGCACGCCGTTTCAGCGGCGGGTCTGGAAAGAGCTTGAAGCGATTCCGTATGGACGTGTGATCTCCTATGCGGAGGTCGCGAAGCGCCTGCGCCTGGACTCGGGGCACGCACGCGCAGTGGGGAGCGCGGTAGGCCGCAACCCCGTTTCCGTGATCGTTCCGTGTCACCGCGTCGTCGCGACAAACGGCGCGCTGACCGGCTACGCAGGCGGCGTGGATCGCAAGGCGGCACTGCTCGAACTCGAGCATGCCGGCCCATTGGAATGAAACCAAGTGGACCGCTTCTCGGCACCCAATCAGCCTTAGCCGCCAGTTTAGAAGCGGTCCGCTCTCACACCTACTGCCCGCCCCCGTACATATCGAGCAGCATCAGCGTCACGCCGTTGGTCCAGCCAAAGCCATCCTGCAACGGGTATTCGCCGCCCCCACCGCCGCCTTCGCCCGCGCCCTCGACGATATATTTCTCGACGAGCTTTTGCTGCGTGTTATAGACGTTCTCGACGTCGGCGAGAAAACGCGTGCCGACTGGCTGCGCGAGATCGCTGTGTCCGTATTGCTTGAGGCCCTGGATGGCGATCCAGTGCAGCGGCGCCCAGCCGTTCGGCGCATCCCATTGCTGGCCGGTGTTGTAGGTTGACGTGGCGAGGCCGCCCTGCTGGAGCAGCACGCTTTGCATGGTCTGCGCCGTCTTCTTCGCGCGCTCAGGCCACGCCACGCCCGCCATCAGCGGATACATCATCGCGGGCGTCTGGTTGTCGCGCGACTTGCCGAGCCGCCAGTCATAGTCGCCGTAGTAGCCCTTGTTGTTCCAGAGGTAGCGGTTGATGCCCTCGGCGCGGCGCGCGGCGTAGCCGGCGAACTGTCCCACGCAGCCGAAATCGCGCGCGACCGTGCAGGCGCGCACGATCGTCGTCTCCAGATGGAACAGGAGGCTATTCAGATCGACCGGAATGATCGACGTGGTACGCACGGTCCAGAGGTTCTGGTTGTCGCCGAACCAGCGCGAGCTGAAATCCCAGCCGCTTTCGGCGGTGGCGCGCAGGTCGCGGTAGACCTCGTTGGCGGGGCGGCCCGTGGCCTGCTGCGCGGTCTGCACGTCTTCGATATACGACTCGTCGCGCGGCGTGTCGAGTTCATCCCAGTAACGGTTGAGCACGGAGCCGTCGCGCAGCACGACCACGTTGCGCGTGGCCTGCCCACGCGGCGTGCTGCTCGCCCCCTGCATCCAGTACGCGTACTCCTTGCGCAGCGCGGGCAGGTACTTCTGATACACGCTGTTGCCTTCCTTTTGCGCCGCGAGTTCCACCATGTACGAATAGAACGGCGGTTGCGAGCGGCTCAAATAATAAGTGCGATTGCCATTCGGAATATGGCCGAAGGTGTTGATCATGTACGCGAAGTTGTCGAGCATATCGTCGACGAGATCTTCATGGCCCGACTCCTGAAGCCCGAGCATCGTGAAGTACGTGTCCCAGTAATAGCCCTCACGGAAGCGCCCGCCCGGCACGACATAGGGCTTCGGCAGCGGCACGAGCGAACTGTTGTCGGGCGCCGACGTGGTCGTGCGCGTGAGCCCGGTCCAGAGCCAGTCGATATGCTGGCGCAGGGTCTGCCCCGCAGGCGGCGTGATGCTCTGGTCCGGCGGCGGCGTGAAGTATTGATTTACGAAATTCAGCAACGAGAAGCCGGGTTGGTTCTTCTGCGCTTCGTAGAGCTGAACGATGGTTGCGGGGTCCGTGTTCGGCGTCGAATCGACGAAGGTCTTCTGGTCGGGGAAGATCTGCGCGGTCTGCACTGCCACGAACAGATCGCCATACAGAATATCGGGCGCAGGCGGCAGCGGCGCGCCCACCTGCGTGTCGGCGAAACAGTTTGCGCAGGCAAGCAAAAGCGTGGCGACACTGGCCGCGCTGATCGCAGCGCGAGATCGCTGCGGCGACTTTCGGGGCGGGAGTGACTGTAAGCTTGCTTGAATGCGATGCGCATCGTTTGGCGATGCGGCGTGGGTGCGAGATTGCAGTTGCGTGCTCATGTTGCCTCCTTGGTGTTGGGGCACTTCGCTGGTCTCCTCGCACCGACCCGTTCACGCCGTTTGTCTGCGGCGTGCGGGTCCGGCTGGACGCACGATGGCATCGCCGTTTCCCGGGCAACGAGAGCATCACATGACTTCGTACACCGAAGCAACTGCGGCGTGACAAGGCGCTAATGTGCGGAAAATTATGCCACCGACCTGACGGAAAAGACACGGCGCGTCGGTAACAGTGGCCGTGCTGGGGCGGCATGTGCAGCAGATATGCGGGCGCCAGGCACGACAGCCATATCGCGGGCGCCCACTTTTTCAAACATCGCCTGAATCGTCGATACGATCCGGAAGCACATCGCTGCCTGCGCTATCGGTGTCGCTCTGTGCTTCGTCCTCGCCCGCTTCGAGCGCGTGATTGTCCAGTTCGGTGTCGCGGTCGATGCGCGCAGAACGCATGCCTCGCGAACCACGCCCTCACGCGTTCGTGAGCGGCTAGCGTGCGCAAAAGTGCAACGATCACGGGCGTGAGCGCGCCTGCCTGCGCAAATGCGCAAACGCCATCGCCACGCCAAGGACGCCAATCGCCGCCCCGCCCATCAACGCGTGCACATGGCGCTCGGTGAAGAGCGGCGCGCCGCCATTGCGCGCTTCACGGTCGAAGCGGCCATGCGCGCCGATCTCGCCCGGCACGGGCGCATGCAGGTTGTCGGGCGCGTCGGGCGCGCGCGGGTTGCCCGTCAATTGCCCGCGATACCCCGCTCGCGCGAGATAGCGGTCGAGCAGCCCCGGCGCGATCAGGTCGGCGATGATGGCGCGCACCGTGGACCAGCCGAGCCAGAGCGTGCGCCGCCGATGTTGCGCGGCAAAGAGAATGGCGCGCGCGGCGACTTCGGGCTCATAGACGGGTGCAACGGGCCGCGCGTCCTGCCCGGTACGGTTGGCCGCCCAGTCGAACTGCGGGGTGTTGATGGCGGGGAGATCGACCAGCGAGATGTGCACGTCGAGGCCGTCGTGAATCAGCTCCGATCGCACGGCGTCGGTAAAGCCGCGCACCGCGAACTTTGCGCCGCAATACGCGGATTGCAGCGGGATCGCGCGCGAGGCGAGCGCCGACCCCACGTTGACGATCGCGCCGCGATTGCGCGTGCGCATGCGCGCGAGCGCCGCCATCGTGCCGTGCACCTGGCCGAGATACGTGACCTGGGTCGCGCGCTCGAAGTCGCGCGGCAAGATCGACGAGAGCGGCGCAAAAATGGTCGCCATGGCGACGTTCACCCACACGTCGATTTCGCCCAGTTCGCGCTCCACGCGCGCAGCCGCCGCTTCGACGGCCTGTGCGTCGGCCACGTCGGTGGGCACCGCGAGCGCGCGCACACCGCTGTAAGCGGCCTGTAACTGCGCGGCGGCGCGCGCGAGCCGTTCGGGTTCGCGCGAAAGCAGCGCGACGTCGTAGCCCGCGCGCGCGAAGGCTTCAGCAACGGCGCGGCCCACGCCCGCGCCCGCGCCGGTCACGACAACGATCTTGTGGTGCAGCTTTCGATGCATCGGCTCAGTATTCGAAAAGGGAAGACGTGATAATGTCGACCCGCAATGCCTATGCCTGTCTGGCATCGAAATGCGGTGCGGGGGCCGGCACCGCATTTGCGCATCGACCTGTTTGCGAACCGCCGCCCGCCTGCCGCGCGCCCCTGCCGAGGAGTCCCAGCTCATGTCATCGAATTCATCGTCGAATGCCAGGCCCACGAAAGCCGACCCATCCGATCTCGACCGTCTCGCCATCGACACGATCCGCACCTTGTCGATGGACGCCGTGCAAAAGGCCAATTCCGGCCACCCCGGCACGCCCATGGCGCTCGCGCCGCTCGCGTACCAGATCTGGCAGCATCATCTGCGTTACGACCCTGCCGCGCCGCTATGGCCCAATCGCGACCGCTTCGTGCTCTCGAACGGCCACGCTTCAATGCTGCTCTACTCGCTGCTGCACCTCACGGGCGTGCAAGCCATCGACGAGAAAGGCAAGCTCACGGGCAAGCCCGCGGTCTCGCTCGACGATATCAAACACTTTCGCCAGATCGACAGCGTGACGCCGGGGCACCCGGAATTTCGCATGACGACGGGCGTCGAGACGACCACCGGGCCGCTCGGCCAGGGGCTCGGCAACAGCGTGGGCATGGCCATGGCCGGGCGCTGGTTCGAACAGCATTTCAATCGCGCCGACGCCAAAATCTTCGACTACCGCGTCTACGCGGTGTGCGGCGACGGCGACATGATGGAAGGCGTCTCGCACGAAGCGGCTTCGCTCGCGGGCCATCTGGGTCTGTCGAATCTGATCTGGTTCTACGACAGCAACCGCATCACGATCGAGGGCCACACCGACCTCGCCTATAGCGACGACGTCGAAGCGCGCTTTCGCGGCTACCACTGGAACACGCTGCACGTGGACGACGCCAACGACACGAAAGCCATCGAAGCCGCCATCGAAAAAGCGCAGGCCGTGACCGACAAGCCGACGCTCATCGTGGTAAAGAGCATCATCGGCTGGGGCGCGCCGAACCGGCAGGACACGGCAGCGGCGCACGGCGAGGCGCTGGGCGAAGAAGAAGTGCGGCTCGCCAAGCGCGCATACGGCTGGCCGGAAGACGCGCAGTTTCTCGTACCCGATGGCGTGTACGAACGTTTCGCGCAGGGCATGGGCGCGCGCGGCAAGGCGGCGCACGAAGCATGGAAGCAACGCTACGACGACTACGCAAAGCGCTACCCCGAGCTAGCGAAGGACCTGAGCTTGATGCTCGAAGGCAAGCTGCCCGAGGGCTGGGACGCCGACATTCCCACCTTCGAAGCCGACGAAAAAGGCCTCGCGACACGCGAGTCGTCGGGCAAGGTGCTCAACGCCATTGCGCAACGCGTGCCGTGGATGATCGGCGGTGCCGCCGACCTCTCGCCCTCGACCAAGACCAATCTCAAGTTCGAAGGCGCGGGCAGCTTCGAGCGCGATCACTACGACGGGCGCAACCTGCACTTCGGCATTCGCGAGCACGGCATGGGCGCGGTCTCCAATGGCCTCGCGCTTTCGGGCTTGCGGCCGTTCGCGTCGACGTTCCTCATTTTCAGCGACTACATGAAGCCGCCCATCCGGCTCGCCGCGATCATGGAGTTGCCCGTGGTCTACGTGTTCACGCACGATTCGATCGGCCTGGGCGAGGACGGGCCGACGCATCAGCCGATCGAGCAGCTCGCCGCGCTGCGCAGCGTGCCAGGCCTGCTCACGCTGCGCCCTGCCGACGCCAACGAAGTCGCACAGGCGTGGCGCGTGGCACTCACGCGGCCGCACGAACCGGCCTGCATGGTGGTGACGCGCCAGCCGCTGCCCACGATCGACCGCACGAAATACGCGAGTGCGCAAGGCGTGAGGCGCGGCGCATACGTGCTCGCCGACGCGCCCGATGGCAAGCAGCCCGAGGTCCTGCTGCTCGCCACGGGCAGCGAGGTTTCGCTATGCATTTCCGCCTATGAGACGCTGAAACAGGAGGGGATCGCGGCACGCGTGGTCTCGATGCCTTCGTGGGACGTGTTCGAACAGGAGGACGAGGCGTACCGGGAATCGGTACTGCCGCCGCACATCCATGCACGCGTTGCCGTGGAGCAGGCGGCGACGCTCGGCTGGGACCGCTACGTCGGCCGCTTCGGCTCGCAGATCGTGATGCACACGTTCGGCGCCTCCGCGCCGTTCAAGGCGCTGAAGGCCAAATTTGGCTTCACGCCGGAGCGCGTGGTCGAAGAAGCAAAGAAGCAGATTGCGCGCTGCAAGGCAGGCGCGGGTGAGTAGTTAGTGCCTGCCGGTGCCGTACATGCGCAAATAGCCGCTGTGAAGCATCACCGGCTTGCCGTCCGTCTCCTCGATGAGCCGGGCGGCCGCCGATTCGATCGCGGCGCGGTTGCGGTGGAACGCCTGGCGCAGGTCGGGCTCACGCAGCGATCTCGCGCCGAAGCGATCTTCCAGCGCTTCAGCCGTAATGGCACAGTCCACAGCGACGGAATCCGCCACCGCAACGAAGGTTAGCGCGAACTCTTCCGTGTCGTACCCGACCGGGCCTTCTGGAAAGGAAATGTTCATGATCGTTGGACTCCTGAATTTCTTGCCAACCAACCTGCTCTCGATCCATCTCATTCCTTCCCCGGCGCGCGCATCGTTCATGCCCAGATGAAGCGGTGCGCCTTGACCGACGCCGGAGAATGTTTACCGCCTCGTGATGCCAAACAACAAGCTCGCCAGAAAGAGAATCACGAAGATGAAGAACAGAATCTTGGCGATGCTCGCAGCACCCACCGCAATCCCGCCGAACCCAAAGACAGCCGCGATGATGGCTATCACGAAGAAAACGATCGCGTAGTAAAGCATTGCCGGCTCCTTTGAAAGTGTCTCCCGGCGTATGCGCACCGGCTGTGCCCGAGCCGGCTTTTTGCGAGTGCACCGCCTTCACGACATCGTTTCACTTGCCGCCGCCCGATCCGCTGGACGACCCGCAACGCGCGCCGCTGCCGCCGCAACCGGACGACCGCCCGCCGCCCACGCTGCCCGAAGGCGACCCACCGCCGCACATGCCGCCGGAGCGCCTCGAGCGCGCGGCGCGTTTCGCATGAGAAGAGACGATACGACCACGAAAGGAGAAGGCAATGACCCAGGTTCGCGAAGTGATGTCACGCGAGGTCGTCCATATCGCGCCTGACACGACGATCCGGCACGCCGCCGAACTCATGCGCGACCATGACATCGGCGCGCTGCCGGTATGCGACGGCGACCGGATCGTGGGCATGGTGACCGACCGCGACCTCGCCATGCGCGGGCTCGCCCAGGGCTGCACGGGCGAGGAAACGGTCTCGCACGTGGCGACCTCGGGCGTGCAGTGGTGCTACGAGGACGAAGACGTGAACGTCGTCCAGCGCCGCATGGCGGAGGCGCAGGTGCGCCGGCTGCCCGTGGTAAACCACGAACGCGAGCTGGTGGGCACGCTCTCGCTCGGCGACATCGCCACGCGCTGCGACGGCGCGCAGCGCGAGCGCATCGCCAACACGCTCGAAGACATTTCGCAGCGGCGCGTGCCGTGACGATCGGGCGGGATGCGGCACGGCTCAGGTCTACGTCGATGCCTGCCGCGTCACCCGCCGGCTAGTCGAATGCTTCCCTCGCGCGCACGCGGTCCGCTGCCGCGAGCGCTTCCTGGCGCCGGTAATAGCGCTCGAGGACATAGCCCGCCGTCGCGCCGTGCAGCACGACGGACAGCACGATCGCATCGAGTGCCGCAGGCAGCACGGGCCGCAGCACGTCGCCGGCCTGGTCGATACCCCACACCGCGTAATAGAACGCGCCCACGCCGCGTATGCCCATCCATGCCATCAGGGCGCGCTGCGGCGCGTCAGCGTGCGAGCCCGCCATTGCCGCGAATACGGCCAATGGCCGCGCAACGAACACCAGCGCCAGTGCGCACAGCACCGCGCGCAGGTCGAGCATCTCGCGCCAATGCGCGGAAATCACACAGCCGATGATCAGCAGTACCGAGAACTCGGCCAGCCGCTCGATTTCCAGCGTGAATCCCGTCATGCCTTCGGCAAGCCAGGCGTGCGCGCGCTGCGGATCTTTCGCGACTTCAGTGCGCTCGCCGAGCTGCACGCTTTCGAGCGCTTCTGCCGGGCGGCGCTCGCCCGTTGCGCGCAGTTCCTCGTGGCGCAGCGCCACGCCCGCGGCGAATACGGCCACGAACGCGTATGCGTGCAACAGCAGCGCCACGCCGTAGGTCACGGACATCAGGCCGATCGCGATAAAGCCGTCGAGGCCCACGGCTTCGCCGTAACGCGTACGCAGATGGAACACGATCCGCACGCACAGCGTGGCGAGCACGGCGCCCACGAGGAGCGCGCCCACGATTCCCCATGCCACCCACGCGGCGAATGCTGCCGCGTTCTGCGTGCCGGTGCCGTGCACGCCGTACAGCGCGAGACCGAGCAGCGCGAACGGCATCGCAGCGCCATCGTTGAGACCGCCTTCGCCCGAAAGCGCGAATCGCACTGGCTCGGCGTCGCCGGCCTCATGGACGCGCAGTTCGTTGGCGAGCACCGGGTCGGTCGGCGCAAGCGCCGCGGCAAGAAACAAGGCAACGCCGGTGGCCGCGCCCAACGCCACGCCAAACGCGTACATCAGCCCGACACTGAACGCCATGGCCAGCACGCCCAGGCGCAGCGGCAAGCGCCAGAGCCGGTCGCGCAGCCGCACGCGCAGGTGCATGCCGACGGAAAACAGCGAAATCACGAGCCCGGCTTCCGCCACCACGGTGAGCGTGCGCACGTTCTGCGCGAGGTCGGCGTGCACGAGGCCGAACACACCCGGCCCGACGATCACGCCCACGGCCAGATAGATCATCGCGCCCGTAAGCGGCAGGCGCGCGATCGGACCCCGCGCGAGCGCCACGAACATTAGCAGCACGCCGATCAGAAAAAACCACAGTGCTTCCTCCGGCATCGGCAGGCTTCCCTCCTCGTCGATCGTTGCGGCGGTGCGTGGGCCGCTGCCCGCGCACGAACCCCACATTTGCGCAACCTCTGTGCCACTCGTCACGCGGGCGGCACGATCGCGTCATTCGTCCGCCAGGAGCGGCAGCGCCTTCGCAAAGCACCGCACGTCGCTCAGGCCGGCGCAATCCGCGAACGGCTCGGTCCGCCCGTAACCGTGCCGTTGATAGAACGCGATCGCGCGCCGGTTGGCTTCGCGCGCCTGAAGAATCACGCTGCGATAGCCCGCCCCGGCCGCCACCGTCTCGAGAAAACGAAGAATCGCCGTGCCGGTCCCCGGCCATTCGGGCCGCCGGTAGAGGCAGCGGAATTCGGCCACCTCGAACGAGAAGCGGCACAGCGCGCCGCAGCCGATCGCGAGGCCATCCATGGTGCGCGCCATGACAAAGGCGCTGCGCGCCGAACCCAGGTCGCCCAGGTAGAACTGCGGCTGCACGCTGTCCCCACGGTAGAGCGCCAGCGTGGCGCTCATCTCGTCGAGCAGAATACGGGCGTCGAGCGTGCACGCGTTCTCTCTTCGCACTACTGCGAGTGCCGATAAGTCTTTCATTGCTCATGCCCTCCCGATCTCGTCGCATCCTGGCATGCGCAAGGAGGGTGCCAGGGTGCGACGGTCCAGGCGCGCACAGTCCGCATGCCCATACGGCGCGTTCGAGGCCCCTCACGCCGCTTTCGTCTACCATCGCGTGTGCTTCGTCATCCGATCAGGAGGCCGTATTGGACGCACACGATCTGGGCACCCTTTACCGGCGCTACATCGACTGCCTGAACCGGCGCGATTGGGCTTCGCTCGGGGAGTTCGTCGCTCAGGACGCGATCCACAACGGCCGCCCGCTTGGCCTCGCGGGATATCGCGCCATGCTGGAGCAGGACGTTCGCGACATCCCCGACTTGCGCTTCGAAATCGAACTGCTGGCCGCCGAGCCACCGCTCGTTGCCAGCCGCTTACGTTTCGACTGCACGCCCCGGCAAGTCTTTCTCGGCCTACCCGTCGACGGCCGGCGAATCGCATTTTCGGAAAATGTCTTCTACGCCTGGCGCGACGGGAAGATTGCGCAGGTCTGGTCGGTCATCGACAAGGCCGCGATCGAGGCGCAACTGTCATGAAAAGCCGGTTTGTACCGACGATTGCTGTGGTTTTCGGCGGCGTGATCAGTTGCGCAGTCGCGCACGCAGCAGGAAGTCAGGATGACTCACCTTGCAGTGCGGAAAGTGCCGCGCATGCCGGCTCCTCGTATCCGCAATTCTTTCTTCCCGACCAGAACGGCAAGCCGGTGAAACCCAGTTCGTCGGTGCGCACCTTCACCACGCGAGATTGCGCTGGCGCCGTGCTGCAGGGCGAACACGCGTCCGCGCAGGTACAGGGCGATGCGGTCGAACTGAGGGACGGCAAGGTCTACGTGAACGACCTGTCGTACGGCGCCGTGACGCGCGAGCAATCGGTCGAATACGACGTCAGGCAAGACAAACGCACCTTGCTGGTCGACGGCAAAGTCCGAACGCCCGCGCACTGAGATCACTCCCACCCGGAAGCGCCATGACAACAACCCGCAAAACACTTCCGTACGCCGCTGCTTCGATTTTGACCGTACTCTTGTGCCTGTTCACCGCGGTCGCACACGCGGCAGGCTTCAAGCGCCTCGACATTCCCGCCGACGCCAACGGCCCGGCATTGAAAGCCATGGTGTGGACGCCTTGCGCCGAGCCCGCGGAAGACGTGCCGTTCGGCCCATACATCCTGCACGGGCGGCGCGACTGTCCGACGGTTGGCAACAAACTTCCGCTGATTGTCATTTCGCACGGCCACACCGGCTCGTTTCTGGGCCACCATGACCTTGCCGAAGTGCTGGCCGATGCGGGCTTCGTTGTGGCCGCAATCAACCATCCCGGCGATTCGTTCGCCGATCCGAGCCGCTCGGGCGATCTGTCCGTGTTCGTCGAGCGGCCGACCGATATCAAACGCCTGATCGATTACATGCTGGGCGCCGCGCCTGACGCCGCGAACATCGACCCGCAACGCATCGGTTTCTTTGGATTTTCGCGCGGCGGCTATACGGGGCTGGTGCTGGCGGGCGGCGTGCCGGACACTGAGTCGACCTTTGGATAACGGGGACTGGACGCCGTAATGAGTGCCGCACTCGCGGGACTCGGCCTCGGCGCGATTCTGGCCGGGCCGGTGGCAGACCGCTTCGGTCGCAAGTGCGTGCTCGTTGCGTCGGTCGCGGCCTTTGGCATCTGCACGCTCATCGCCGCGCAGGCCCAGTCGATCGCTTCGCTCACCGCACTGCGCTTTATCACCGGACTCGGGCTCGGCGCTGCGATGCCCACGACCATCACCATGATGTCCGAATACGCACCGCAGCGTTTGCGCGCCCTCTCCGTCAACGCCATGTACTGCGGATTCTCGTGCGGCCTCATGGCGGGCGGCGCGGCCTCGGCATGGCTCATTCCGCATTTCGGCTGGCGCAGCGTGCTGATGGCGGGCGGCGTCGGGCCACTCGCGCTGGCCCTCGTCCTGTTCGTATTTCAGCCGGAATCCGCACAATTTCTCGCGCTGCGGCCCGGCAACGAACGCCGTGTCGCACGCATTCTGCGCCGCGTTACACCGGCCAGGGACTTCACGGGATGCACCTTCGTCGCCCGCACCGCGCCTTCGGAAACGCAGGATAAAGCGCGAGGCAAACCGGCACTCGCGCTGCTGCTGGCGCACGACTATCGGCGCCGCACGTTGCTGCTGTGGCTCACGATGTTCATGAGCCTCCTGGTCTACTACTTCATGACGAACTGGATGCCCAAACTGCTGCGCAAGGCCGGTTTCAGCGTGGAGCACGGCGCGTTGATGGCTTCCGTGTTTCCGCTTGGCGGCCTGATCGGCAACCTCATTGCCGGCCGTCTGATGGACCGCTTCGGCGCCAACAGGACGATCGTCGTCGACTACCTGCTCGCGGCGCTGCTCGTCGCCGTGATGGGGGCGAGCGTGGAGCATCCCATGTTGCTCGGCGTTGCGCTCTTTCTCTGCGGCTCGCTCGTCACGAGCGCGGCGACCTCGATGTCCACCTACGCCTCCATGATCTACCCAACCGAAGCCCGCACTACGGGCGTGGCGTGGATGCAGGGCATCGGTCGCGTGGGCGGCATGGCCGGTTCATTCGCCGGCGCGGCACTGCTCGGGCTCGGGTGGAATTTCAACGCCATCTTCGCCATGCTCGCGCTGCCGGCGCTGGCCTGCGCCGGCGCGCTCATGCTGATGAAACCGCGGCGCGCATATGCTCCAGTAACCGCATTGGAGCCGTAACCGCCGCAACCGCTTTGTCACCTTGGCCATCGCGGCGTCAGTTTCGCGCCAGCGTCGGCAGGTAACATCGGTGCAAACGAAGCAATGGCGCAGGACGCAACAGGGGAGAGGGCAGAATGCATTCTTTTCCGCTATTCATTGTCGGCGCACCCCGCTCGGGAACGACGTTCCTCTGCTCGGTTCTCAATGCGCACCCGCACATCCAGCTCACCAACGAGTGCCGCGTTTTCGCGCTGGTCAAGGAGATGCTGGATGTGGGCAGCCAGCGCCCCGACCTGCTGGGCGCGGCCTGCCGCGACCGCTTCAACGCGTTTAGCCGCCGCACGCTCGGCGCCTGGGTCGAGCGCTTCTATCGCGAAGACCTCGACATGTCGGCGCCGATCTGGGGCGACAAGCATCCGCCTTACGCGGATCCGACGATTCTTTCCGGCCGCTTCGGCGCTATCGAGCGCCTGCCGCGCTCCGGGTCGTGCCTGAGGCTCATCCACGAGTTGCTGCCCCACGCTCGCTTCATCCATCTTCATCGCGATCCTGGCTGGGTCGCCAATTCGCTTGTGCGCAAGCACTGGATCGGGTCCATCAACGACGGCGTGCGCGTATGGGGTCAGTATGTGACCGAGATCATCGACTTTTTCGCTGAAATCCCGGAGGAGCAGACATTGACGATCGCCTATCGCGATCTCATCGAGGATGCGGACACGACGATAGCAAGTATCAGCCGCTTCCTGGGCCTCGCGGACCCTGCGCCGATACGCGATTTTCTGCACGCCCAGCGCAGTGCGCCAACGCCGTTCAGCGACCCGGTGACCGATATCGCCGATCTCTACGTCGTCCCGCCTACGCCAACGACCGACAACGCGCTCCTCGCGCTCGCGGAAAAAGCGGCGACGCAACTCGGCTATTCGGCATCGGCAACTCTTTCGGAATCCCGATAACTTGCGCGGGCCAGCGCCTGGAACACGTCAGCAAGCCGGGGTTCTGGTGAATCGCAGCCTTCACGCCGGCGAACGCGTTGGCGACCTTGTGGCCGGCCTTCACTTCCACCGCGACCTGGCCCGCTTCGTCGCCAATCACGACGTGGTCTTCGAAGAACGCGCAGGCGTCCTGGGTGATCGGCTCGATCTTCTTGCCGAGCGCCGCGAAAGCGGTGCCGTAGACGGTATGCGCATGGCACATCGCCACGATGTCGGGGTGCGCTTCGTGCACGGCCGCGTGCAGCACGAAGCCGGCGCGGTTGATCGCGTACTTGCCTTCGACCACGCGGCCTTCGTGGTCCGCGAGAATCAGGTTCGAGACCTTGACCTGCGAGAAGTGCACGGCCATCGGAAAATCAGATCCCTCTGCTCGGGCTGATAGATCGAGATGCGACCGTTCAGGTCGATTGCCTTCGTGGCCTGGGCCGTCTCCATCACTTCGGACATGCTGCGTCTCCCTTGAAATCCTTGTGTGCAATGGCTGACATCTTGTCCGGCTCTCGACGCGTTGACAAACGATGGATGTTCATGAAAACATGAGCCGCATTCACCTATCTCGGGGTCGAACGTGCGCAAAATTCCGAATTTTGTGCTGCTGCGCGCCTTTGAAGCCGCGGCACGGCTCCAGAGCTTCGCGCTCGCGGCACGCGAACTCCATCTCACGCCATCGGCGATCAGCCATCAGGTCAAGGAGCTCGAGGCGTATTTCGGGCGACCGCTCTTCATCCGGCGCAATCGCCGCATCGATCCAACCCCCGAGGCGCTGCGTCTGCTCGACAGCCTGAGCCGGGTGTTCGATGTCATCGAGTCGGCCTGCACCGAAGTCTCGCTTGCGCCTCAGGCCCAGGTGCTCGCCGTATACAGCGCGCCGAGTTTCGCCGCGAAATGGCTCGGGCCCAGGCTCGCCGACTTCGCGCGCCATCACCCCAACATCACGCTGCGGCTTTCCACCGGACCGGAGCCGCTTGACCTCACGCGCGCTCAGGAAATCGACGTGGCGATTTCGTACGGCGGCGCGCTGGAGCGGCCGGGCGTGGAGACGGTGGCGCTAGGCGTCGAACCGCTCGTGCCGATGTGCTCACCCGCGTTGCTGGCGAGCGCGGGCTCGGTGGAAGCGTTGATGCAGGAGGCCACGCTGATCGACAGCCCGTTGAGCCGCGTGACCTGGTGCGACTGGTTCGCCGCGAACGGCCTGCCGTTGACCAACCGGCCGCGGCCCTCGTTCGATCGCGCGGCGCTCGCGATTTCGGCGGCGGCCGACGGCATGGGCGTCGTGCTCGAAAGCACGCGCCTCGCCGAGCGCGAGCTTGCGCGCGGCGATCTGGTGGAGGTGGGCGCCGACCGCTTCACGCGCTTTTTACGCGAAACGCATTTCGTTTCGTGCCGCACGATCGACATCAGGCAGAGCCGCCTGGCCGCATTCCGGCAGTGGTTGCTGGGGCAAGCGTCGCCGGGTTGAGCGCTTGCGTTCGGCTGCATACCCAGGGGGTTTCCCGCCGCTTGAATGTCACCATCCGCGTAGTACGATGAAGTCATCGAAAAACAGAATTAGAGGTCCCTCCATGGACACGACCGCACGGCACGCGACGGCCATCGCATTGCTTGCAACGGGCTGCGCAGTATCGGCAGCGTCCCACGCCTATAGCAAGGAAGACGACGCCGCGGCGCAGGACCGCGAAGTCCAGGCGGCCTATGACCGGGGTTACAAGGCAGCCAGGGAGGAGATGGCGCAGGCGGCGGCTCCCGCCGCTGCACCTGCGAAGAAGGCTGCCGGCGCGGCGGCGCAGAAGCCCATCCTCGACATCAAGCACACGTATAGCGACGCGGGCGAGGTCTCGACGGTCATGACCGTGCCGGTCGTGGTCAAGCCGCTCGCGGATGGGCAAGGCGCGCAAAGCGAACAAAGCACTCAGGCCACTCAAGAGGCGCAAGACGTCCAGGATTCCACTGCCGCGGCTCCGGCCGCAGCGGCAGCGCCGGCGCCCGAGCAGACGAATGCGCGCGCCACCGTTGCGAAAGCCGCCGACGCTGCGCCGGCTGCGGCCGCACGGCAGCCGCAAGCGCAGCCGCACGCTTACGCGCAGGCGAGCGCGAACCATCGCGCCGTCGCGGCAACGCCGCCCGCGCAGGACGACGTCGCGCCGCCGGAGTCGCTGGCGAACGACGAAACCGTCGACGAACCGGAGCCGCCGCGCTCCGCGCAGATCTACTCGACGCAGGGCCAAGGTTACGCCCAACCCTACTACCAACCGGCGCAGCCACGGGTCCAGCAACAGGTCCCACCGCAAGCCCGGCAATACGCGCCGCCGCCCCAGCCGTATGGCTATGCCCAGCAGCCGGCGTATGCACAGCAGCGGCCGGCCTACGCGCAGCCGCCCGCCTATGCGCAGCAGCAACCGGTGTATGCGCAGCAATACGCCCAGCAGCAATACCCGCAGCAGCAACCCATGTACGCGCAGCCCCGGCCCGCTTACTACCCGCCGCCCGCACCGTGGGGCGCGCAGTACCAGCAACCGCCGGCGCGCTGGGTGTACTGGTCGCCGCAGTACGGGCGCTGGATGTACTACTGAGCGCCGGTTACCAGCGCGCGTCGTTCATCTGGCAGGCGAGCAGGCAACCCAGGGCGGAGATGGTACCGACCGAGCCGATACCAAAACCCAGGGCAATATTTTCCGCGGTCGTCGCGCAGCCCTGCAGCATCAGCGTCGAGCTGAGCAGCACGGGGAGCAGGAGCTGACCCAGGATGCGCGAACAGGTTGGGCGTCGTTGTGACATGGGGCGTGGGTCCGGAGAGGATCTTTTTTGCGGTAGTTGAGCTTGTCAGCTTACTGACTCGCCTCATTCGCATTCCCGGGAGCAACGTGTCACAACGGCAATGCCTTACCAATTGCCTCGCGGCGGTAAGGAAGCGGGTGACAGGGGGATTTTCGTTCTAGAAGCCGCGCCGGGCGCTAATCGCCGCACCGGTGTCATGCGAGCGCGTCAACGGCAGATGCGCGTCGGCTGAGAGATCCCAGTCGCCGACGGTGACGAGCGGCGGCGTTTGCGGATGAAGCGCCTGGTTCGGCACGCCATTGCTGTCGACCTGGGCGCCCGGCGTGCGCGTCCCGCTCGCGCCCGCATCGAGCGTGGCGTCGGTATCGTCCGGAATGCCAGGCGTTGCGGCGGTGGTTTTCGCCAGATGCGCGTCGTACTGCCGTTCAAACGGCGACTGGTACTCGAAGCGCTTCGCAATGGCGGACAAAGAGACGGATGGCGCCGCCGGCGCTGGTGCGGCCGCAACGGCGTGTTTCGGGGCGTGGCCCCTCGCGTCCTTCTGGACGTGCTTCTGGACGTGCTTCTGGACAGGCTTCTGGGTGTGCGCCGCCTGGGCGGGTTCGGCCGCCGAGACGCTGGCAAGCGCCAGAAGAGAGACACCCAAAAGCCATCCCTGGATCGGATGCTTCATGGAACGAAATCTGCGTTTGTAAACTGGTGCCGCATCGAAAAGCTGCGCAGCACTCGCCCCTGGAGTCTAGATCAATCGCAAGTCCGACCAATCGGGGTCTTCCCTCGTCTTTCGCTCGTCTCTTCATACGCGCGACGCAGCATTTCGTCATCCTGCACGTTCCTGCCGCCGCCAATCCGGCGGCAGGAACGGCGTTTTCCAATCAGAACGCGACTGTCGTACGCAGGCCGAGCACCGCCTCGTCGCCAATGCGCCGCGATGGATTCTGCGGGTCCGGAATGCCGCCGGCCGGCCGGAAGAAGTACTGAAAGTCCGCCTGCAATTGCCACCACGGCGCGATCTGATACTGGTAAGTCGCTTCCAGAACCGTCTCGGCGCTGCGCGACGGGTAGCCGGGCGTCGAGATCGCCTGGGCGCTCGCGTAGTCCTGCGCATGCGAGCCGATGTGCGCGTAGCCAACCGCCAGGCCGGCCACGTCGTTGTCGCGTCCCTTGAACGGCGCCTTGAGCGTCACGCCCGCGTTGACCCCGAGGTCCACCAGGTTGCGGTCGCCGGGCGCGCCCATCACGCGCGCGAACACCCCCACCGACTGCGGACTATCGGCGCTCGGACGCCACACCATCTGGTCCGCCACGGCATAGATGCTGTAGTTGCCATGATGGCTAACCGGGCCGCCCACGCCCGTCACGCCCGTTGCCGGATCGGCAAAACGATTGCTGTTGTACCAGAAGCCAAGCTTGTAGGTGCCGGGCATTCCGCTTGGTTTGGGATCCGAATTATTGGCGGGCGGCTGATTGATTGCATATTGAATTTCGCCGATCACCAGAGCCCCGTTGCCCAGGTTGAAATTCGTGCCGCTCGCGTTGAGCTTTTGCGGGTCGCCCTCGCCCGGCGCCGGGTTGCCGTCGAATACACCACCGAGCACGGTAATCGCGTCCGTAGGCGTAGCGCGCACGCGCACGCCGAGCGACGAAAGCGGATACGCTGGGCCGCCCGCAGGCAGATCGACGGACGGCAGCACCGACCAGCCGAACGTCGCGTTCATGAACGTATTCGCGTACTGGCTGACCATGAACTCCTGGTCGAGGCTTTGCTGACCGACCTTCACGTCGACCTTGCCGCCGGGCAGCGTCTGCTGGTACCACAACTCCCACAGGCGGGTCGAGGCATCGGCCTCGATGCCGCTCGCGTTCTGCAGCGTTTGCAGGTTGCGCGCAGTCAGGCTCGTGCCGTGAATCTGGAAGCCGGACACATTGAAGATGCCGCCAGGCAAACCGAACGCCTTCTGCGTGTCCATGCCGAGGCTGAATTCGGTGACGCCTTGATAGGCGCCTCCGCGACTCGTTCCGCCGCTCACGTTGCCCATGTACTCACTGGTTTCCTGCAGGCCGAACGACAAGCCGTACTGCGCGAGCCAGGGCCGCAAGCCGCCCATATCGCCAAAGAGGTTCGAGCGTTCCCAAAGGCCCGTGGGCGCCGCGGCGTTCTGATCGGCAGCGGGCGCTTGTTGCTGATCCGCTGCGCCGGATGACGAAGCCGGTGAGGCAGGCGAAGCCGGTTGAGCGGGCGCATTTTCGCCGCTGGTCTGCGCGAAGGCGGCAGGCACGACGCCCAGCGAGAGGACAGCGCTCAGCGTAATGGGGCCGCGCGAACCGAGCAGCCTGCTCTTGAGGATTTTTTTCATAGTATTTGTGGGGCTGTAGTAAGTTGCGGACGAGTCCGCTATTCAACGCAGAGCGTGCCTGCGAAGCTTGATGAAACTGTGTCCGGCGCGCAGGTTTTCTACGCGAAGCGCAAACGCGGCCATAAAGGATGCTCCGGCCCAGGGTCGGACGCGGACGCGCACAGCAGCGAAACCAGCGCGGCTGCCGCTACGGTCGCGCCGAGAAGCACGTAACCCGTGGGCGTGAGCGGATGCCCCGCGTGAACGGTGCGCAGCGCGCCGCGTGCCGCCATCTGCGCCGCGCGGCGTGCGAGGTGCATCGAACGGCGGCGCACGCCGGCGGGCGTGGCGCGAACCGCAGCCGCGAAAGCGAAGCCGTGCAGGCAGGCGAGCGCCGCTGCAGCCACCAGAACCCGTGCGCGACGGCAGACAGCCCGCAACGCGCGCAGTTGAAAGACAGGAAAGAGAAAGACGAACATCATCCCTCCGCGTTGGCCGCTGCGATAAGCGGACGAAATGCGAAAGCGCAGCCATTTCTGCAAGCAAGCTTGCAAATGGCAATCAATCAGAGGGAGCGTGCTGCTGAGAGACTGGTCGCAAAGGCGACTGAGACCAGTCGGTAACGAAGCGCGCTAACCCGGCGTAAGCGAGTTAGCGGCGAAGGAGTGAACCTGCGGCGACTATCTCGCGGTTGTGCTGCCGGCGCTGGCCGGCATCGGACTTCCACTACTAGAACATGCGTCCACGGAGGACTCCTTTGCTATGACGGGGCGGATTGTATTGGGCACGCAGATAAAAAAGCAAGTAAAAAAAGCATAAACACGAGGCCTGCCAGCAACAGCCCCGCAGACTCCAATTTCTTTCAACCGCGTTTCTTCAACCTTCAGAATTGAATCTCTGCTCTGCTTAGCAATTTTGGTTGACTTAGTGTTTTTACCGAGACTAGAATTCGCCCGTCTTCTCAATGGGGCCGATGCCTTGGACAGTAGTAGTAGTCGATCTTCGAATCGTTTCGCTGCCTGACCGGCAGGACATCCGCTCCCTTTCCCGAGCCGCCGTCCTGCCAGCAGGCAGACGGTGCGCGCCGTAGCAGTCTTCCTTCGTGCACCCCAAACCATAGCGCCATGCCGACGCGGGCTCCGCACGCGTTCGCCTTGGCGCGACCCGGCGAGCGCTAGCGCTCGCGGCCGCCGTTCGCCTGTAACCCGCTTTGCGCCGGGGCGCTGGCGTGCGCCCAGCATGAACAGGAGCCGACATGCCCGACAGTGACAGTTGCCCTTACCGCTTGCCTTCAAGCTTGTCCGAGGAAAGCACGTAGACCCATGCAACCGCGCCGACTGCGCGGCGACCGAACGTCTGCGGGCTTTGCACTCGCCCATACACGCCAGACGTCCGGAGAAACATCATGATGTTCGGTCTGCTTTTGTCGCATCTGCCTCACGTCAATGAGGCGCGCTCACACTACGAAGCGCTGCTGTCGCTCGAACCCGTTCGCCGTCACCCATGGAAAGACCTGTGGCGCCGGATCAAGTCCCGGTCTTCCTAAGTTCTGCCAAACTCCGGTCACGAAGATTCGCCATCGTTGGAAAAGCGAGGCGTTTCCCTGATCGTGGCCGTGAGTTGAACATTCCCTTTCACGCGCTTTTCGTTTCTCCATGAATCGGCTGTTGTACGCGTATGCCGAGTCCTGTCTTCGTCTTGATTGAGTATCAATCTCATGCAAAACTTCAAAACGACCACTCCCGACATGCCGCAGACGCAGCCCCGCACCGGCCAGGAGGTGCTGTGTGTCCAGCACGTGTGCCGCGGTTTCGGCAAGAACCCGAGCGAGCAACTGGTGCTCGACGACGTGGACGTCACGCTGCGTGAAGGTGAGATCGTTGGCTTGCTGGGCCGCTCGGGCTCTGGCAAGTCCACGCTGCTGCGTATCATCGCCGGCCTGATTCCGCCCACCAGCGGCAACGTGAACTACCTCGGCAAGCCGCTGCGCGGTCCGGCGGAAGGCGTCGCGATGGTGTTCCAGACCTTCGCGCTGTTCCCGTGGCTCACGGTGCTGCAAAACGTCGAGGCCGGACTGGAGGCGATCGGCGTTGGCCCGCACGAGCGGCGCAAGCGCGCGCTCGCCGCCATCGACCTGATCGGTCTGGACGGCTTCGAAAACGCCTATCCGCGCGAGCTTTCGGGCGGCATGCGCCAGCGAGTGGGCTTCGCGCGCGCGCTCGTGGTCGATCCCACGCTGATGCTGATGGACGAGCCCTTCTCCGCGCTCGACGTGCTCACGGCCGAAACGCTGCGCACTGACCTGCTCGACCTGTGGACGCAAGGCCGCCTGCCGATCAAGTCGGTGCTGATCGTCACGCACAATATCGAGGAAGCGGTATTCATGTGCGATCGCATTCTCGTGTTGTCGTCGAACCCGGGCCGCGTGGTGGCCGAAATTCCGGTGCCGTTCAAGCATCCGCGCAATCGTCTCGACCCGGTGTTCCGCAAGCTCGTCGACGACATCTACGCAAAGATGACCGCACGCCAGGCGGGCGCGCCGGCGAAACCCGAACTCGAGCCGGGCAGCTCGCTGCCGGGCGTGTCGGTCAACCTGATGGCGGGCCTGATCGAAACGCTGGCCGCCGCGCCCTACAACGGCCGCGCGGACATGCCGGAAATCGCGCGAACGCTGCAACTGGAAATCAACGAGCTCTTCCCGGTCGCGGAAATGCTGCAGCACCTCGGCTTTGCGGAGGTCAGCGAAGGCGACGTGGTGCTCACGCACGCGGGCAAGACCTTCAACGAATTCAATACGCAGGAGCGCAAGCTGATGTTCGCCGAACACCTGCTGCGCAACGTGCCGCTCGCCGCGCGGATCAGCACGGTGCTTAACGAGCGCCCCGGACATCGCGCCCCGCGCGTGCGCTTCGAACAGGAACTGGAGGACCTGCTTGCCGACGACGCCGCGCAGGAAACGCTCGACGCCGTGATCGCCTGGGGCCGCTATGCCGAGATCTTTTCGTATAACGACAAGACCGGAATATTCAGCCTGGCCGACGTCGAATCCTGACGTCTGAATCCGGCGACGGTTTCCCGGCGGCCTCGTATCGCCGATCCGACGTTTGTAAACAGTGGTAATATTCGGGACTCGAAAAAATCGTCAGAGCGCTGACGGTGACAGGCTGGTCACCGCCGCGCCGTTCTGCCGTTCCTGTCGAATTCCTTGCACTGCTTACAACTAAAGCGTCAGCGATTGCCCGTGCGCAATACGCGCGCGACGGCCCGTCACGCGGCGGGCGACCCGGGAAACCATGAAAGTTCGTAACGCCCGCCTCTGGGCGCCAAGAGGCCCGCGCCGGTGGTGCATTGCCGCTGGCGCGCTCGCGCTCGCGAGCGCCATCCGCTTCGCGCTGCATCCCCTGCTCGGCCCGATGATGCCGGGCACGACGTTCTGTATCGCCGCTTCGCTGGTCGAATACTTCCTTGGCCTCGCGCCTGCGCTGACCGTGATGGTGCTGGGTCTCGCCATTGCGGACTATATGTTCGTGCCTCCCTACAATTACATTACGTTCCTCGACACGCCCGATGTGATCCTGATGGTGTCCTATCCGCTCGTCACGATCATCGTAATCACGCTGATCGAGCGTCTGCGGCGCGAGCAGTTTCGCGCGCAGTTGATCACCTCGGTCGCGCAGTCGCGCTACGAAATGCTGCTGCGTCACGACAACGAGCGCGCGCTGGCGCGCCGCGCCGTCGATGAAACGCATCGCCTGCTGCGGCATCTCGCGCAGCATCACGAAGGCTTCATCCTCATCAAGGGGCTCGAGCGCAATGCCGCCCAGCGCGCAAGCGTCGGACAGAGCATGTCGCAAGCGCTGCCGGCCGCCGCCGAAGTCGCGCCCGGCCCGCTCTTCGACGCGCTGCATCCCGACGACGTGCAGCGCCTCACGCACGCCCTGTCACCGGGCCATCATCGCGTGCGCCTGCGCAGCGAGCAGCACAAGCGCGAGTACCGGCACATCAATTGCAGCTGCGAACGCTTCACCACTCACGCGGGCGATTTTCTCGTGCTGCGCACGGAGAGCTGACATGGCGACGCTCGACATGGAGCTGGCCGCTCCCGAAACGACAGCCGTGCAGTCCACGCGCTTTTTCTGCGAAGGCGACGGCCACGCCGTGCTCATGCTTCACGGGCTTTCCAGCTCGCCGATCGAACTGCGCTATCTCGCGCGCTATCTGCAGGGCGAAGGGTTCACGGTATGCGCGCCCGTCATCGACGGTTATAGCGCCGGCACCGGCCAGCTGCCGATGGAACAATGGGTCGAAAACGCCGCGCGCGAGTTCGACGCCCTGGCGGCGCGCTACGAGCGCGTCTCGATCTGCGGGCTTTCGATCGGCGGCGCGCTTGCGCTGCGCCTGATTCGCCAGCGGCCCGCCGCGCAGTCGCTCGCGCTGCTCTCGCTCACGCTCGCCTACGACGGCTGGGCGATCCCGTGGTATCGCTTCCTGCTCGACTGGGCGTACTTCACGCCGCTGCGCCACCGCTACCGCTATCGCGAGGCCGAACCGTTCGGCGTGCGCAACGAAGCGCTGCGCAAGAAAATCGCGCGCGCCATGCAGCGCAGCGATTTCAGCGAGGTCGGCCCTTCGACGATCGCGCTGCCCGCGCTGCATCAGGCGCTGCGCCTCGCACGCGCGGCGCGCAAGGATGTCGCCGCGATCGAAAACGACACGCTCGTGATCCACGCGATCGACGACGAAACGTCGAGCCCGCGCAACCCGCGCCACGTGATCGACCGCATCGGCTCGAACTTCCTGCGCACGCTGTGGCTCGACGATTCGTATCACATGATCACCTCGGACAACGAACGCGAGATCGTTGCGCGCGAAACGGCCCTGTTCCTGCGCGAAAGCGAAGTCGCGCGCGGCGCGAAGGACGCGCCGGTCGTCTCCAAGGCACTCGCCCGGCGTCTGCGCCAACTGGCGGCAGTGGGAAGGAAAAATACGTGAAGCAATCCGCAGTAGCGAAAGGGCTGGCGTGCGTCGCCGCGCTGACCCTGGCCTCGCACGCATGGGCCGATACCGACACCGCCAGTACCGCAACAACCGACTCGCCTTGGAAAATCTCGATCGGTCCGGGCGCCTATTTCGCGCCCGAGTATCCGGGCGCGCGCCACATGAAGGTCTATCCGTTCCCGTCGCTCGACATCTCGTACCGCGACCGCTTCTTCTCGCAAGGGCCGGACGTGCTGGGCGTGAACGTGATTTCAGCGGAGAACTACCATGTGGGCGCTTCGCTGAGCTTCGACTTCCAGTCGCGCACCGTGTCGGACGACCCGCATCTGCACGGCCTGAGCAATGTCGATGACGGCCCGAAGCTGCGCCTCTTCGCCGATTACACGCTGTGGGCGTTCACGGGCGCCGTTGCGATGTATCAGGACATCAGCGGCCACGGGCAAGGTACGACGGCAACGGCGGACCTCTATGTGTCGCTGCCGCTGACGGGGTGGCTGTTTTCCGTGGGACCGGGGCTCACGTGGGCCAACGGCGTCTACACGCGCACGCTATTCGGCGTGACGCCGGACGAGAGCGCGGCATCCGGCTTGCCAGCCTATGCGCCGGGCGCGGGCATTCGCGATCTGCACATGACGTTCTACATGACGCACGACTTCTCGAAGCACTGGGTCGGTTCGGTGAACGCGACGTTCGGACGCCTTCAGCATTACGCCGCCGACAGCCCGATCACCGAGAGCCGCCGCGAGATCACGGCGTTCGCGGGGCTCAATTACCGGTTCTAACCACGTGCGCCGGGGCGCGCCAAGTCAGAACCGCTCGACGCGGAATGGCCGGGGGTCCACCACCGTCGGCGCGCCCGTCATCATTTCCGCGATCAGGCGCCCCGTGACCGGGCCGAGCGTGAGACCGTGGTGTGCGTGACCGAAAGCGAACCACAGGTCGTCGTGCTTCGGCGCAGGCCCGATGATCGGCATCATGTCGGGCGTGCAGGGGCGGCGGCCCAGCCACGGCTCGGCATCGAGCCGCGCACCCAGCGGGAAGATATTGCGCGCGAGCGGCTCCACGGCTTCGAGCTGAACGGGCGTTTTCGGCGAATCGCGCAAGCCGAGTTCGACGCCAGTCGTGAGGCGCGTGCCGCGCACCATGGGCGTAATCAGGAAGCCTGCTTCGGCGTCGAGCACCGGGTGGTTCAGCTTCGCCCCATTCGTCAGCGCGTAATGCATGTGATAGCCGCGTTTCACGGCGAGCGGCAATTCGTAGCCCAGCCGCGCCGTGAGATCACCCGACCACGGCCCCATGGCAATGACGGCCGACTTCGCCAGCACGGGGCCATCTTGTGTCATGACGCGCCACGACGGCTCGAGCGTCGCCGCGTCGCCAATCAGCACGCGGCCGCCTAGCTGCTCGAAGAGCCTCGAATAGGCCGTCACCAATCCCTTCGGATCGCTAACCGAATCGGAATCGGTGTAGCGCACGCCGCCCACCAGCGCGTGGCTGAGCGCGGGCTCGGCGGCGCGCAGCGCCGCGGCGTCCAGTGCCTCGTGGCCCACGCCGTACTCGCGCTGCCAGCGCTGCGCCTCGGCCACCGTGGCGTCCATGGCGGCGGCGCTGCGAAACACCTTCATCCAGCCGTTGGTGCGCAACAGCGCCTGTGCGCCCGCCGCCTCGATCAGCGCGCGATGCTCGGTCACGCAATGCTCGATGAGCATGGCATACGCGCGAGCGATCTCGGCGTGCCGGTCGGCGCGCGAATGATGCCAGTAGCGATAGAGAAAAGGCAGCAGCTTCGGCATCGCGCCTGGGTGATAGCGCACGTCCGTCGAGCGGTTGCGTGCGTAGCGCAGCAGCGTCGCAAGCTCACGCGGAAACGCATAGGGGTAGACACCCTCGCGCTGAATCAATCCCCCGTTGCCGTGCGATGTTTCGTTGCCTGGCGCCCTGCGGTCCACGAGCGCGACCGAGAGGCCGCGCCGCTGCAACTGCAAGGCCACGGAAACGCCGACAATACCGCCGCCAAGCACGACCGAATCGAATTTCATCACGCAATGTTCCTGGCTCGAAGGCACTCAGGCGAGCGCGGTGACGGCCACTTCGACGTCGAGGCCCGGGCGCATCAGCAAGGCCTGCACGCAGGCGCGCGTGGGTGCGTGCCCCTGCGGAACCCAGGCGTCCCATACGGCATTGAACGCCTCGAAATGCTTCGGGTCGCTCAGCCACACGTTTGCGGTCAGCACGCGCGTTTTGTCCACGCCCGCCGATGCGAGCAGCTTGTCGATCCGCGTGAGGATTTCGGTAGCCTGAACTTCGATCGGCGCGCCTGCGGTATCGGGCACCTGGCCCGAGAGATACACCACGCCATTGGCGACCACCACCTGGCTCATGCGCGCGTTGGTTTGCAGTCTTTGGATGTCGTTGCTCATGTTCATACCGCCGATAGGCCGGCAGCGTCGCTACCGGCTGGGTCGTAAATGGGAGGCGCCGTGACGATGGACGTCAGCGCCGGATTGGCTTGCGTCAGGCGCGCGAGATCGGGGCGCGGACGACGCAGAAGAGGA
This sequence comes from Paraburkholderia sp. CNPSo 3281, assembly GCF_024206515.1. NCBI lineage: Bacteria > Pseudomonadati > Pseudomonadota > Betaproteobacteria > Burkholderiales > Burkholderiaceae > Paraburkholderia > Paraburkholderia sp. CNPSo 3281. Next base: position 3,780 of record NZ_JAMBPS010000062.1, on the reverse strand, counting down.
TACGCCGAAAACGCCGTTTCCAGCGCCTGCGAGACCGCGAGCGTCTTCAGGTCGCCGCGGAACGGACCTACGATCTGGAGTCCGAACGGCATGCCCGCGTGATCGACGCCGCATGGCAGCGCGAGCGCAGGATGCGTGGTGAGCGTAACGACGTACGTGAGCGCGAGCCAGCGGTAGTAGTTCTCTTGCGCGCGGCCGTCGATCTGTGCCGCATAAAGTTCGGTCCACGGGAACGGCGTCACCGGCGTGGTGGGCGAAACGATCACGTCGTAGCGCGCGAACGCGCTCTGGAAGCGCTGGAAGATGCGCGTTTGCTCGGCTTGCGCCCACGCGCTGTCCGAGAGCGACATCTTCGCGCCCATTTCGTAGTTCGCGCTCGTGTTCGGACCAAGCGCGCTCGGGTCACGCGTATAGGCGCTATGCAGGCCTGCGACGAAGCTCTCCGCGCGAATCACGTCAAAGCAGCGATGCACGTCGCCAAGATCGAACTCCACCGGCTCGCACGTATGGACGATGCGTTTGAGTTCCGCTATGCGCGCGCGGAATACAGCGCGAATCTGCGGGTCGACATCGCAGCAGCCGAAGTCTTCGGTATAGCCGATGCGCAGCGTCGACGGATCAATGTGCGCTGGCAAGGCGAACGCGTTGGCATCCACGGCATAGCTCAGCGGATCGCCGGCCGATTCGCCCGCGGTTGCCGCGAGTTGCAGCGCCGTTTCGGCGACGTCGCGCCCCATCGGCCCGACCACCGAGATCGGCGTCCAGCCGAGCAGGCGGCGCGAATTGGGCACGAGCCCCGGTGAAGGACGGAAGCCCACTACCCCGCACTTCGCCGCGGGAATGCGCAGCGACCCGCCGGTGTCGGAGCCCGTGCAAACCGGCAGCATGTCGCACGCGAGCGCCGCTGCCGAACCGCCCGACGAACCGCCCGCATTCAGCGCGGGGTTGAACGGATTGCCTGTTGCACCCCATACCGGGTTGCGCGTATTCGCGCCCGCGCCTAGCTCTGGAACATTCGTCTTCGCCACGAGAATCGCGCCCGCCGCGCGCAGGCGCTCCACGAGCACCACGTCGCGAGAAGGCACGTGGCCGCGCGACATCGGCGAGCCGTAGGTCGTGAGCAGGCCCTGCGTGTCTTCGAGATCCTTCACACCGAGCGGCAAGCCGTGCAGCAGCCCGAGCGGCTTGCCGTCCATGACGGCCTGCTCGGCAGCTTTGGCCGCTTCGCGCGCAGCGTCGAAACACGTCGCCGTAATCGCGTTGACGGCTGGATTCACGGCTTCGATGCGCTCGATGCACGCATCGAGCAGTTCAACGGGCGAAATGGCTTTCGCGCCGATCAGGCGGCGCAGTTCGACGGCGGACAGACTGACCAGTGCGGTCTTATCAGACATCGTTCGGTTTCCTGATGAAGGGGTGTTTAGCCGATGGCCTCGCCGGTACGGTCGCGCAGCCAGACGAGCGGGATCAGCGAAATGGCGCAGGCAGCCGCCACATACCAGGCGGGCGCGAGCGGGTTGCCTGTGCGCGCAACGATCCAGCTTGCCACAAGTGGCGAAAATCCGCCGAAGATCGAGGCGCTCACGACGTAGGTCAGCGCAATGCCGGTGGCGCGTACTTCGCGTGGGAAGAGTTCGGGGATCATCACGAGCACAGGCACGACCTGCCCCGCCACGAACACGGAGAGGAAGGCGGACACCGCGCAGAGCAGCGTCATGGAAGGCGCGGCGGAAAGCCATGCGAACGCCGGATACACACTGAGCAGCAGCACGACGCGCGAGATCACGAGCACGCGCTTGCGGGTGTAGCGGTCGGCGAGCTTGCCCACGAGCGGCGCGGCTATGAACAGCACGAGCGAGCTGACCACACCCGACGTGACCGCCGCCGTGGAGGAAAGATGCAACACGCGCACGGCGTGATTCGGCAGAAAAAACGCCGTGATGTAGATGGACACCGAGCCGCCGAGTTCAGCGAACGTCCCGAGTATGGTGAGTTTCAGATGCGTGGTGAGCGCCGCCTTCAGCGCGCCGCTCCGGGGCGCGCCGTGCGCCGGCGCCGCGCTCAGCGTTTCTTCGAGGCGGCGGCGAATCAGCATGCCCACGGGCGCCGCCACGATGCCCACGAGAAACGGAACGCGCCAGCCCCAGCTGTCGACCGCCTCCTTGGGCAGCAGCACGTTCACGAGCGTGGCGACCGTCGCGCCAAGCGCAAGGCCCAGCGCCGTCGCCGCAAAGTTCCAGCTTGCGAAGAACGCGCGTGTCTGATCGCTCGCATATTCGACGAGCAGCGTCGTGCCGGGGCCGAACTCGCCGCCCGCCGCGAAGCCCTGGATCAGGCGCGCCGCAAGCACGATGAGCGGCGCGGCGATGCCGGCCACCGCGTACGGCGGCGCGCAGGCGATCAGCGCGCAGCTCAGCGCCATCAGCATGATGGTGAGCACCATGGCGCGCTTGCGTCCGGCGCGGTCCGCATAGGCGCCGATGACGATGCCGCCGAGTGGACGCACCACGAAGCCCACGCCGAACAGGCCGATGGAAAGGAGGAACTGGTTGACCGGCGAGGCAGAGGGAAAGAACAGCTTGCCGATCTGGATCGCGAAGAAGCTATAGATCGTGAAGTCGTAGTACTCGAGCGCCGTGCCCAGCGTCGTCGCGGCAATGACCTGGCCCTTCGAAAGACCCGTTTTTCCCAGTGCAATTGAGGCCACGACGCTGCTCCTTCAAAAGGGAGTCGAGATGCGAGTTATCATATACGAGAAAAAATCATTTCTCGTATACGACAAAACCCGTAACCGGGAACCGTCCCTTCCATGGCAAAGAGCGCAGCACAAAATCACGCAACCGGGCAGGCAACCGGACAGGCAACCCGGCAGGCAACCGGACAGGCGGCAACGGAAATCGATCACGCGGCCGTCGGCGCGCGTCTGCGCGAGGCGCGCAAGGCGCGCGAGCTGACGTTGATGCAGCTATCGGAGTTGTCGGGCATCGCCGTCTCGACGATTTCGAAGGCCGAGCGCGGCGACATTGCGCTCACCTATGACAAATTCGCGGCGCTCGCGCACGCGCTGAACGTGGACTTCGACACGATTTTCGGGCGCAGGAAGCGCAAGGCGGCCGGCCCGATGAAGCCGTCGCTCACGCGCGCGGGCAAGCAGATGATTTACGACACGCCGAACTACGAGTACGGCATGATCGCCAACGACCTCACGGGCAAGCGCATGGTGCCGATGCGCGGACGCATCCACGCCCGCACGATGGACGCGTTTCCCGATTACATCCGCCACAGCGGCGAGGAGTTTTTGTTCCTGCTGGGCGGGGAGCTGGAACTGCATTTTGAAAACGGCACTGTCTTCAGGCTGTCGCCCGGCGACAGCCTCTACTTCGACAGTGCCGTGGGGCACGTGTATCTGAGCACGGGCGCCGAGGATGCCGAGGTGCTGGTCTGTTGCGTAGACAACGACTCACACCGGCTGCCCGAAACGCTCTGAGCGAGCGCTCGCAAGCGTGACGCCGCCGCGTTTGAACGGCGGCGTCGCGCCGCTCATCGGCCGAGCATCGGCAGCTTGAGACCCGCCTCGCGCGCCGTTTGCTGCGCGAGTTCGTAGCCGGCGTCCGCGTGGCGCATCACGCCCGTGGCCGGATCGTTGTGCAGCACGCGGCCCAGACGCTCGTGCGCCGCCTGCGTGCCGTCCGCCACGATCACCACGCCCGAGTGCTGCGAGAAGCCCATGCCCACGCCGCCGCCGTGGTGCAGCGAGACCCACGACGCGCCGCCCGCCGT